>NZ_KV917378.1:2367058-2692455 GCF_002019735.1 Salipaludibacillus agaradhaerens
ACCATCTCGATTATAATCCCATGCCGCCGTGTACCTTACAAGCGATGAATAGATGGTTGCTTCTCGATATTCTAACGCGTGTTTATCGTTTGGATTGTTAGAATAATCCGATATATATTGAAATAACTCAAAGAAATAATGAAAAGGATTCACTTTAATCTGCCCAGATTGCTCTACTTCAGTATCCCTATAGCCGATTTCATTCCATATTTTCGGAATCCAAAAGTCAACCTTGTTTTTTTCAAGACGTTTCTCTTCTACAAACCGATATATTTGCTCAAAATTCTTTCGTTCACTCGATGTCAATTCACTCATGGCCCTTTCCCCACCTCTTTTATATGTTTACAAACTGAGACAGCATTCGATTAAAAAATGAAAAGTCTGTAAATCGATTGATTGTGATGACGGGATCGTGCATGTCTTGAACGTTAGACATGGCATGTGGGTAAAATAAAACTGTTCCAACATGTGCAGAAAGAGCTGCTTGTACACCTATTGCACTATCTTCAACTACTAATGCATGCTCAGGAGAAACAATTAACTTGTGCAAAGCTTTCGTGTACGGTTCTGGATCAGGCTTGGTGTTTACAACACTTTCCCTAGTAATTAAACAAGAGATACTGTCTAGTACTCCTATGATTTTCAAGTTTGCTTCTGCCACTTTTCGATTTGCTGTTGTGACACATGCTATCTTTATACCAGAGATTTTCAGCGCCTTTATTAATTCAGAAGCATAAGGACGTTCCATTTTACGATCAATGATTTGCACATATCTGTCTTCTACCTGTTGCATCCACTCACTTTTATTAGTAGTAACACGTCGTAGTTGAAGTTGATCAAACGTCTCTTCTAAGCTTAAACCTATTAACTCTTTACTTTTATCAATTGATATGACGTGACCTATTTCACTGCATATATCATTGACTGCTTGATGATGATAATGTTCACTGTCAACTAATACACCGTCGATATCGAAAATAACAGCCTCAAAGTGATGTTTATGCCTCATTTTCCTCTCCTTCAGGTTGAACGAGTATCTTTATCGCTGCGTCACATGCTCGAAATGCTTTATCTTCAAGGGACAGTCCTAAAAGTTTTACTGCTTGATGAAATTTTCTAACTGGTAACTTATGAGTGATTAATTTAGATCCAGGAATAGCGCCGTTTGCTAATAATGCTAAAGCTTCATTGAAAGAGTTGTTCAGACTATCTATTGATCCGTAAAAGCTGATACTTTCATCTGCAATCCAACCAAGGTCAATCCCAACCACTTGTTGTTTTAGTGCAATAGATAATACTTGCCCACCCCTAGATAGATGATGTAAGTAGTCATGAACAGCGCAACCCGAAGTATCGATGACCACATCTATTTGAGTGCCTGTCCCATCAAACACATCTAACGTTCCTTTTAAGTTTGTCGCCAATCTCCATTTAGGATCTATCACATCTTTGACTAGATGTTGTCTATTAATCTGATTTTCTACCACGACACCTGAATATCCCTTTGCCGCTAAAGCCAAACTATATAACAAGCCCATCGGTCCCCCACCGATAACAACGATGTTCATAGCGGTATGAAGCGTTAAGCACTTTATACCTGTTAAGACACAACTCAGCGGCTCCGTCAGGGTAGCTACTTCATAACTCAAATTGTCTGGTAGCTTATACAAGAAAGAATATTTTGTTTTGTGATAATTTGTAAAAGCACCATCACTGCTTACCCCTGTTTCCAATTGCGTTTTCGATTCACAATGGTTTTTTCGATTAGTTCTACAAAAACGACAATGACCACAATAATATGTGGGATCAACGACAACACGCTCTCCCACCTGAAGGTTTGGGACTGATTCACCTATTTGAATAACTTCCCCTACCGTTTCATGGCCCAGAATGGTGCCAGGTAAAGCTGCTTCATATTTACCTGTTATAATATTAAGGTCCGTTCCACAAATACCTGTCATTTTTACCTTTATCAACACTTCATCCGGCAATATGGTGAGATCAATTTTTTTATCCTGAACTTTGACGTCCCATGGGCCGTTATAAACAACTCCTAACATAACTAACGCCTCCCTATATCACTTCATCTAATGATTTTTTTAACATTTCGATGATCTCATATATCTCAGCTTTACTAGTTATAAGCGGAGGGCGTACTTTGACAACATTCCCAAAGCCATAACGAGAGGAACGAAGGATTAACCCATTTTTAAGACTTGTTTCCACTATTTTTTGTGTCATTTTTGGATCTTCATGCCCCTCACGATCGGAAATTTCCAATCCCCACATGTATCCTAATCCCCTAACATCAGAGATAAACGGGTACTGATTCATCAATTCAGTTAATTCCTCTCCCAATAAATCTCCATTTCCCCTTACATGTTCAAGAATATTTTCTTTTTCCAGTACATCTAAGTAAGTTTGTGCGGCTGATATGGCTAATAAATTTGCTCCTGAAGTAAATGAGTGTTCATAGCTTTCAAACACTTCTAAGCGTGATTCCATGAGAACAGCAGCAACTGGTATACCAATTCCCCCTAGTCCTTTCGCTAAAGTGATGATATTAGGTTTCATGTCAAAGTGATTACTAGCAAACATATGACCTGTTCGACCAAGTCCTGTCTGAACTTCATCAGATATTAGGATAATATCGTGTTCATCACATATTTTACGAATTAATTGAAAGTATTCTTTTGGAGGAACAATGTTTCCTCCGTTCCCCATAACAGGCTCAATAATCATACAAGCTACTTGATTTGATGAGGAATATTCAATAAAATCATTAATTCTTTCTGCACATAAAAGGCCACAATCTGGGTAAGTTTTTCCGTAAAAACAACGGTGACAGTACGGTGCAGGTACTTTAAGCGACTCCTGATAATTTAGAGATGGAAAAGATTCTCTTCGAAATGCGTTACCTGAAATTGATGTAGTTAATGCCGTCTGTCCATGATGTGACAACATCAAGCTTAATACACCCGTTTTCCCACTTGATTTCATCGCCATCTTGATAGCTGCTTCGTTTGCACTTGAACCAGTCAGATCTCTCATAAAAATTTTATTAATATTTTCTGGAGCTTCATCGAGTAACTTGCTAAAACCATTTTCAACAATAGGTTTTGTATAGGTTGAACTCGCATGACTTGCCTTTTTGATCTGGTCTGTTAAGGCATCTACCATTTCGGTGTGATTATAGCCCAACGGTAAGTTAAAAGTACCTGATGCTGCATCGATATAACTTTCTCCATCGATCTCAAATCTAATTCCATTGCCCGATAAGTGAGCTAATTTAATTTCGTTTTTAATGGCAAATGTCCTCATTGTGTAGATGTCCCCTTTCTTTTACCTATAAGGTCACTAGTCACGCTTTCTTTTTTTTCGAGCGCAAACGTTTGCTCATATGGTGCAAAAAAATACTTCCTTAAGAAAGATAAATAGGTTTCTCCCGTTTTGCTGATTGATACGGCCACCTAATATGTCTGTAACCTCTATTTCCATTTTTCTACTAGTTCCGTATCTTAAAAAATAAAGGCCCTCTACATGTCTTACGTCAAATTCATCTCAATCATTTGTTCCTTGGTATACTTGTCCTATCCTTCTAACTCTCCTTTTTTCATCCCTCCACGTTACTTACTTCCACAAACCATCATACATGTTCAATTCAAACATCTCCCCTCCTTTATTTAGTTATTAAATCATACTATTTTTGCCTTTTACATTAACAAATACTACAAAAAATGAACTATTTAACTATAATTCATCAATTTATACAAATGGGCATACACATAGCAAAGTATGAAGATAGTAACGAAGAAATTAGTCCATGACTATCAGATAGGGATTTATCTGTCATTTTATTGAAAGCTCAGTACTAGCCGAGTGACATTAGCGGCATTCGCTCGCTACAATCACGTTATGCGTGTGTATGTAAGTATTATCAACTGACGAACGCTATATGACGAACAACATAATGGGGCATTATCGTGTAAAAAACGTTACAATCTCATGTACTTTTTTCCTTGCAAAAGACATATACATACTAATATCCTCACTCCAAAAATGAAACCGCTTGCATTATTTTGTAATCGCTTTCTAAATTATAATAGAAATTAAGAAATTAGCAATAATTGAGGTCACACTCTGAAAACCATTTTTTACGGTCATGCGTGTTGGACGCCTTCTTAGCTACCTGCCCTTTTTAATAGTACTAGACTCAACATTACCTAATTTCCCCCTTTACTACTGGGAATTTTCTCGTCTTGTTAAATTATAATCATTCATTTGAAGGGTTAAGGAGCGAACAAAAAAGATCATAATAGAGGAGGATAAAAATGATGACTAAGAAAATAGGCCTGTTGCTTACTACTGGACTTACTGTCGCAATTTTGTCTACTGGCTGTCTACAAAAGACAAATACACCTTTAATATTTGACGAAGAGGATTTAAAGACGATTGAACCACACGGTGTCTATTATGAAATATTTGTAAGATCCTTTTATGATTCAACAGGAGATGGCATTGGTGACTTCCAAGGAGCCACATTACAGCTTGATTATTTACAAGAGTTAGGTGTGGAAGGCATCTGGTTAATGCCAATTAACCCGTCACCTAGCTACCACGGATATGATGTGGTTAATTATATGGATGTAAATCCAGAGTATGGGACACTCGATGATTTTAAAAAATTTGTTGCAGAAGCAAACAAAAAAGGAATAAAAGTCATCAAAGATTTTGTGGTCAACCATTCCAGTGAGGAACATCCGTGGTTCCAAGCTGCATTAAAACATGATGAAAAGTACCGTGATTACTATGTGTGGGCAGATGAAGATGCACATATTGGTCAAGAAGGTGAATGGGGTCAACAAGTCTGGCACGGTACAGGAAACAATGTATATGAAGGGATATTTTGGGAGGGAATGCCTGATTTGAATATGGATAACCCAAAAGTCCGAGAAGACATTTATGATATTGGTACTTTTTGGCTTGAAGAGGTTGGTGTTGATGGGTTCAGGTTAGACGCTGCCAAACATATATACAGTTCTTACCACGGAGATGATTATCAAGAGAAAAACCACCAGTTTTGGCGAGAATTTAGAACTGAAATGGAAAAAGTTAATCCCGATGTAATTCTTGTAGGCGAAATTTGGGATACAGCTGATGTTGTTGCACCCTATTTAGATGGTGGCTTACACTCCGCTTTTAATTTTGATTTATCGGGACACATATTAACTTCTGTAAAATCGGAAAGTGATGCAGGACTAGTGACAGAACTTGAAAAAACGAGAAATTACTTCACTACAAAGTCTGAAGATTTTATTGATTCAACTTTTATTACCAACCATGATATGAACCGAACGATGAGTGAATTAGCCAATAATATGGATCATGCTAGAATGGCCGCCTCGTTATTATTAACATTACCAGGAAACCCTTATCTCTATTATGGGGAAGAAATCGGTATGGAAGGTGAGAAGCCTGATGAAGACATCCGTTTGCCGATGAGGTGGTACAAAGATTCAGAAGATACAAAGCAAACGACATGGAGAGCTGATCGTTATCATAGTAATGACACTGATAATGCCATTGATGTAGAAAGCCAACTGCAAGATGAAAATTCCCTGCTCCATCACTATAAATCCTTAATTTATGCCCGTCGAGCTAGTGAAGCATTAATTATGGGTGAAATAAAAAGCACATCTATTACAGAAGATGGGATAGTATCATTTGAACGAATAGCAGAAAATGAAGAAAAACTTGTTATACACAACTTAAGCAATGTAACGAAAGAAATCAACCTTAGTGATGACCTAACTGAGTATAAAAACTATTTTTTCTATATCGGAGAATTAGATGATATTAGGTTGAAAGATAACGTAATAGAAATACCTGGCTATACAACTGTTATTTTAAAGAAGTAACTACTTAATCATTCATCAATATAGTAAAACAGTAAACATAATTGACTAACAAACTGGGACTAATCAGTTCACTAAAGTGAAAAAAACTTCCGCTAGTCAAACATGATAGTCGGAAGTTTTTTAGTTTGACTATACGAGGATGGGTGACGTATTCTCGTCTATTTATTTCCTCAAGCTCACCACTATGTGCACGTTGAAACGTATTTTCATCTTTTTCTTTGCCAAAAAGCCTTTCGCCATCTTCAAACTGCCTTCACAACGATCGTCATTTTCGCGAACTTGTTTAAGCAAGCTGAAACATCTAATTCAGGAGGCGTCTCGACGCCACCTGATTAAACGTTCCCACCTCCCCGTTAAGGTGGGGACTATCGCCCTTAAAACATTTAAGATTTAAGCCTCACCTAGTTTCATTCCCAAACGCACTGTATGACTAGCTGCGTCTTAGCTCTTTCACTCATTATCGTTATTTTCCAACTAGCTTTATTAAAATTATTTCATGCTTAGGGTGATGACATCATGAAACACCATTATAGCAAAATAGTGCATGTTTTAATTAGATAATCTATTTTTCTTAGAAGTTATATCGCTTATGATGAAGTCAAATAGGAAATAAGCAAATTGATAATGACATTGAAAAGGAATGGCACTATCGATTTTAAAATGATGAAGGACACAGAAAGTCATGGCCTGATTTTACTTAAATGGTGACTATAACAAAGGTGAGGAGAGAATCAACATGGTCAAGGTGACCGTATGGAATGAAAATCGTCATGAACAAAAAAAACCGCTTGTTAGAGACATTTATCCAGAAGGCATTCATGGCGCAATCGTTCACTTTTTAAAGGAAGATTTTGAGGTGATAACAGCTACATTAGATGATGACGAACATGGCCTTACTGATGACGTATTAAATGAAACGGATGTATTGCTTTGGTGGGGACATATGGCTCATGAGGAAGTAGATGATGCAGTCGTTGCAAAAGTAAAACAACGTGTCCTTAGTGGAATGGGTCTAATCGTTCTTCATTCAGGTCACTTTTCGAAAATTTTCAAATCACTAATGGGGACGACATGTGATCTTAAATGGCGGGAAGCTGGCGAAAAAGAAAGGTTATGGGTAATTGATCCAAGCCATCAGATTGCAGAAGGAATTGGCAACTATATTGAGCTTGAAAAAGAAGAAATGTATGGGGAACATTTTGATATTCCTCCTCCAGAAGAAGTCCTGTTTTTAAGCTGGTTTGAAGGAGGAGAAGTGTTTAGAAGTGGGTGCACTTACCGAAGAGGAAAAGGGAAAGTTTTTTATTTCCGACCTGGACATGAAACGTATCCAACTTATTACCACAAAGATATCCAACAGGTTATTAAAAACGCGGTTCAGTGGGCCATACCTACGAAACGAGTAAAGCCTGTTTATGGGAATGCAAAACCTTTAGAAGGTATTAAAAACTAATTAAAGAATGGGAGAGAAACCAAGTGCGACAACTAAAAATCGGAGTAATAGGTTGTGGGAGTATTGCAAAGCATCGGCACTTGATTGAGTATGCGCAAAATGAACAAGTAGAGATTGTTGCGGTATGCGATATTGTAAAAGAGCGCGCAGCTGAAATTGCAACGTTATATAAAGCAAAAGCATACACAAACTATGAAGAGCTAATTGCCAATAAGGAGATTGATGCAGTCAGTGTTTGTACCCCAAACTACTTGCACGCACCGATGACGATCGCGGCGTTAAAAGCTGGAAAGCATGTGCTATGTGAAAAACCAATGGCCACATCAAAGGCAGAAGCAGAAGACATGATTCAAGCTGCAAAAGCATCTGGTAAGAAACTCATGATCGCTCATAACCAGCGTTTCGTACCAGCGCATCAAAAAGCGAGACAATTCATTGAACAAGGTGAACTAGGGAAGATTTATAGTTTCCGTTCTGCTTTTGGTCATGGTGGGCCTGAAGGATGGAGTGCAGACGGTACTGATAGCTGGTTTTTCAAAAAAGAAGAGGCATTTATTGGCGCCTTGGGTGACCTTGGTGTCCACAAAACCGATTTATTACGATTTCTTTTAGATGAAGAGTTTGTTGAAGTAGGCGCATTTGTTGAAACAAGTTCTAAGAAAAAGGCTGATGTGGATGATACAGCTGTTTGTGTACTGAAGTCACAAAGTGGCATTATCGGGACGTTAGCAGCTAGCTGGTCATATGTGTCACAAGAAGATAATGCAACGGTTATTTATGGAGAAAAAGGCATCATGCGTTTATTAGATGATCCTGTTGATTCTCTCGTTATTCAGTATCAAAACGGTGAAGTGGCCAAATATGAGCTTGGTCAAATTCAAACGAATGAAGCCGGGGGCCAAACATCCTCAGGTGTGATTGACCGCTTTATAAGCTCAATCATGAATCAACAAGAATCACCGGTATCAGGGGTAGAAGGATTGCGTTCTCTTCAAGTTGTATTAGCGGCACTTGAATCACAAGAAACGAGCAAAATTATTAAAATATAGCGTAAGTAGCTGCCATCATTAATGAAAGAAGGCAATATGACGAAAGCATGACTTATGAAAGAGTTATATCGAACGATTACGATAAAACGAACCTTCAATCATTGGGAGTTTTAATTCTTCCCCCCATGATTGATAGTAAGTGAATTAGGACATTTACGCCCGTTATCTCCCGCCTAAATGATTTAGCTCTGATATCTATTTTAAGCTAGGAGTTTTACGGACGATTATATGGGATAAATGAGGAGGTTATGCGTTATGAAATTAGGTGTGTTCACCGTTTTATTTTCACAGAATAATTTTGAAGACATGTTAGATATCGTTCAAAAATCAGGCGTCCAAGCGGTAGAAATCGGTACGGGATGTTATCCAGGAAATGCCCATTGCCATCTCGATAAGCTATTAGAGAGTGAAGAATTACGTAAAGATTATTTAGAAAAAGTTGATTCTCGCGGCATCCAAATTAGTGCCTTTAGCTGTCATGGTAATCCCATTTCTCCAGATAAGTCATTTGCAAAAGAATCACATGAAACATTATTGAAAACGATTAAACTAGCTCATTTAATGAATGTTCCGGTTGTGAATTGTTTTTCTGGAACAGCAGGTGATTCTGATGAAGCTAAGTATCCAAACTGGCCTGTATCACCATGGCCAAATGAATATGCCGATGTGTTGACGTGGCAGTGGGAAGAAAAGCTCATTCCTTATTGGAAGGAAGTTGGACAGTTTGCCGAAGACCATAACGTAAAAATTGGTTTAGAACTTCATGGCGGCTTTTTAGTCCATACCCCATACACGCTTTTAAAATTAAGAGAGGCCACATGTGACGCCATCGGTGCTAACCTTGATCCGAGTCACATGTGGTGGCAAGGTATTGATCCAGTAGCAGCAATTAAAATTCTAGGTAAGGAAAATGCGCTTCACCACTTTCACGCAAAGGATACGTACATTGATCAAGAGAATGTCAACATGTACGGATTGACAGATATGCAACCTTATGGAGATGTTCAGACAAGAGCATGGACATTCCGTTCAGTAGGGTGTGGCCATAGCCTTCAAGAGTGGTCAGATATGATCAGTGCATTACGCACTTATGGATATGACTATGTTGTCAGTATTGAACATGAAGATCCACTCATGTCCATTGAAGAAGGGTTCCAACGAGCCGTAACAAACCTCAAATCCGTCATCATTGAAGAGAAGCCTACGGAAGCTTGGTGGGTGTAGAATTCGTAAGGAGAGTGGAGACATGGGAATGAAACTTGGCATTATCGGTTACGGGGGCATGGGTTATTGGCACGGCGAATATGCCCCTCGCGCCGGAGTAGACGTCGTTGCCGCTTATGACGTTGATCCAAAACGTTTAGAGATGGCGAAAGAAAACGGCATTAAAGCTTATGTTATTTTAGATGATTTTTTAAAACATGATGGCATGGATTTTGTTGTCATCGCAACACCTAATGACGTTCATAAAGAATTAGCGATCAAAGCGATGAATGCAGGAAAGCATGTCATGGTCGAAAAACCAGCCACTATGTCAGTAGCTGATTGGGATGAGATGGTAGCTGAAAGTGAGAAAACAGGTCGTATTTTAACTGTCCACCAAAACCGCCGCTGGGATAAAGATTACAATGTGATGCGCAAAGTTGTCGAAGAAGGAAAAATCGGTGATGTTTTATCTATCGAAAGTCGCGTATTTGGTACCGGTGGTGCATTCTTCGGCTGGCGCAGCTTCACAAAATACGGGGGCGGCATGATTTTCGATTGGGGCGTTCACCTCTTTGACCAATTATTAGATATGTACCGTGATACGAAAGTAACGAACGTCTATTCCAAACTCATGACTGTCCTTGATCAAAAGGTAGACGACTACTTTAAAGTGATACTGACATTAGATAATGGGACGTTGTTACATGTAGAAGTTGGGACATACGCATTTCACAAACTACCACGTTGGTATGTGATTGGCAATGAAGGCACCTTACAAATTGATGATTTTGATTGTGAAAAAGGGGGTTATACGAAACCGAGCTATACTGATACACCAGTGGCTGAAGTCGTTGTCATGACATCGGCAGGCCCAACACGTATGATGGCCCCTCGTCCACCTGAAACAAAAGAAGACTTTCCATTACCAGAGCTAGAAACAGATTGGACTGAATTATATCAAAATTTAGTAGGTGTGATGGCAGGTAAAGAGGATCTAATTGTTAAGCCTTATCAGGTTAGGAGAGTACTAACTTTGATGGAAGCCATTTTTCAATCAGCTGAGGAAAACCGCTCATTAGAAGTCAGTATTTAATCATATGATAAGCTTAATTAATATGTTACGCCTAGACGAATGCAAAAGAATATCTATTAGAGATGAATCGCACCAAATCGTATGATTAACAGTTCGAATAAACGCTGGGAAATAGACACTCTTTATTTCCCATGTCGTTTCTCCTCTATTAAATAGGCCTCTCTCCATTCGAGTCCTCTTGATCTCCGTCTTAAAACAATTAGCATTCCCCCTATGATGTAGGTTCACCCTTTGCGTTTAGTAGTTAATTTGAACTTTCTTCATTCTTCTTATCTTCCGCTAAGGACGGTCGCTTTCTCAGAAGCTCGTCATCAAACTATTATGATACGGTAAACCTTTCGTATCATTGGACTTTCAGGCAGCCCTGTTCTTCTGGGAATCACCGTCTTACGTTTCAGCCACTTTTCCCCATGGCATAAGAGAAGATCCCCACACTCCTTTTCTATCATTTGTTAATAGTGAGGCAGAAGAAACTACGAAAAAGCGAAAAGACACGAGTTACTTATCCTATAGCGTAGTATTAAAACAGTAAATACTAAATATTAGTAATTGGATATAATTTTAAAAAAATTCATAATTATTTATCATATGGTTTTTTTTTCATTTGTAATATATAATCAAAAAGCACCAGCAGAAACCCCTTCTAACGAGGACGATGGTAATAATAGAAAGGTGGTTTATACAATGAATGCTCTTCCTGTTTTAATTTTAGCTATAGCTGTTATTGGATTAATTGTGTACATTATAATTAAACTATTAAAAAAGCTTTAAATACTAAGGGGATCATTATGATCTTTGTAGTTTCAAAGAACAAAATCTCTTTTTGTCCCAGGCTGTTGAAGTTGTCTTTTCAATAGCCTTTTTATTTCCAGCTTCATTTAACAGGTAGAACCAGTTGAAAAACAGAGGTAAGCTTTAAATGAACTATTAAAGTTAAGACTTTCAGGAAAAAAATGGAAGAAGGTACGGATACAATGATGGAGTATTATTTTCTTTTTGTTTTCTTATTTATTGTTATCATCGGATTGATCTTATACGAGGTTATTAAACTCTTAAAAAAGCCTTAAACAAATAAAAAGAGCCTATCTAAATTAAAATAATAGTGAACGGAGGCGTTATATAGCATGGATTATACTCTAATTCTTATCCCAAGTATTATTGTCATTGGGTTACTCGTATACGGGTTAATTAAACTGTTTCAAAAGCTCTTAAACAAATAAAAGTAATAGTTTTTACAGCTTGTAAAAGCAAACGAATGCCCACCCTGTTGAAAACAATTTTTCAACAGTTTTTTTCATTTCATAAGCTTCCTCTGCTAAAATTGTAAATAAAGTCATTTATGTTCGTTGCCCCACAATTAAGATACATTATCTCTTAACAGTCATTCTTTACTAATTCATGAAGGCTCGTTGTCTCTTCATTACAAATGCAAATTTAAATGCCATGTGGCAAAAAAATACCACAATGACTTTGACAAAATACCAGCGACATTGTAAAATACTCAACATAGAGTATACAAAGGAGAATATACAGAGATGACACGATTACTCGTTCTTGGCATGCTCGATATGCATCCCATGTCAGGCTATGATGTTAAACAGATGCTACAATTAAATGATGCAGAGCGTTGGGCTGGCGTATTAATTGGCTCCATTTATCATGCGTTAAAAAAGTTAGAAAAAGAAGGTCACATTGAAATAACGAGTATTGAACATACAGGCCATCGCCAAAAAGCGATCTATCAAATAACTGATCAAGGGCGCAGTCACTTACATGAGTTAGTTGTAGACACACTCTCCTCACCAGCAGTTGTTTATCCGTCATCTCTATATTCTGGGTTATCTTTATCACATAAATTAGATAGTGAAGAAGCATTAGATGCGCTTAATAAACAGCAGGCTCATCTTGAAGAGGAGCGCCGTGCTCTCCAACACGGCCTTGAACTAAAAAATGCCACGATGCATAATACGATTCCACCAATGACTAAGCTCATTTTTGACCATATGTTCACAGTTATTGAGCAGCAACAAGTCTTTATAAATAAAGCGATTAACTTATTAGAAAACGATGACTAGCTCCTTCCTCGCGAGGGAGCAAAAAAATACTTTAATAGTCAACGTTGAATAAGCAATACTAAATATAGGAGGAGAAGTTTATGAAACAGTTAATTAAAGCGCGCGGGTTAAAAAAGACTTTTCGTCACCAATCCGTTGTGAAAGGCATTGATTTAGATGTACATGAAGGGGAGATAGTGGCCCTTATTGGCTCTAATGGTGCCGGAAAAACAACTACTATTGCCCTTTTACTAGGGATGATGAAGCCTGACGAAGGTACAATCATTCCTTGGATAAAAGATTACCAGCATCATGTTGGCGTCCAATTGCAAACGACGCCTTTTTTTGAAGGATATACGGTGGAGGAGAACTTAAAACTTTTTGCTGCGTTATATAATCGAAGGCTTTCTAAAGAGGACATTGTCCAAAAACTAGATGAATGCGGGCTTACAGATTCTATAAAAACGCCAGCAGTCCGCCTGTCGCTAGGACAACAAAAGCGATTATCACTTGCTATTACCACCATTCACAATCCGAAATTAGTCGTACTTGATGAGCCGTCTGCTGGTCTTGATCCTCTGGCTCGTCATGATATTAAAAAGATGATGTCACAGTTAGCAAAAAATGATGTCACTGTTTTATTTTCTTCCCATGACATGGATGAAGTCATGGAGGTGGCTCACCGCCTCATTTTCATGCATAACGGTACCGTGATTGCTTACGGAAAAATCGATGAATTATTAACGGACCATGATGTTGATAATTTGGACGCTCTTTACATTAAACTAGCGCAGCAAGCTACGGAAGGAGAATAAATGATGCAAATTGTTTTCGCACTTACATTAAAAGCCTCTGCAAGAGATCCTTATTTAGTGTTTTGGTCACTTATACTCCCTATTGGCGGCGTTGTCGGCTTATCCTTAATAAGTGACTCACCTGCTTATAATTTAGGTTTACTAGCTGGAATGACGAGTATAAGTATCTTATTTTTCACACTTATGACCACATCTTACGCTGTACTCGCTCAACGTCGCAGAGGTGTTTATCACCTTCTCCATGTCACGCCGATAGCTCTATGGAAGTATGTCCTTAGCCTCTCGTCAGCGTGGACAGTAACAGGCCTTTTTTGTGGCATGATCATTTTAACGATTGGGAGTCTAGTCATTGATACACAGCTCACAATGACCGCCTTTTTACTCGCATCATTCATTATGATGATAGCTGGACTTGGTTATGTGTTTCTTAGCTTTTTCATTGCTAGTCTCAGTCAAAACGAAGGTCATATCAGTATTATTACCAATATCATCACCATCCCGTTAATCCTTACAAGTAATGCGTTTTATTCTTTGCAAAACGCCCCTGCTTGGGTAACTACCCTTAACAGATTCAATCCATTTCAATGGTTCTTAAACGGGATTCAGAGCTCACTCACACTAGACATCAGCCAATATGTCGTGAGCCTAGCTTTGCTTTTATTGGTGGTACTTTGCGCATTGCTTTTAGCTGTGCGAACGTTTCGATATAGTGCCTAATAAGATAAAGATCGATACTAGCACACGCATTCTCTCAGTTCACCGGAAAATCAACTTTCCCCGGGCCCAAAATACGACTAAGCGAGCCCTCATCTTAAGAGGGCTCGTGGGGACCAAAAACAAGAGGCATAGGCAGGTAGTATCTATTGTTCTTGTTAGTTCTACTGTTTGAAACTCCCATTCTCATTTTCTCAATCTACACACGCTCTACTTCTTCACTCATTGATTCACTTGGTAGTTATCAATTTCACTCTTCATATAGCTCCTATTCACCTAACTTTGCTACTTTCGTAGTTCACACATTCTTTCTTCCGCCTTCTCATTCATCACTTATAACTATACCGAACGCTTTAGAAAACCCAATCGCTTGCTCAGAAGTCACGATACAGCCAGCCAATTTATCGAATGAAATCGTGATGTTATCAAATTCACACGTCGTGAAGTCGATCCCATCGAGACTCGTCTCAGCAAAATTTGAACTATCTAGTTGACATTCTTTAAAATCTACCTTTTTAAAAGCAGACTCGTAAAAATCGGCTTGGCGCAATGAACACATGCTAAATTGAACATGGCGCTGGTTACTAAAACCAAAGGCGGCCATATTGCCCATGCAATCATCAAATGTCACATGTCTTAGGGCTGCCCCCGAAAAATTGGCCCCTGTCAGCTTCGATTGCTTAAATTCAGCACGATGAATGACCGCATCACTAAAATCAGCATTAGAGAAGTTACATTTATCAAAAATCACATCCGTGATCTCAATTTGAGGAAAAGTGACATTCTCAAACGACACTCGGGAAAAAATAAGTTGATCAAAATGGAGGCGCTCGGCTGTTTGATACATATAATCTTCATCTGTCACATTATGTCCTTGATAATATTCCGCTTCGGTAAATGTAGATGGTAAGCTTCCTTCTAACAATGCGGGAGGTAGTTTAGGGCGTTGAATCTTAACAGACATAGTGTTAAAGCTCCTTTTCATATTGAGTTGTTGTATAAGCGTTAGACAAAATAGCTATATAATGCGGCAAGCGTGCGTAACATATGACGATCTCAAAATAAGACACACTCTATCATTTCGTTCCTCATGGCGATTATCCTTCTTCTTTCCCCTGTTTCGGCTCAGTTAAGACAAGCAATGATGAACGGTTCTATTGTTCCTCCGGGTTAAAACAAGTCTCTCAAAAAAGACTATCCTTTCCGCTTGACTATGGTGTAGCTCCATACTTTAGGATAGGTGTATTGACTATTTACACACTGGAGCTGATCACCATGACTATTTCAAAAGGAATAGGAAGAGAGCATACAATGAAATCATTGCTTTCATACGCTGCACCTACTATAGGTGTTATGATATTTGTTTCTATCTACACAATGATTGATGGTATCTTTGTAGCACGTTACGTGAATGCCACTGCATTATCTGCAGTGAATATTTTCATGCCTGTATATGCCTTAATCTTTGCTATTGCTTTAATGCTTGGTACAGGAGGAAGTGCCATAATCGCAAAAAAAATGGGCGAAAAGAAGTTTCAGGAAGCAAGGAGTAACTTCACGCTTATCGTCTTATTCGGTACTGTCATTGGCCTCTTGATCATGAGTTTAGGGTTATTATTTATTCAGCCATTGTTAGCGCTGATCGGAGCGACAGCTGATGAACAGCTTTTTAATTACACGTTTACTTACGCAAAAATATTATTAATGGTCAGTCCATTAATCACCATTCAAATGATGTTTGAAAACTTTTTTGTAACAGCAGGAAAACCCAATTTAAGTTTGGTTATCACACTTATCGGCGGAAGTTTGAACATTGCTTTAGATTATGTATTTATCGTTGTCATGAATATGGGAATTGAAGGGGCCGCCCTTGCAACTGCTATAGGCATTACCATCCCTGCATTTATCGGGATTGGCTACTTTTTATTCGCTAGACATAATATGCTTTATTTTTCCAAGCCAAAAGTTGATTGGAAAGTCATTCTAAACAGCTGTATTAACGGTTCTTCCGAAATGATAACTAACCTCTCCCTTTCATTTATAACTTTTGCTTTTAACCTGTTAATGCTTGATTATATTGGGGTAGAAGGTGTGGCAGCTGTTACAATCATGCTTTATTTAATGATGTTTTTAACCCCTGTTTTCATGGGATACTCTGTTGGTATTGCACCCATTATTAGCTATAATTACGGAAGCCAAAATAAGACACAGCTTAAACATATTTTTAAGATTAGCACGCTCGTAATTGGTATCAGCTCCATAGCCGTGTTTGCCCTATCCCTTTTGTTTGGGCCTTATCTTATCCAATTTATGGTTGAAAAAGGGAGTGACGTTTATCATATCGCCATTGACGGTTTTCGGATATTCTCTATCGGTTTCTTATTTATGGGAATCAATATCTTTACTTCCATGTTGTTCACTGCTCTTTCAAACGGGAAAGTGTCTGCTTTCATCTCACTGCTAAGAACATTCGTTTTCGTATTAACTGGGCTGTGGGTGTTACCATTATTATTAGGCGTTAACGGGATATGGCTGGCGATCCCATTAGCAGAATTTCTGTCGCTTATCGTCTGTACCATTTTTCTATTGAAACATAGAAACGTGTATAATGGCTCTAACAATGACTCATTACTTAAGGGGGAAATGAAGGTTTTATGACCATAAACCCACACGCTCATTTAACGACTGGCCAATTTGCAAAGCTAATGGATGTCAGCAAAGATACTTTGTTTTATTATGATAGAATTGGTGTGTTTTCACCGGAGATTATTGCTTCTAATGGTTATCGCTACTATTCTATCTACCAAGCAGATGTTTTCAACGTCATTTGGACACTAAAAGAATTAGATATGCCCTTAAAAGAAATTAAAGCATACCTTGATGACAGATCACCCAAAAAGTTGATTCATTTACTTGAGAAAGAAGCAAACGTTATTACTGCGAAAATCGCTCATCTGGAGAAAATGCGAAAGTTGATCGTAGACAAGATGACTGTCACAAAAGGAGCATTAGAAGTAGATACTTCAAAAATTATTATTGAATATAAAGAAGAGGAAGAATTCATTGTCATTACTGACTCAAAACCTTTAACAAACGCTAAAAACATCTATGATTCATTACAGACTCACTACAAATATTTAAATGAACATCATATTGAGACGTCCGCCTCTGAAGGATGGATGATCAGTGTTAAAAATGTTCTAAATGGAGAATCAGTTAACTATAACTATCTCTATTCAAAAGTAACTGAACCGACATATGCCCATCTCAAAATTAAAAAAGGGTCTTATTTAGTCGGTTATCATGATGGTTATCTTAGTATTGATCAGGCCTATGCCAAATTAGTAAAGTATGCAAAAGATAATGATCTCGTATTGCAAGATTATTTCTACGAAGAACTTCTGTTAGACGAGTTATCTGTTAAAGGCTTTGATAAGTACTTAATAAAGCTATATGTGCACGTTCTTGATTAAAATAGACTTTAAAAATAACTCACAATAGACGTGGCTGTACCAAAAGCATTGACTTTTTTGGGCAGTCTCTCTATTTTACCGCGATCACTATTATGAAAAGATTGGAACCCTGCTTTTACCCAAGGATACCACTGTAAGATCGGCGCCACATTACCTTGCCGTGTCTTAGTAGTCCGCCGAGTCATATTCCGCCTCCTCAAGAAAACCACCTTGCGGGATCTTCAGCTATTGCTTTTGCCGCTGGCGTTGCCCCCTGCCTTTGCGAGTATGTATCTTCCACAATTGATGTCGTGACACTTCCCGATCTTTAACGACACCAGCTAGCCCGCAAGTATGACATCCATAATAAAAACACCGGTAATCCCACCAATGACAACCAAAATTAAATTAACCTTTAACGCTGCAAGAATGAGCGCAGCAAGAGATCCCATAATAGCTGACTCAATATTTTCCACAGAGAAGAGAATATCAGGGAAAATAAGACTGGCCAATACAGCATATGGCACAAATTCAAGAAAACGTCTCATCCTCACTGGCAATTGGACCTTTTGTAAAAACACCATTGGGAGCATGCGTGGAATGTAGGTCACTAATCCCATTCCGATGACTAAAAAGATTAAGCTAGTCATGAGACTCACCTTCTTTCTCAGGGAAAATGGCTACGCCGATACTTGCTGCGATGACAGTAGACAGGATCACTCGCCAACCGTCTGACAATTGGATCATATCCGTCCAATAAATCAGGGAACTGATCGTGATCGCGATGAAGACAACAATAACTACCGAGCTAGATTTTTTTAGCGCTGGCACTAATAGGCCAATAAACATAGCAAAGAGAGCGATCCCCATACTGTTTTGTACGGATTGTGGTAGTCCCGACGCAAAAAATACCCCAATCCATGTCCCTATATTCCAAGCGGAAAAGGCAATGGTGTTTAGGCCGATGAGGTACATGGCTGGTAGATCTTTTTCTTCTTGGATTGATGCAACACTAAATGTTTCGTCTGTCACGCCGAATGATAGGAGAGACAATTGTTTCTTCGATGTGGTATCAGACACGCGTTGTGATAGCGAAGCAGTCATGAGGAAATGACGTAAATTCAGGATGAATGTCGTCAAAATAATTTCCCAATACATCACCCCAGCCATGATGAGATTCACACCGATGAATTGACTGGCACCGGCAAAAATAATGAGCGACATGAGAATTGTAACGAGATCTGGAATACCAGAAGCTTTAGCTAGGAGGCCAAAAGCAATGGCAATAGGAATATAACCTATGGCAACTGGAACACCTGCCTGCATCCCCCGCTTAAAATAATGACGGTGTGAAGGTTGTTTATAATCTATCGCGTCAAAAGAGTCTTTTTTCATAGTTTGATTAGACATCGTATCACCTCTTCGATACAATATAATATAGCATATTTTTTAATTAATATAAAATATATTATCACTTTTGTATGTTATAACATCCCTTTGTTATGGAAGGTGAACGTGAATGGATCCCATTAATATTACGATCGCTGAAAAATTAAGAAAAATTCGTAAGGAAAAAGGCCTGAGCTTGGATAAAGCAGCAGACCTAACCGGTGTGAGCAAAGCGATGCTCGGCCAAATTGAGCGAGGGGTATCAAATCCAACCGTCTCTATTTTATGGAAAATCGCTAACGGTTTAAAGGTCTCCTTTTCTTCTTTTGTGGAAGAAGATGAGCCTGCCGTATCCCTTGTAAAAATGGCGAATGTCAAACCTGTCGTTGATGAAGGCGGCAAATACCGTGTCTTCCCACTCTTTCCTTATCAGCAAGACAAATCGTTTGAGTTTTATACGATTTTCCTTGAGGAAGGGCACAGTCACAAGGCAGAGGCACACCATGCCGGCGTGGAAGAATATATAACTGTTTCAGAAGGGGAGCTGATCATTGACGTTGACGGGCAACGCTATACAATTTATGAAGGGGACGCCCTCCGATTTAAAGCAGACAGAGCCCATGTTTATATCAATGAAAGCACTGGTACGACACGCTTTCATCTCGTGATTTATTATCCACATTAAACTTAACGGAATTTCCACACGAGTTCTCTACGACTTGTCACGTGCGTCTTTTCAAAAATCGCTTTCAAGTGATCTTGGACCGTGTATGGAGAGATATAACAAGCTGCGGCAATTTCTTTAGTTGATAAGCCTTTCATCACTTTTTCTAAAACCTCTCGCTCTCTATTTGTCAGACGGTAAAGGTTTGTTAAATAAGGGAAAATAGCGTCCCGCTCAGCTCGTTGGATCAGCACGGCCAATGATATGATTTTTTTGTCCACGATTAAGGGCGTTGCTTCTAGCGTTAAAAAGGCCTCTCCTCTTAATCTCATCATAACTTTTTTATTCTTCAGGCTGGCTGTCGCAGCTGAACATATAGCTCTTATTGGCCTCGGTACGAGCCTGCTCCCCTGGATATTTTCCCGTTCCCTTAGCTTATCCAACCACATTGTTCCTCGCTCATTTCCAGCCATGAGTTCTATCTTTTCTGAAAAAGTTAAGACACCAGTATCTTCAGTAGATTTCTCCTGAAAGCTTAGAGACAATTGGTTTTCTATGCTCTCAAGTCCCTCAGCTATCGTCTGGGAAAGTTGAGATAGTATCTCCTCATCTTCGTCATTAAAAAGAGGGTGTTGATGCCCTCTAAATAACGTCATAAATCCTTTACACTCATGTTCTTTCATTACAACAACGCGTAGCTCATCAGTGAAACCTGCTGGACGTAAAACTTGCTGCCAACGGACACACGTCTTATTGTTTAACTGCATCGCTTGTCTTAAAGCTGCTGCACGACTATTGGAGGCAACTAATGCCTTATATGAATGAAGATCTTCCTGACGATATTCATTTTCAAACAAACGAGCATGAAGTTCCTCAATACACTCATCCGTCACCGCCCCTGTGGACAGTAACGTGTCTTTATCAACTGTTGTAAAACAACCTGCTTGATAGGGAACGATTCGCTTTAGACCATGAAGGATCCGTCTCTGATAATCACTTAACGATGTGGCTTTACTCTCGATCATCGTCAATGCGTTCTTTGCCTTTTCTATCTCCACCTTGTGCCTCCCTCTTAAACCCCACATTTCTGGGATCGATAAACGCTCATCATCTACTTATAATTGAGAATGATTCTTACTTAAGTTTAACCAATTACAGACTAAATAAAAAGAGGTGTTATTATGAAACATGCAAACATGAATTGGAACAATGATCATAAAGTGGCAACTTATCGAGAATCCATTCCATTAAAAATCCCCGCCTATCATACATTGCATACGATGATGTCTTCCTTTCTTACAGCAGGCATTAATGAGAAAGAACCCGGCATTTTAATCGTGGGCGGTGGCGGTGGAAAAGAACTAGATGTTCTGGCAAAACGCCATTCTCATTGGCACTATACGATCGTCGATCCTTCAAATCGTATGCTTGAACTGGCTGCCCGTGTTAAAGAACAACTACCTTTCCCGCATTCAGTCACCTTATGTCATGGTGACTTATCAACTGTCCCCTATGAGCGGCTTTATTCTGCCATTACTTGCTTACTTGTGGCCCATTTTATTGAAAATGAAAAGAAACCCGCTTTTTTGCAAGACATGTATCGGCGTTTAAAACCTGGTGGTATGTTAGTCATAACAACGATGAATGACTTGGAGAATCACCCTTCTAGATTAGTGTATGAGAACGCTTGGCTAGATTTTATGGAGCTGAAGGGTTGCTGCTCGGGACAGTGGAACACGTTCAAATCATCATTTGGCAAAACCACTCATTTAATGGCAAGTGACACATTTGAGCAGTTACTTACTACCACAGGTTTTCAACCACCTACACGGTTTTTCAGTTCATTTTTAATTGATGGATGGATAGCATTTAAGGAGGCGTAAAATATGAAGTCATCTATTGTCGTCATCGGTGGGTATGGGCAAACAGGAAGGACTATTTGTCAGGCTTTAAGCGACTACTATCCCGGTAACGTCTATGCAGCTGGCAGAAATAAAAAGAAAGCAGAGGCTTTTTCATACGAAACGGATAACAAAGTACGGCCATTTTGCTTGGATGTCAATGACATGACGGATTGGGATTGGCTTGATTCAACGAAACTTGTCATTGTCTGTTTGGACTTACACTCAACTTTATTGGCCGATAAGTGTGCCTCATCTGGCACTCATTACATGGATATCTCTTCGAACGGGATATTATTTAGCAAACTGAAGGAAAAAGCCCTTCCTCCAACACAATCTACGACGCTGTTAAGTGTTGGCCTAGCCCCAGGACTCACTAATTTACTGGCTCAGCACACCACAAATCTATTAGCTGACACAGAGCATATAGATATTAGTATTATATTAGGAATGGGAGATACTCATGGTGAGGCAGCCCTTTTATGGACAATGAAGCATTTAGCTTCCTCTTATCCAACGTTCACCACCTCTGGTCATAAAAAAGTAAGAAGCTTTTCAGGGAGGAAAAAAGTTGATTTTGGCAACACATTAGGTGTCCGCTCAGTGTATCGTTTCCCCTTTTCTGATCAACAGACATTACCTTGCACCTTAAATGTACCATCTGTCACTACCCGTCTAGGATTTGACTCATCCGTTTTAACGAACGGATTAGCTGTCATGCGTAACACAGGATTGTTGGGCCTATTAGCACATGAGCGGTTCACCACATATCTTTCTCAGTTCTTAACACGATATAAGAAGGGATCTGCTCTATTTGCTGTTAAAGTTGAAGCATCTGGGACACTGAATGGTCATCATACGAAACGAAGTGCTCTTGTAATAGGTGAAAATGAATCGCTTATAACAGCAAAAGTTGCCGCAGCAGCGGGAAGATTCCTATATGAAGACCTCCTTCCCCCAGGGACGTATCATAGTGACGAACTTTTCTCACTTACTGATACAGATGATGCATTATTCTTAAAATTGAAAACTGACTCTAGAGAAGAACCTGTCTCATCGATCGTTAAACATGAAAAAAACAGAGACAACTTCTTTTACACGCTCCTAACTTGACAAGTAGAAAGTGGTGCAATCAATTGACGTATTCCCCTTGCCCTTTCATGAAAAAAATGATACATTACATCATTAAGAGGTGATCACCATGGTTTTTGTGAATCCGTTGGTACAACTTCATCATCATAACTATTAGTCTTGCTAGCGATTTTTAAATCGTTTATAGGAAGACTATTTATACTGCAACCGCATGTGATAAGTTTAAACAACTTTTATCACGTGCGGTTTTTTTGTCATAGATAACCGTCCGTAAAACGCCACTGATTGAAGGTTCGTTTTATGTTGATGGAAAAAATAAAATAGAGGAGAATCAAGATGAAGAAAATGGCTTATCAAAATGTGAAAGGGACACAAGATTATTTACCACAAGCTGAAACAATCAGGCGGACAATTCGCCAAACGTTAGAACAGACGTTTATCACGTACGGCTATCAACCGTTAGAAACGCCGATTTTAAATTATACTGATTTACTTGCATCTAAATATGGCGGAGGAGCTGAAATTTTAAAGGAAATGTATCAATTAAGCGATCAAGGTCAACGGGATTTAGCCTTGCGTTATGATTTAACAATCCCCTTTGCTAAAGTAATTGGGTTAAACCCTTCTTTAAAAATGCCATTTAAACGTTATGAAATCGGCAAGGTTTTTCGAGACGGACCAATAAAAACAGGCAGGTTAAGAGAGTTTACACAATGCGATGTGGATATTACGGGCACCTCTTCTATTTTGGCTGAAGCCGAATTAATGCTAATGGCGTTAGATGCTTTTAAAAAGTTAGATTTGAAAGTGACGATTCAATATAATAACCGAAAATTATTAACAGGTCTACTCGCTTTTTTGGATACACCATCCGATCTGATAAATGAGACGATTTTGATACTTGATAAATTAGAGAAGATAGGTACTGAAGGCGTTATAAGCGAGTTAATGAAAAAGAACTTGCCATTAAATACTGTTCAAAAAATTAAGCGGTTTGTAGATGATTCTCACAACACTGACCTGACTTATTTAAAGAATGTCGCAGGGACAAATGAGACTTTCACACAAGGGCTAGAAGAATTAGAGGCCTTATCAACGTATTTAACGTACCTTAACGTGAATGACAAGTGTTCATTTAACCCTTTTTTAGCAAGAGGACTAGATATTTATACAGGCACTGTGTATGAAGTCTTTTTAACTGACAGTTCGATCACGTCAAGCATTGGGAGCGGTGGGAGATATGATCGTACGATCGGTGGACTTATTGGGGGAGACGACGTTTTTCCTACTGTGGGACTTTCCTTCGGTCTTGATGTTATTTACACCGCTTTAAAAGGTAGAGGCTCTGATGAGCGCGGCGAATCAGAGTACCTCGTCCTGCCTGTTACAACTTCCACAACTAAAGAAGCTCTTGCAGTGGCACAATTTTTACGAACGAGAGGTTACCAAGCGAATATTGAGATGAGTGGGCGAAAACTGAATAAAGTGATGGAAAAGGCTAATAAAGACAACATCCGTTATGTGGTAGTCATCGGCGAGGATGAGGTGCGACGCGGGGTGATGAACGTGAAAGATATGAGCACCGGAAAAACAGAGTTAAAAGCATTTAACTACGCTGCTCCCCTTTAAGGCATAAGTAGCTAGACCTTTATACAATGCTTATATTGTCCTTAGTGTCCTTAGAATAATTTTAAAAGCAGCTCAAGAGATCAGTCCTCCATGAGCTGCTTTTTCTGTATGTTAATCGGTATTATTATTTCAGATCCTTTTTAAACACATAGCTGGCTTTATCGTAAGCCATTTTTTTCTCATAAAACCGATGAGCATTTGTTCGTTTCAAGCCTGAAGAGAGTGCCACTTTTTTGTAGCTATGGGCCCTTGCCCACTCCTCTACATACGTCAACAGTTTTTCTCCGCAGCCATTAGATCGGCTCGCATTATCTGTAACAAGATCACAAACCCAAACAAATCGCGCATAGTATAACGTTATCATCGGTTTAAATCCTGCAACAGCAACCATTTTATCATTGTCAAATAAAGCGACTAGCCGGTACTGGTCATCTGCCATCGCTTCCTCTACGAGCGCTACATAGGTGTCCCTATCAAGGTGCGTGCGTAACTGCTTCATAATCGGGAACGTTTTTATAATATCATCACGCGTTGTCATCTCAATCACGTTTTCGGTAAGCATCGTATCCCTTCCCTCCTAAGGTTTTATGATATGACTCTTTAACCGTATATAAATGATAGCATACTCTTCTTTCCAAGCAATTCCTCTAACTAGAATATTTTAGCTTTCTCCCCCAGTAACATAACCACGAACAAATGCCCAACAGACTGGAAATCTCTTTTTCACCAGAAGGCACATACAAGTGAATGGGATGGCGCCACCTGAATAGCTTGGAAAATTGCTTAAAGACCTTTAATTCAGCACATATTAAAACAAGACAGCTCGTTTTAACGAATTGTCTTGTTTTCTTATCGTGCGTGCACCATCTATTGAACGAAGCCACCGATTAAATAATCATCTTGAATAAAGACCATATACGTGCCATCTTCTAAGCGACTTACTGTCACATCTACTTCAACAGGGTCTGCGCCATATATATGCATGTCCCCATATAAATCAATTAAAATTTCAACGTTTCTTTCAAAAATGTCCTCTTGATCCACGTCACCTGCTTCGACTTCCTCAATCAATTGTTGTTCAGCAACCGATTGGACAGCCCAATCTTGGAGCCCCTCGATTGATAATGTCACAACAATTTGCTGATTTGACGTCAATTGGGAGTCGACGACCTCGTAGGATGTTTGTGAAAGTGCCTCCATAAACGCATCTGTTAAAGCATCGATAGCGTCACTGGAAACCACTTCCCCCATATTTGCTTCTGTGTTTAACCGATAAAATTCTTTGAAGCTTTCTTTTTGTCGGTCTCCTTCCGATTGTTTCTCTTCAGGAGAACCAGAACCTGCTGCGTTCTCTCCAAAAACTTCGGCATTTTGATAAACGGTTGCTTCAATAAGTGCTTCTAAATAGTTAGCGGCTTCTTCTTCATATAGGGCTTGTTCTTCTTCACCGACTAACGTGTCTAACATGGCAGGTTTTTTTATCTCAGTAGTATTATGATTAGAATACGTATACGTATTTTCACCTATCACATCCGTCGTTATATCTTGTGATGTAACAGTATAATCTAGCACCTCATGAATTTCTTGAATTCTATCAGTCTCTTGATCTATCGTAATGGTAAGCTCTATCTTATTTGCAGAAACATCTGTGAATTCTGGTGCACTTAGGTCTTGTTTCCTGATTTCTTCGGCTAAACCTTCTGCATATAGTTGCTGCGCCTTATCATCCCCGATATACGTAAGAAGGTAGGCATCGTCTGTCACTTCCAGTTCAAATTTTTTTTCTATTTCCGCATCAAACTCTTTTAATCGTCTCATAGGATTTTCATGATGTTCTATAAAGTTCGTCATCACTGCTTTGTAACTATCGGCACTTGTTGCTTCAGGATGCATCACTGAGCCATTTATAATAATGCCTATATTATCACCCTCTTGATATAACTCTGCATACTCATCATCAGTCACTAAATAATACGTCTCATTTTTGTAATCTAGACTCATCATCCAGCTACTTTTTATGTCATCGACTTCTATATCAAATGACACATCCATAGAGTCCGTTACTGTGTGGACATCACTTGCAGTTTTAAACACCTCATCGGCAGCAGGCTCAGACTGACAAGCCACAACAGTAAAAAGACTAATAAATAAACAACCACCTAAGAATAATTTTTTCATATTTCCCCCTAAATCGTCTCTATTATTCGTTTGACCTTATATAACCCTGTCAATAACTTACTCAGTTTACCATTTTTTTGAGTGTTTGGATGTTCTCTATGCCATGCCAATCTAAAATAGTCCTTTAGACCTTCCCAACATGCTACAAGTATCAAGGGTTCACTTTTTCTAGAAGATTGTTCTATTAAAATAAACAATTCCTAAGACCTATAATCACGCACTAGATTAAGTCGTTAGAATCATTTTTACAACTAAATTAAAATTGTGACAAAAAACGACAACTTCTTAGTAAAAAATTTGTTAGGATATTGTTTGTTTGGTTTAATTGTCGAATAGCGGTTATTCGTTACAACCTCCTCACGTGACAAATAAGGGGCATTTTCATACTTCTGAAGTACGCACGCCTTTATTTATGAGCAGTATAGGGGTATTTTTATTTAACACTCTTCTACTTTATTAAAGAGAAAATGTGTTTATATATTATATTTTTTTAAAAAGGGGTTATAGAAATGAAAAAAACAAAAAAAATAATTTTAATGATGACATTAGGTTGTCTAGCTATTCTCGCAACAGCATGTAGTCCTACCAATGAACTTGTCGATTACTGGAACGACCACTACCTCGTTAATTATGCAGAACCTATAGATGAGTTTTTTGATAATTTAGCTGAGTATGAGAACTCAGAAATTATAAGTCAAGAAGATGAGATTGCAGCTATTCATGCTCTTCAAGAACAGCATGCTAATATTATTGCTACACTTGAAGACTTTGACATTTCTCATGATGAAACACAAGAGGTCCACGATATGCTATTAAGTGCTAATAAACATCGAACAGAAGGTTTAGCATCACTTGAAGAATCTATCTCCGCTTTTTTTGTAGATGACTGGGAAACAAATGAACAAGAGTGGGCCAACTACTATGAAAGCTTCACTAAAGCTAACGTTGAAGAAGAAAAATACCATGAAAAATGGGAAGAACTAATCGAAGAGTTTAATATAGAGGTTGAAGAAGAATAACTTAAAGCTGCCAAATTGGCAGCTTTTTATGGTCTTACAGTACCCTCTATACAGGACTATACACTATTTGGCAGTGTAAAGATTTTATTAAAAAATTCCCCCGTGCATTGAGTAATAGAGGTTACTTTGCTATTATCACCAAAGATATAATACTTGAACAGAAGGTGAAAAAATGGCTAACCACTCTCAATATACGTTTAAAACCTTATGGGAAATCTTTTTAGTATCATCACGCCTTGGTTTCACGTCATTTGGCGGACCAATCGCTCATTTAGGCTATTTTCACGATGAATACGTCCGTCGACGAAAATGGCTCAATGAACAGAATTATGCTGACCTCGTCGCATTGTGCCAATTCCTCCCTGGCCCAGCTAGCAGCCAAGTAGGCATCGGAATTGGTCTATTTCGTGGTAGCATTCTCGGGGCCATCATCTCATTCATCGGGTTTACATTGCCATCCGTTTTAGCTCTAATGGTATTCGCCCTTTTTTTACAAACATATGGCTTGAATGATACAGGCTGGATTAATGGGCTTAAACTAGTCGCTGTAGCTGTTGTTGCTCATGCCATTATAGGTATGGCAAAAAACTTAACTCCTGATACTACAAGAAAAACCATTGCCTTACTTGCGGTTATACTAACCGTGTTGTGGCAAACTGCTTATACACAAGTCGCAGTAATCTTAATTGCAGGGATGCTCGGCTATATCCTTTATCGTCAGAGTGTTACTGACTCGACCAGAGATGAAAGTGTTTTTCCATTATCGAAACGACTAGGTATTATCTGTTTAACGTTATTTTTTGGGCTCTTATTTGTTCTTCCAATACTGAGAGAGGTTACCTCTTATAACTGGATAGCAATCGTAGATAGTTTTTATCGCTCCGGTTCGCTTGTCTTTGGCGGAGGCCATGTTGTGTTGCCCTTACTCGAAAGAGAATTTGTTCCGACAGGCTGGCTTAGCGAAGAGCAATTTTTAACTGGGTATGGCGCTGCTCAAGCTGTTCCAGGGCCTCTTTTCACTTTCGCCACTTATCTCGGGACGGTTATTGCCGGGTGGCAAGGAGGGTTATTGGCAACTGCTGCTATTTTCTTGCCTGCTTTTTTACTTATTATCGGGGCACTCCCTTTCTGGAATGAGTTGAGGAAAAACCCCCATATGAAGGCTGCCTTAATGGGGGTAAATGCCGCTGTTGTTGGCATTTTAATTTCTGCTTTCTATGTCCCTATTTGGACGAGTACGATTGTGACTGCTTATGATTTCGCTTTTGCAGCGTTACTTTTCTCTATGCTCGCCTACTGGAAATTACCAGCGTGGATCGTCGTCCTAGCTGGAGCTTTCGGTGGTTTACTTATAGCTCTCATTTAACCCTTTCATAAGTAAGTGCTGGCGCTATCTATCTCGCTACCTTTGTCTAAACTTAGTCTGGCCAGTTGCCACAACTCACATTCTCATATCAACACACATAATTCTTCACGTCAAAAGCCTCTATGTGTGTATTCCTCCCTCTTTTAACTGAAAAATGACCTTTAAAAAAGGCTATGCTCGAATTGCTAATAGCAACCCGGCATAGCCTTCTGAAAATATTGCCATCTCTTTTTGCTCATAAAATCCATCTATAAACGTGATAATAACTTTTGTGGCAGCGTTTAATACGTTTGCTGAGAAATGGGGGATCAGCATGGTTGTCACGCAACTCTTTATTACTCTGGTGTTGATTGGAGCCATTACGTGGGTGATTGTAAAATTGACACAGGTTAAGCCATCTCCCGTTCTTGCAAGATCTTCACAGCGTTCAAAGGAAAGCCCATCTTATGAGGAGGAATTTGCTATGGAATATGAAGAAAGAAGAAAGATCGAAAAGGCTGTCGATAAAGAAGTTGCTGAAGAGCTAACACCACTTAAAGATCAATTAAAAAGTATCCAAACTAAAATGAGTGAACTGCAATCTTCACAGCAACAAGGCGGGAGTACGAGCCAAACGCAACAACAGGCTAATGACCTCGCCCAACAGTTACAACAGTTTAGTTCTCAAGCTCAACAGCAACAGCAGCAGACGATTCAACAACTTCAGAAGTCCATTCAACAGGCCTCTCAAACGTTGCAGGGAGTGGATCAATCTTTACAATCTTTCGGCGTATTAAGTCAAATAACTGACCAGATGAATCAGTCCCAAGATCAGCTGACTCAACAAATGAATCAGCAAAACCAACAAAATCAACAGAGTCAGCAATCACAATCCCAAACTAATGGTCAGTCTACCTCACAAACCTCGAGTCAATCTACGCTTCAATAAATCACATCAGAGGTACGAAGGCAGGTTTAAACTGCCTTCGTTTTTGATACGTTACCTTAAAAGCAGATAGCTATTGTCGCTCAATTTATAATTTAAATTTAGAAATGCTTTCCTGCATTTTTTCTGCAAGCTTTGCCAGTTCTTCACTTGAATGGGCAATCTCTGCCATAGACGCTGTCTGCTCTTGCACAGATGCTGTCGCTTCCTGAGTGCTGGCTGCATTTTGTTCTGAAATGGCAGATAAATTATTAATTAAATGAATGATCTCTTCTTTTTTATCTTGCATTAAATGATCCGATTCCAACATATTGGTCATCGCTTGCTTCATTTTTTCAACTGCTCCGTCAATGCCTGTAAATTGAGCATTCGTTGTTTCTAAACTCGTTAATTGTGAACTTGTATTTTCATCCACTAAGTTCATCGTTTTCACCGAGTTTTTCGTTTTCTCAGTTAATTCTTGTATGATCGTGACAATTTCTTCAGTGAAATCGTTCGACTGTTCAGCGAGCTTACGTACTTCATCAGCGACAACGGCAAAGCCTTGTCCTGCTTCTCCTGCTCTCGCTGCTTCAATAGCAGCATTTAAGGCAAGTAAATTGGTTTGTTCCGAAATACCTTTAATCATTTGACTAGCTGACGCGATTTTTTCTGCACTGGCATCTGTCGTTACAATCATTTCTTTTATTTCCTTTATGGATTTCGTATTCACTTCTGTTTTTTCCACAAGGTCTCTCAAACTTTCTAACCCATCATTTTTCAATTCACTGACATGGCCAGTGGCATCCATTACAGTCGTCACAAGATTCTTGTTATTATCCATTAAAACGCCCAATTCTTGCACTTGCTCTGAGCCTTTCTCTGTATCAGAGGCCTGCGCTGAAGCACCTGACGCAATGTCTTCAATCGCTGAAGACACTTCACCCGACGCATTCGAAGAATGTTGGCTTGTCGCTGTCAATTGTTGCGAAGCAGCCGACACTTGCTCTGAAAGCTGGCCTGTCATTTGAATTAACCCAACAAGATTACGTCTCATATTAGTTAATGATTGAATAATTGTCCCTATTTCATCTTGGCGTCCCGCGTATTTTTCCAGAGCACTATTTGATGCTTCTGATAAATCGTAATTTGCTAATCGTTCAATTTCTCCTGTAGCTGTCATCAATGGTTTGCTAATCGTGTTACTAACGAAATAAGTAGCGACGATCGCAATGATCAATAAGAACACCGAGACCAATAATAAAACCGTCCTTAATTGCACAAGTTCTGCTAAAAGATCTGCCTCATCCACTTCGATAGCAAGCACCCAGTTCGTTCCTTCAATTGGCGCATAACCTACTAGAATTTTCTCCCCTGCAAAGGTATGATCTCCATACCCTGTTTCTCCGTGCTGAATATGGTTTTCAAATAGAAGTGAAAGCCCTTCTATAGATTCACCTTCTTCCTCTTCTTCTGAAACGTCTTCATCGGCTTCAATATCCGCCATCCCCAACAGATTTAATTGCATTTCTACAATACCAGGTTCATGGTGCGCCTGAAACGTCCCCTCACGATTCGCAATGAAGGTCCGAGTAGATTCGTGTCCTTCAAAATCAAATTCATTAATTAAGTTTGTCAGAAAAACAGCATCTTGTTCGCCATATAGCACCCCGGCAATTGATCCATTTTCTAATACAGGCACCGCGTAAGTGATGATGGCATTTCCTGAATTCTCATTGACTATAACATCTGAGACAATCTGCTCACCATTTAATGCTGTGGATAAGTAATCATGCTCTGCTAAATTGATTTCTGCACCTGAAGTAGCAAAATTGGGAGCGCTCTCACCAGCTTCAATATATGAAATGCTGTTAAAGTTCGTCGCCTCCAATTGCTCAGTAAAGAACGATATTTTCTCACTTTCTGGCACGTCTTCAGTAATAATTGGATTGTGAGAAGCCCCCTCTAGATAAGCTAATTCTGCTTGTAAGTTTGCATTGAGAAATCGTGTCATTTCTTCTGCAGCACTTGATAAGCCTATTTCCGCCTCACTTCGTAAACTGGATGCACTACTATAAATAGATATTCCTGCTAGTCCAATAACTGTTAACGTAATTAACCCTGTAAAAAAAATAATGAGTCTTGCTCTAATTGATTTCACGTCTTCTCCTCCTAGTTGATATCCCTTATGGTTTAATATAGTCCTAAAGACTTACTCTTCTTATTATGTCGGTACACAAGTTAAGGGTCTTTATGTCTAATACACTGTTAAGTGATTATTTGAAAAAGGAAAGATAAAAGTCCTAATAATGATTATCGAATTATAACCATTATTTTCATAAGACATGATTATAAGGAAGGTAAAGACAGCAAAAAACCGGGAGAGAATCTCCACCGGTTTTGCCCTTATATGGATTTGAATACTGATTGATTAAGCTTGTACTTCTTCCTTTGTGTTTCCTTGTGACTGCTGTTCTTCTTGATAGGCTTTTTTATCCACTGCACGGAAGAATGGAAAGTAAATTAATCCCGCGATGATAAAATTAATCATCTGCATGACAATGAGGATAAACCCACCTTGCAAAAAGGCACTGACGATAACAGGTGTTCCTAAAGGCAGATGAGCACCTGCCACGTATGGGACGAGTCCAGCTGACATAGCAGCATACGGGATAATGGCACCTAGTAATGGCCCAACAATAAATGGAATAGCGAAATAAGGATTCAGCACGATTGGCAGACCGAAAATTAACGGTTCATTAATGCCAAAGAAAGACCCTGGAAGCGCTAAGCGTCCTAATGTTTTGTACCGCTTACTTTTAGCCCAAAAAGCCATTAATAGACATAAAGATAAGGTTAAGCCTGATCCACCTGCAATAACAAACGTCATGAAAAATCCTGTGTTGACGATGTTAGGCAGTGCTTCACCTGCTGCTAGTGCATCTAAATTTTCTACTCCTAACGGCATCCAAATACTATAATAAATCGGTAAAATAACTAACATCCCATGAATTCCGAGCAACCATAACACTTGAACAACTAAGGTTAGAATAATAAGTGACCAGAAACCACCACCTAAATTTTGTAATGGCGCTTGAACAAAGGAATAAATAAAGTCATGGGCACTCCCGAAGTTGGTATTTGCGAAAATGACATTGACAATAGTAAATAAGATAACAATTAAAATCGCTGGAATTAACCCTGCAAATGTTTTAGATACCGTTGGCGGAACCCCATCTGGCATTTTGATTGTAATGCCTCTATCCACAATAAAGACATACAATCTGGCGGAAATGAGACCGACAATAATGGCAACGAATAAGCCTTGCGCTCCTAGAAATTGAAAGGGTAAAACCCGTGACTCATCTTCCATAAACGTAAATGGTGTCAATAACAAGAAGGAGATGAGTGAAATAAGTCCTGCTGGTGCACCATCTTTATTAAATGAGACAGATAGTCGATAAGCAATAAAAAACGCTGCGTAAATCGATATAATATTGATTGTATAAATGGACGGAAGTTGTAAAATATCTTTTAAGCCTGTGTTTGTGATGAATTCCTGATAACTTTCAATAGCCATACTTGCAAGTAATGTAGAGAAAGCCCCGATAATTAATGCCGGCAATGTGGATAACAGCCCATCAGAAATCGCTTTCAAATATTTGTTGCCGCTAATTTTCCCTGCTGTTTCCTGAAGTTTCATCTGTAATTCTTGTGTTTTCATTATTATCACCTCGAAGGAGATTGTTCGACTGATTCCTCAGCCGAATCGACTCAATTATTATTTTCAATCGTATTTAGCGCCCAATCCAACACTTTTTTTCCATTCATTGTCCCGTAATCTAGACTATCAATCACCTCAACAGGAATACCTTTTGAACTATAGTCACTTTCATATTGCTTCTTTAAATAAGACACTTGTGGGCCCAACAAAAGTATGTGAGCATCCTCGATATACTTACTCACATCTCCTCCTGATGAGGCATTGATGTTAATCTCTTCCTCCTTTTCTTTTGCTGCTTCCTCCATTTTGTTCACAAGCATGCTCGTAGACATTCCTGCTGCACAAACTAACAAAATATTTTTCATCGTGACCTTCCTCCTTAAAATAATTTTTGCTCTATGCCATATTTGGATTCATGAAGTCCTCAAGTTTGATTTCTTCTGTCTAGCGAATTTTCTTCTCCCAGATGGATAGGCTTGTCCATTTCGCCTCCATCCATCTGCTAGTTTATTAATGTACTACGTTTATCCTTATCGACTCTCATCATTTTTTTCATACAGCGCAATAAATTCATTGGCCATATCTTTTACAGTCATTGCGTTCATTAAATGATCCTGAGCGTGAACCATAAGAAGAGTCACATCTGTATTTTCTCCTCTCGCCTCTCCTTGAATTAGATCCGTCTGCACCCGATGAGCCTTGGCTAAATCCTGCGCTGCCTCGTCTATTTTTTTTCTTGCTTGATCATAGTTACCTTCTTTGGCCTCTGATATTGCTTCCATTGATTTACTGCGGGCATTACCGCCATTCACGATAATCCCCATAATTGTCTCTTGATAGTCCATGTGCCCTCACCTCATACGTCAATTGTTTTTAGAAAACAGGATTCTTCACCGCTCTATAGAGAAAGGCTATCCCCGTTGTTATGACAATCTTTCTATTAATACTCAACTCTTATTTATCATGATAAAGGGGAATCGCTTACATTTACACATAACTCTTTTCCTTTAGAAAGAGGAAATCGTTTAAGATACCCTACAACGGAGCTCCCACTATTTAATATAAAACAAACCTTCAATCAGGACATGAGCGTCTGTTATCTGTGATAAAAGTGACGGGCGTCTGTCCAAACATCATTTCCTCAGCTCATGCCTTCACGTCAGCCATTCACATCACGGGTTTGTAGGAGACATTATTAGCTTGTCCCTTGAGTCAATTAATAAAGAGCTAGGAGGTCTCAATTTTCACGTCCCAACTCTTGTTCGCTTCGTACTGACTATTTTGTTATTTAGTTCACCGATTCAAAAATAGCGATCAGTTCATCTACCGTTTCACTGTTAATGAGCTGTTGTACGGTCTCTTTTCGATCAACAATGCGCACGAGTTTGTCATACATCGGTTTAAGTTCATCTTTATTTTGATAACTGACATTTAATAAACAGACAAATTGGACTTGCTTTCCTCCCCAATCCACTGGTTTTTTAAGTGTACAAATCATCCAAAACGTGTCATTTATCTTTGGGTCAAGGGGATGGGGGATCGCTACATAATTACCAAAACTAGTTGGTGATGCTTCCTCTCTTGCTAGCACTGAAGTGATATAGCTTTCATCCACTAATCGATCCTCCACTAATTTTCTACCAAGAAATTCAATGACCGCTTCCCTCGTTTGAAATGATTGCTGCAAAAAAACATAGTCTTTCTTTAAATAGTTATGGATGACGCTCTGTCTTTTCGTCATGATATCCTGTATTTTATCTAAGTCGTCATTGCCTAATATCGTGCTTACTACAAGACTCGGCACGCCTACGTTATCTTGAATGGGAATGGTACTAATGATGAAGTCTATATTTTCCAACGAGTAATGCTTCAAATTATAATATTCCGTTGTGCCTACGATCCTTAACTCGTCTCCAAACTGAGAACGTAATTTATAGTAGAGAAGTTGGGCACTCCCTGCGCCTGTAGCACAGACTAATAAGCACCTTTTTGTTTTTTTACCGGCATGACTTCTTTCAATGGCTGCCCCAAAATGGAGGGCTAGATAGCCAATTTCGTTCTCATCTATCGTAACGCGTGACTGTTTCTCAACCGTTTTAGATGCAATCACTGCTGCTTCAAAAGCAAATGGATAATTGGTTTTAATCGCTTCAAGCATTGGGTTTCTTAAATTCATGCCATAGTGAAACCTGTTCATCGCCGGCTTTAAGTGCAGTGCCAACGCCCCAACAAGCTCTTTATCTCCTGTTAAACTTAAACCGAGCTCATGATCGACCTCTTTAATCATCTGATGAACGATTGTGTAAATAGTCGAATCAATATAATGTGTGACCTCTTCCTCTTTTATGGACGGATGGAGTAGCATCTTAGTCCCTAGCAAATGCATAGCGACATAAGCAATTTCGCTGTCTGGGAAATTGACGCTTAAGCCTTTTTCAATGTTTCTTATAAGCTTTCCAGCAATTTTATACTCCTTTTGATGTTTAATTGTATCGAAGTCTTTTTTTATCATACTCACATAGTTTTCATCTCTTATACGTTTACATGCTATGGCGATATGAATAACGAGGTTTTGTAGCCCAACATCTGAGAGAACGAGCTTGTACTCTTTAGCATATTCCATAATTTTTTCGCGAATCATTTCGATCTCTTTCGGCGGCAGGATAATTAAATGCTTACCCGATATACCGAATTCTAGCTTATTTCTGTCAAATAAATATTCAGCCATGCAAAAGCGGATGTTTTTTTCTTTTCCAATAAGTTTTAAGCCAAAATTAGGTTTCTTTTCTAGCTTTAAGTCATATTTATCAAGAATAATTTTCACATCACGAATATCATTTTGAATGGTTGATCGGCTAATAAACAAATTATCAGCTAGTTCATCCAATTTTACATAATCATCCTGTAAGAGAAGTGTTTTAACAAGATAGGTCATACGATCTTCAGGCTCAACAGGTACTTCTTGTCTGTCGCTGTCAATATCTCTTTTAAGAAAGTTTTTGAATTTAACGTCATTCGTAATGTCAAGACGATAGCCTCTACCTTTTAATGCTGTAATGATAGCACCATTACGTGTCAAATAATGATCTAGTTGTTTAATATCATTTCTTATTGTTCTGGAGGTCACTTGAATGTGGGAGGCTAATTGTTCGCTTGTTACAGGTTCTCGTGCTCCCATAAGCTGTTTTAAAATGATCTGCATGCGATTATTCATGTTCGCCCCTCCTTGTTCTATATGATCCCCACTTCTCCTATCTAACACTATTATAAAAGCGCTTTCTAGTTCATTTAACATAACATTTTTCCTTTACGTATAGGAAAATCATTGTTACTACGTCATAAACTGAATCCGTTACTGGCGGACGCTTTCCGCGGGCAACGCTTCAGCCTCCTCATTCGCCAAAACACGCTCACTGCGGGGTCTTCCGCTGTTGCTTTTCCCGCTGGAGTCGCCGCCCTCCACTTCTTCGAGTGAATTAAAAAAAGAGTTTTCAAACCTTGCTGTAATTAGAAAATCAGTTCAAAATCTTATTCACCAGGAAGGTGGTTATGATGAATTTCATTTTAGAAGAATCCGCACAGCTTATCGGGCAATTTGATTCACCGGTCACACCAACAATATTTCAGGATGGAGAAACAATGTTCGTCCCCCTGGATATAGACGTGTCTCCGTTTGACAACTCAAACACCAAGAAGGAAGGGGTGAGTCGCAAGTATAAAGGGTGTGATGGTTATGCACCGAACTTCAGCTACCTTTTGGAATGAAATAGTTTGTTCAGCTTACAAAAAGTGCTTTTTGTGAGGCCTATTTAGTAAGTTTATAAAACAATCCTACATAAGAGTACCGTTGATATGACAGGAATTTACGAGACTCCTGCGGGAAAAGCGAGCCAGGCGAGACCCCGCAGAACGAAACGGAGTGGCGTTTGAGGAGGCTCGCGGTTCGCCCGCGGAAAGCGAGTAAATGGATGGCATATCAATACCTGACTTCACGGATTCAGGCATAAACTAATATACCAAATAATTAACCCTACGGGAGTGAAAACGTGACTAAGCTTTCCCTAGATCGAAGTAGTGTGACTCCTAAATGGCTTGAATTCGAACATATGGCATCTAAAAGAAGCTTTGTAGAAAACATTAGAAAAGCTACAGCCGTCCCTCTAAACATGAGGATAACTGTAGCTTATTGTACCTTTTCAATCATGGTTACGTTTCTATGTTATTGATAACTTTAAATCATCTCTTTACGGCTTATTTGTGCTAATAGATACGTTCCGTCTAATATGGGAATATCTTGGGCATCACCATTTAGTAGGGCTAGTGCGCCTTTGTAATGTTCGTCTACAGGTAAATCGATAATCTGTCCACCCGCTTTTTTCGAATCACCTTTTGGCTCACTCATCATCCAGTTGATACGATCATCGTCTGTTGAGGTAAAATGAACGGATTTAGGTGATTGACTCAATCCTGTTCCTAATGCTTTTAAAACGGCCTCTTTTCGAGTCCAATACGTATAAAAAACGTTTGGTTTATCTGCAGGCACTATATGATTAAAGTGGTCTAGTTCTTCATGACTAAGTATCTCGGAAACGGGTAAGTTCTCGATGTCTGTTTGAATTTTTTCAATATCAATGCCAACACGAAGGCATCGAGAAAAAGCAACAACGACTTCTTCTCCTGAATGAGACACAGACCAATAAATGTTTTCAGCTGGCAAGCGAGGCTGGCCGTGCGGTTTACCACACGTAGGGCACGTACGGATGATCGTTATATCAAGGGGATTTATAGCTAATTCCTTACCTAAAATAAATCTTGTCAAGACAGCACCAAGGACAAACCGTTTCCTGTCTATCACTTGGCGATACCGCTTTGCTCGTTGTACTTCCTCATGAGTAAGCATGTCTTCATAGTCCGGATGGTAGGCATGTGTCTTAATACTCCAAACATAACAGCCCTTTTCTTTTAATGGTGGAACAGTCGTTAATTGCGCCCATTCAGACATGGTTAGCGCCTACCTTTCTTAACATATAACGAACCTTCAATCAGGACATTACTGGCGGTTAGCTCACGCCTATATAAAGAAGGCTATCTCCAAAGCGCTGTATTTGGAGATAGCTTTTGAACTGAACTCTATTTTTCTTTCAAACTCGCTGGAGTTATATCTGACCAGTGATGTGTAACATAATCTACGCACGCTTCTCGGGTATTTTCAGAAAACACAACGTGCCAGCCTTCAGGAATTGCCATCACTGCTGGCCACAATGAATGTTGTCCTTCTTCATTTATTAAAACCATGTAATGATGTTCTGTACTTTCAAACGGATGTGCCAAAATGTCTCTCCCCTTTCACTAATTTTATGTGAAATGAACAGTATGCTTAGATTGATGAAGCTTCTTAGAAATAACACGGCCAATTTTTGCAAGCGGCTCTGGCTGACACATATCTTTATGTCGGCATGCCATATCATATTTCATCAATTTCCCGCTCACATATGGTTTCCATGTGTTAGGGTCAATTGGATCAAACCACTCTGGAATAATCGTTGATTTAAAAAATAACACATCCCCATTGAAAGGTTTTGGTTTGTATTCACCAAGCAGCTTAACTGAATTGGCGTACGTGAGCTTTAAATTTCTTATCGTCTCGTCGTCGAGACTAGCGAGTGCACTTCCATCACTACGGAGAATCTCAATCGTCCTTTCCATCGTCAACTTTCCTTCACCGACATTATCAGGATCATAACCTCCTAAAGCTAACAGGGCGACGAGTGCCTCCTCCTCACTCGGTTTTTGCATCATCGGAAGAAAATGACTCGGATAAGCATCTAACATCGCTACTAAGTCAACCTCCTCACCTCGCCGTTGTAACTCAACTGCCATGGCGTGTATGACATTTCCACCGAGCGACCAACCGACCAAATAATATGGTCCTTCAGGCTGAATTTTTTTCATATGATGAATATAGTCCAGAGCCATTTCTTCTAATGTGTTCGGTAATTGACCACCATGACTAATTCCTTTCGCTTGTATGCCATAAAGCGGCGTCTCTGCGTCTAAGGATTTCATCAGTCCTGCATAGCACCAGCTAAGTCCACCAGCAGGATGGACACAAAATAGCGGTGGTTTGGTGCCTGTGGCCCTTAAAGGTACTAAAACATCCAAGGCATTCGTGCTTTCACCCATTTCAAGCTTACTTGCTAGTCCTGCTACAGAAGGGGCATCAAATAAATCCCCAATGGTCAATTCAATGCCGAGAGTATCTCGAATACGACTCATCAGTTTTACCGCTAGCAATGAATGACCACCGAGCTCAAAGAAATGATCGTCAATACCAATCTCAGGGATTCCTAAACAATCAGCAAACAATTCACACAACAATTCCTCTTGTGGCGTTCTCGGCCCAGTCCCTATGACTTGTTCAGAAAAATCAGGAGCCGGTAGCTCTTTTCGATCAAGCTTACCGTTTGCCGTTAACGGCAGTTTGTCCATTATCATCATGACTGAAGGGACCATATAGTCTGGCAAAAATTCGCTAGCATATTGTTTAATGCTCGCTGGTTCGAGCTTCTCTTGTGGCACGATATAAGCCACGAGCCGCTTATCACCTGCATGTCTTTCCTTGACATCCACGGCTGCTTGAGCAATGCTATGGTGAGCTTCAAGTACCGATTCAATTTCCCCTAATTCAATTCTAAAACCACGTAATTTTACTTGATGATCGGATCGTCCGATGTACAAGAGTGTGCCATCCGTGTCGCGTTTGGCCACGTCACCTGTTCGATACATTCTTTCTCCATGCTTGCCAAATGGATCTGCTACAAAACGGTCAGACGTAAGATCTGGACGACCTAAGTAGCCCCTTGCCAATCCCTCACCAGTAATATACATTTCTCCAGCAACACCGTCTGGCACTGGCTGTAGACATTCATCTAGCACATAAACATGTAAATCAGGGATCGGTTCTCCTATGACACTCTCACTCCCATCAAGAGCCATTTGTTCTGTTAATGCTACATAACTAACATGCACGGTTGTCTCCGTAATCCCATACATATTGATCAGTTTCGGCTCATCCTCGGCATGTCGTTCATACCAGGTTTTCAATCGGCGCAATTCCAATGCTTCCCCGCCAAAAATCACGTATCGTAAATGTAGACGCTCAGAGCTTGTTTTATCTTGTGTGTCAGCGTGAATGAGTTGATAGAAAGCAGAAGGTGTTTGATTTAGAACAGTCACCTTTTCTGCCACAAGAAGTCGTAAAAATTGGTCTGGCGCTCGGCTCACTCCATAAGGAACAATAACGAGTTTTCCTCCATGAAGCAAAGCCCCCCATATTTCCCATACTGAAAAATCAAAGGCATAAGAGTGGAACATCGTCCAAACGTCATGCTCTGAAAACTGGAACCAATGGAAGGTCGCTTCAAACAGCCTCACCACGTTTTTATGTGGAATGACGACTCCCTTTGGCTTTCCTGTTGAACCAGAGGTGTAAATGATATAGGCTGCATGGTCAGATGAAAGTGGTGCAAGTCGCTCATCATTCGTGAGATTTTCATAACTTTCCATAACCAATGATTCCTGTATCCTTTTGTCATCAAGTTTAAGTTCGTCATGCGCTAAACGAGACATCAGCCCCTCGTTGGTCACTACCATCATCGGTTTGGCGTCTTCCACCATATAAGTAAGCCGCTCTTTCGGATAATCGGGATCTAACGGTAAATACGTTGCGCCAGCTTTTAACACAGCCAGAATAGCCACAATTAAGTCATGGGAGCGAGGCAACGCCAATGCCACAATACGATCTGGCCCCACCCCTTTTTTTAGAAAATGGCGTGCTAATTGATTGGCTTTTCGATTTAACGTATCATATGTCAACACTGTGCCATCTACTGTGACAGCTATATTATCAGGCGTTAAATTTGCCTGTTTTTCAAAGAGCTGCGGAATGGTCAATGACTGTGTCACAAGTTCGAAAGCATGGGTGCCTTTTAAAGTCGCCTCTTCTTCTGGTAACAAGATAGGATAACCACTAATTGGCTGAGTAGGGTCCTTCACTAACTCTACTAGTAATTGAGTAAACCGCTTGGCAATAGCCTCAACTCTTTCTCGTTTAAATAAATCTGCACTATATTCAAAAAGCCCTGTTAGACCAGCCGGTGACCCGTCTACCGTTTTCGTTTCTCTCAACTCTAATGTGAGATCAAATTTAGCGGATCCGACACTTTTAATATCAAAGTCACTGGACACTCCCGGCAAATCAAGTGATGGGTCTGGCGTATTTTGAAAGACAAACATCACCTGAAATAACGGATGTCTCGCGCGAGATCTAGATGGGTTCAACGCTTCTACAAGGTGTTCGAATGGAAGTTCCTGATGCTCATAAGCACCTAAATTAGTTTTTCTCACGCGTTGTAAAAGCTCGGTAAACGTAGGGTTGCCAGACAAATCTGTCCGTAAAACAATGGTGTTCACAAATAAACCTACAAGCTCTTCAAGTACATCATCTTGCCTTCCTGCCACAGGTGTACCAATCGGAATATCATAACCCGCCCCTAAACGACTGAGAAGGGTAGCAAAGGCTGCCTGTAATAGCATAAAGAGACTGACGTGATGCATTTTTGCTAAAGTAATTAGCTGCTCGTGCTGTTCCGCACTGAGGTTCAACGGGACTACTCCTCCCAAAAAACTGGACTCTGCCGGGCGAGAAAAATTAACTGGCAGCCTCAGCTCATCAGGAAGGTCAGTCAATTGTTCTTTCCAATAGGCCATATGTCGTGCAACAAAGGGAGAATTCGAGTGGTGAGTGCCTAAAACGTCGTGCTGCCAATACACATAGTCACCGTATTGGACAGGCAGCTCATCCCAAGTTACTGCCCCTTTAGACAAGCGTTCCCTATAGGCATGTGAGATATCTTGTAATAACGGTGTAAATGACCATCCGTCCACAATGATGTGATGCATTAACAGTAATAAGACGGCGTCTTTTTCAGTTGTTTTAAACAAATGTATACGAATAGGCGGTTCCTCATATAATTCAAAGCCATATGTGATAGCACTTTCTATATACCTCGCTAACTCCGTTTCCGTCACATTGGCACATCTCACTTTTGGCCGAACATGTCCTTTAGGCAAGATCTGTTGCCTAGCTGTTCCATCATCATTGGGAAAAATCGTTCTAAGCGTTTCATGCCGATCAATCACCTCATGAATAGCATCTTGCAAGCACTCTTTATCTAGCTCCCCTGTTAAACGTATGACCGCTGGAATATTATAAGTGGGACGAGGTCCTTCCATGTAATGTAGGAACCAAAGCCTCTGCTGAGCAAATGATAACGGCAAGTGATGAGAGCGTTCAACTCGTTTAACAGCTGGTATTGTGTCTTCTGTCCCTTGATTGATGACTTCCGTTAGTTCTGCCACTGTCGGTGCACCAAATAGAGCCCCGATTGGAAGATCAACTTTAAACATGTCACGAATACGGCTCATCACACTGACAGCATGCAATGAGTGCCCCCCTAAATCAAAGAAATGATCATCAATGGTTATATGAGAGATCGACAAGACCTCTGCAAATAACTTGCACAATAACTCTTCTTGAGATGTTCTCGGTTGGCGTCCACCCTTATGACTCTCCATCTCTGGAAGAGGCAGCGCTTTACGATCAATCTTTCCATTTGGTGTCAAAGGGAAAGATTCAAGTGGCACAACCGCAGAAGGCACCATATAGTTTGGTAAAGACGCACTAATATCATGCTTTAACCTCACGTCATCAAAAGTATCTCCAACCAACGGGACCACATAGGCCACCAGTCGTTTATCTCCTTGGGAATCTTCTAGGCTAACAACTGCTGCCCGTTCAATATAGGATTGGCGTTGAATGGCAGATTCAATTTCGCCCAGTTCAATACGAAAACCACGTATTTTTAATTGAAAGTCAGCTCGTCCAATGTAATGTAGTGACCCATCATCTTGCCAACTCACTAAATCACCTGTTCGATACATGCGACTACCCGCACGACCGTAAGGATTAGCTACAAACCGATCGAACGTCAAATCAGGTCGATTTAAGTAGCCTAAAGCAAGACCATCACCGGCAATATATAATTCCCCTGGTATGCCTGGAGGGACAGGCTGTAAATGATCATTCAGCACAAATACGTCCGTATTCCAGATCGGCCTTCCAATAGAAGGTGTTCCAGTCACATGAAATGAAATAGGCTGCAACGTGGACCAAATCGTCGTTTCTGTCGGACCATATAAATTTATGATGGCACACTGTTCATTTACCAGTTGATGACACAGCTTTTCCGATAAGGCTTCACCTCCAACTAACACTTTGAGACCACGTATACTCTGAGGTGTATATGTGACGAGCAGATGCCACAATGTTGGTGTAGCTTGCATGACTGAAATCTGTTCCTCTTCTAATAGTTGTGATAACTGAGACGGGTCTTTCACTGCATGTTTATTCGCAATGACAAGTCTAGCGCCACTAATTAATGGCAAATACATCTCTAAAGCAGATATATCAAACGCGATCGTTGTCACCGCCAGAAAGTTATCCGTTGTGTGCAGTCCTATCTTGTCATCCATCGCCATTAAAAAATTAGTAAGACTATGACGTGAAATCACGACTCCCTTCGGCTTGCCTGTAGAGCCAGATGTATAAATCACATAAGCCGGTTGTGCCGCTGTCACAGCTTTTGCCGTGTAAGGACCGTTTTCTTGATTCAGTTGCTCGATTGTTTTTGACTCATCAAGTTTGATGACGTCCATATAACTTGTAAGTGGCAGCTTCCTTTCCTCTTCAACTGTTGTGACGGCACATATAGGACGTGTATTCTCCACCATGTAATGGAGCCTTTCCACAGGATAATCCATATCCAAAGGTAAATACGCTGCCCCAGTTTTAAGAATAGCTAACATCGTGATCACAGTATCTTCCGTCCGAGGCAAGGCAACAGCTACGTAATCACCTGTACGAACTCCTTTATTTTCAAGCAGTTTGGCCAATCGGTTGATACGGATAGTCATTTCTTGATATGTTAAGTACCTATTTTCACATTTTAAGGCTAGTTGATGAGGCAACTTCGCCATTTGTTGTTCTAACCGCTGTATAAAATCACCATTCACTGTTTGGGCTGTGTTATTTCTTCCATTTGTCAGTACGAGTTGTTTTTCTTCACGTAATAGCACGTCGATTGAGGCAATAAGTGTAGTAGGTACCTGCTGACTAAGTGTCTGGAGCAAAGAAAGAAATCGCTGATGATGTGTTTGTAACTGTTCTACCGTGTAACTTGCCGCATTAGCTTCAAAATCAACCGACATACCATCGCCGCCAAGTCTGACGTTAATAGCCAGATCATCTACTGGACCTGTTGCTAACGGATGAATGTATCCTTTATGTCCTGCAAAATTTAACGTGTCATGAAAGGGCATGATGTTTACCTGTGGTCCAAATAACTGCTGACGGTCAGTCACTCGTTTTAAATCACGGCGTAATTGTTCATGGCGATATTTATGATGTGGTTTAATTCGAATAAACTCTTCTTTGATGGCTGTAATCAGTTGTGTTAATGTCATCGTATGTGTCACAAAAACGCGAAATGGTACGATATTCATGGCCATACAAGGGGTATTAATCGCTGCAGGCTCTAAGCGATTCATCACTGGTAACCCAATAATAATCTCTTCATTTCCTATCATTTTATAAAGATAGAGGGCAGTCGCTGCCATAACTAATTCATAACTATTAGCTTGAAGGTTCTTTTCGGTTTTCTTTAGATCCTCCACGTCTGTTTTCGTCAAGCATGCATTTGCTCGCACTAGCTTTGTTGCCCTCTTCCCATGACTTGAAGCAAGCGTGGCAACTTCCGAAAAAACTTTAAAATGGTTATTCCAAAAATCACGATCGTGTTCCTTTTTCTCAGACTCCTTATAGTGAAGATCCGCCTCTATCATTTTCATAAAGGAAGTAAATGTATTGTCAACCTTATTTCCTTGTATGAGCTGTGTATAGACAAAGGCCACTTTCTGAGACAGGAGCGAAAAACCATAACCATCAATGGCAATATGGTGAATCTTTTGGTACCACCAATAGCAATTATCTGCTATTTTAAATAAGACTTGCGTAAAAAGGGCGTCAGACATTAAATTTATTGGTTCCGCTATATCCACTTCCATCCACTGCAAAGCCATTGATTGAGGGTCCTTCTTTTGGCTGAAGTCTTTAAAGTGAAAGGTGATAGGATCAGATAAGGCAATAACTTGATAACTCTCTTCTCCCGTTTGATTAAACGTGGCATGAAGAGCTTCTGCTTCTTTTAATACAAGACGAACAGCTTGTTCGAAATAACGCGGATCAATGGCTCCCTCAATCGCCACATACTCCGCTGTATTATATAAAGGGTTCCCCTGGTCCAACTGTTGAGCGAACCAAATACCTGCCTGTGCTTCTGTTAGAGGCAGACGTTTTTGCTGTTGATCCATTTATTTTTTACCTCCCTCTTAACATTAATCGAACCTTCAATCTCTTAGTTTAGAAAAAATACGTTCATCTAAATTACTTAGTAAGATTAATAGATTGTTTCTGATGTTGCTGTAAGTAGAGCCCACCACTGCTCTAGCGTTGGTTGTTCAGCTAAATCAGTAAATGTCACCTCTGCCCCTCCCTGTCGCCATTTTTCAACAAGACTCATTATCCTAATAGAGTCCAAGCCTTTTTCGATCAAATTGTCACGTAACGTCATACTCTCTACTGATTCATCCATGATTTCAGCTACTTGCAGACGTAAATCATCCTTCGTCTCTGGTAAGGCGGAAGGGATTGCTTGTACAGGAGTATTCTCCTGCCAGTCCTCGATGAGTTGGTCTGTGGAACACACAACCCCGCAACGTTCTGCTACATAAGTGATGGCCATCCGATGATACTCAGCTGAAAAGTCTGCTATCGCATCTGTGATCATAAAAGGCTGGATATCCTCCATAAATGCCTCACCTGCTGTCATTAAGCAGCCTATATGCGCGTATACACCACATATCATCAGTTGATCTCGGCCCTTTTCTCGTAATATTTCAAGCAAATTCGTCTGCTTAAAGGCACTATAACGCCATTTCGTTAGTAATATATCGTTACCTGTCAGTGCCACCGAGTTATGAATCGCTGTTTTCTCCTCGTTATCCGGCACACCTTTTCCCCAAAAGTCATATAAGAGTCCCCGTTTTTCCAATGTTTGACCACCTGGCTGCGCGGAATAAATAACTGGAATATCTAGACGCTCACATTCTATTTTCAGTTGTTGAATATGTTGAATAAGTTCAGTAAATGGGGACGTTTCTTGATCATATTTGTCTAAAAAGTAATTCTCCATATCATGGATAAGAAGAGCAGAACGCTTTGGATCAGCATTCCACGGTACTTTATTTTCAGGGAGATTTGTCTTCGTTGGCATCTGATAAGGTTTAATCGTCGGTATTGCCATTAAGTCACTTCCTCTCTAAAATGGGTCATCACTAGCATGATAACGACAATTTTTTAGCTTCATTTTTTATTACGTTACTTTTTCGCCATATTATGTTCATTCAATTTAACTTTAATGAGACGTCGTAGCTCCTTTTTATTTACTTTACCTATCGCTGTTTTCGGAAAATTTGCCATCCATTCAATACGATCAGGCATCTTATAATCAGCCAGTCCTTCCGTTCGTAAAAAGGCTATCAGATCAGTTTCTTTCAAGTCTTGATCTCTAGAGATAACAAAGGCGCATGATTTTTCACCAAGCCATTTATCAGGCATGGCGACGATAGCCACATCTCTCACTGCTGGATGGGCCAGCAAATAATTTTCAACTTCCTCAGCAGCAATTTTTTCACCTGCACGATTAATTTGATCCTTCACGCGATCTATTACTGTTATATAGCCGTCCTCCGAGACACGAACTAAGTCCCCAGTTCGATAATAGCCATCTGCCGTAAAAGCCTTCTCATTATGCTCCTCGGCTTTATAATAGCCTCTAATGGTATAGGGGCCCCTTGTCAACAACTCGCCGATCTCTCCTTGTGCCACTTCATTATCTTCTTCATCGACGACACGAATGTCGTCATAAACTGACATTGGTTTTCCTTGTGTCTGTATAATCACGTCATCGGAATCATTAAGACGTGTGTAATTAACGAGCCCTTCTGCCATGCCATATACTTGTTGTAATGTACAACCAAAGACAGGCGTTACTTTTTTCGCAGCTTCCGCACTGAGTTTAGAACCTCCTACTTGTAGGACACGAAGGGATGATAAATCATAATGCCGTGTCGGAACTGCTTCAAGCCAAATTAACGCAAGAGGGGGTACAATCGCTGTTATGGTGACCCTTTCTTGTTCAATAAGTGGAAATGCTTCATCTGGGCTTGCTCCTTTAGAAAGGACAACTTTTCCTCCCGCATACATCGTTCCGAGCACGCCAGGTGAGCTTAACGGATAGTTATGAGCCGCTGGTAATACGGCTAAGTAAACGCTTGTCTCATCCAGTTGGCAGACGTCTGCACTCATTCGAAGACTATACATATATTCGTTATGTGTCCGGGCAATCATTTTCGGCAAGCCTGTGCTTCCACCTGACAATTGGAAGAATGCCACATCGTCTGCCTTTATGTCTGGTAATGCAGTCTCATTTTCATACAAGTTGTTTAATGAATAAAAATCGCCGCCATCCTCATCTGCCACGATAATGGTATCCACGCTTGTGACGTCTGTTTGTATTTTCTTAGCTAACTGTTTGAAGCCATAACCGTATCCATCTCCTGGAATGATATATGCTTTCGCTTCACTAAATTCACAAAAATAACGAATCTCACTGTCACGATGGGAAAGGAGTGAAAAAACAGGGATAGCGCCAAGTCGGAAAAGGGCGAAAATCACCTCTATAAAATCCAATGTATTCGGCAATTGAACGACGACCCGGTCCTCACGAGATAGTCCGATACGTTGAAGCCCTGCCGCCAACTGATTCACTCGGTTGTCTAATTCTTTATAGGTAACTCTTGACTGATGATCGACGATGGCCGTGCGGTCGCCGTATATGCTAGCACGATCGCTTAACATTTGACCGAACGTTTTGTCTTCCCAGCAGCCCAATTCTTTATAACGCGTTTTTAACTTTTCAGGCCAAGGCTTATAATGTTTCAGCATCCTTTCTCCCCCTTATCAAAACTGCCTCATCTCGAGACATCCCAATCGCTTGCAGCATCGTTTGGAATTTAGCGGAGGTCTCTGCTAGTTCGCCTTCTGGAGTAGAGCCGTTAACAATGCCAGCCCCTGCGAAAAGCTTCAGCGAATAATCTGCCACCTCCGCACATCGAATCGTCACTACCCATTCACCGTCTCCACGACTGTCATTCCAACCAACCATGCCTGTAAACAACCCACGATCAAAAGGCTCAATCGATTGAATCGCCTTTTTAGCAGTGATAGTCGGTGTCCCGCATACTGCTGGTGTCGGATGAAGTGCTTGAGCTAATTGAAGCGACGTCACTTCTTCAGATGCCAGCGTGCCTTCAATAACAGAAGATAAATGCCACATTGTTTTTGTATGAAGGAGCGACGGCTCTTCTGGCACATGGAGTGACTTACAAAAAGGTTTTAACGCTTCCACTACCGAGTCCACAACGACTGCATGCTCATGACGATCCTTTACAGATTTAAGTAAAGCGGATGAACGCTGAGCATCCTCATCCGGATTATGACTTCTTGGAGCAGAGCCAGCTAACGGATTGGCAGTTACTTTTAATCCGTTTTTTGAGATTAATAGCTCTGGACTTGCCCCAATTAACGCTCTCTGACCACTATCTAACGTTGTATCGTCATTTAGGTTCACAGCGAATGTATAGCCGTCAGGGTTCGCCATAGCAAGTCGATATAATAAGTCTCGGATGTTTACTTTTTCTTCCGTTTTGACTTCAAGTGATCGCGATAGGACAATTTTTTTCAGTTCTCCCGTGCTAATTCTCTTTAAGCCTTGATTGACTGCCTGTTCGTATTCCTCAGGCAATGGCACAGGTTTAATCGTGTATGACGACACCGGAGCTTCTCCTGATATATTCGTCATCTGTTTGAAAGGCAGAGCATCAGACCAACTTGTAAAAAGTGGGACCTTTAAATACGCTTGTTGCTCAGAATTGAAAGGTATAGCCCCTACTACTAGCGGATTCTCACTCAATCCATAGCGCTTAGCTTTATCTAATGCGGCATGCACCTGCTCTTGTAAGGAGTGATACTTAGACATAGCATCGTCTCTTAGACATGTGAAGACACCATTAGCCAATAATGTATGATTTGAAGAGGCTAAAAAGAAAGAAGATTCAGGCGTATAATCGTAAAGCAATTGTTCAGCTTTCTCTATATGTGGCATGCTTGTTTTCATCACATGTACCTCCATCCTGATTTAAACTCCAAGTGTTGCCCCACCATCAATACGAATGTCATGCATTGTAATATGACGCGATTTTTCAGATACGAGAAATAAAACAGCATCAGCAATATCTGTAGGTTCAGCTATTCTTTTCAACGGAATTCCCGTGCGATACTCTTGCTTATTCCCATTAATCACACGCTGTCCTCCATTGTCGTCTTTCCACATGTTTCGTTGCATAGGAGTATCTGTAGAGCCAGGAGATACACTATTACACCGGATATTATGCTGCGCCAATTCTAAACCAAGACACTTTGAGAACATCGTCGCTGCCGCTTTAGATGCAGCATAAGCTGACATATCCATCCGTGGTATATAAGCCGCATTAGAACCTACTGTCACGATCACGCCATCCTGGCGAGTGATCATAAACCGGCTGATAGCTTGCGATATATAAAACAAAGCGGTTGTGTTAACGGCAAATGTTGCATGCCAATCCTCCGTAGATAACTCATGTATAGCGCCTGTTTTTAAAATACCAGCAACATTCACTAAAATATCGATGGGACCAACTGTTGTCTCAATCGTTTGTATCAGATGATCAACACTTTCTTTCTCTGTCACATCGCACTTAAAACGGTGAACAGTTTCTTCATTTTCTGCTAACGATTGAGGCGGTTTCTCAACAAATGTCTCGCTACAATCGACCGCTGCTACTGTCGCTCCTTGATTTACCAAAGCTCGAACGATGGCTGCGCCAATCCCTTGTGCCCCGCCGGTGACAACAGCCACCTTTCCAGCTAACCCTTCATAAGTCATCGACTCCACCTCTTTTCATTTAAATTAATGATAATGATAATCATTATCATTTATGTGTATTTTTATAATACTGGTTATGCTCATTAAAATAAATGGTTCTTTTTTACTCTTTTTACAAAAAATAAATTGTTAACGGGTGGGTTCAAAACTTGAAGTATGTTGTTTGATTGCGATGATGAGGTAACAGAAATAAGAGGATAACATTGTGCCGTGAGATAAAAGCGAACCTTCAATCAGGACATTACCGGCGGTTAGCTGTGATAAAAATGATTAAAGACGGTATCCTCCCTGTTTTTAAAGCATAACAGGGAGGCGATCACGACTAGTTAATAGTTAGGAAGACAAGTTTTTCGCATCTGACATAGATGTTTTCTAAGGATCGTATGAATAGCGTATCGTTCGATTAATAAGGGGAAGCATGACAGAACCATGCCCTTCACCGGCAAATTCCACGTATTCAGACGTTAACCCTAGCCTTTCATACGGTTTAAGGATGCCATACATGTTCACAGCACACTGACCGATATTGCTTTTATGATAGCGCTCTTGTTCGCCTAAACCTATTACAACATGAGCCGATATATGTTGATTCACTAGACGATTCGGAAATTCACGGGCTAACCGTATCATTTTATCTGGATGCCAATGGATAGAAGGGCTTCCAGCAACATAATAGTGAAAGGAATATGGGGAGGATAACAAGGCATAAAGAACAAACAACCCACCTAGGGAGTGACCGAATAGGGTCTGTTTTTTTTTATTAATAGAATAGTTCCCTTCTATCAGCGGCTTTAATTCGGTATCTATAAATGACAAGAATTGCTCGGCTCCTCCATGTGGTGGCCACTTTCCCCCATCAGGCTTTAACATAACCGGGGAACCAGTTGTGTAATCAAAAAATCGTTCAGACGAAAATAAATGGTCGGTTTGGTAGCCGATAGCAACAATGATGGCGGGAGACACTCCTGTTTTCTCCTCCCTTTTCGACTGCATCGTAACAGCTTCAAAAAAAGTGCCAAAGACAGCATTCCCATCTAATGCATAAATCACTGGATAGCCATCAGGAGGTGGTTCTGTTTGTGGCACGGACACTAACAGGCGGTAATGACGGTTTCCATGTGAGACGATCTCGTACTGTCTCGTACCGGACAACATGACCTGGCTATTAGGAAAGTCACTCAAATTCATAACTATGACACCCTTTACACACTTGAAGTAGATTCTATTTTTTACATACGTACTTTAAATAATAAATAAACAAAATAAGGGACACCGATAATTGCAATAACAATTCCTACGGGTATTTCAGCTGGAGCCACTACCGTCCTTGCGATAAAATCTGACCCTATGACCAGCAACATTCCGATGAGTCCACAAACAGGCATGATATTTTTATGTTCATTGCCGACGATAAGTCTTGCCATATGTGGCGCCATTAAACCAACGAACGAAATACTGCCTGCGACTGACACACACGCACTAATAAGTCCGATACTACTTAATAACAGGATCGACTTCTCTTTTTCGACAGAGACACCAATGCTTATTAATGACTCTTCACTCATTCTAAAAAGATCTAGCATATACGTACGTCGCATAATCACAGGGACACAAATGAGAAACCACGGAATCACAGCCAACACAAACATCCAATTTGCACTGTAAATACTCCCTGATAGCCAGACTGTGGCCATTTCAAAATCTTGTGCCTTCATTTTTAATGATAGAAATATCGTAAACGCCCCAAAACCTGCCCCTGCAGCAATACCAGTTAATAGTAAACGTTGTGGATCCAATCTGCCTTGTTCCCATGAAATGAGATAAATAATCAAGGCTGCTGCAAGCCCCCCGACTAAGCCATAAATTGGCATTGTTAAAGTAAAGAGCCATGACGTACTAGAGACATAACCTTGGAAAAAGAACATGAAGACTACTATCGCTGCACCAGCGCCACTATTAATGCCTAAAATACCTGGATCAGCAAGACCGTTCTTTGTAATGCCTTGAAGTACACCTCCAGCTATGCCTAATCCTAAACCGATAAGACCTGCTAAAATGACGCGAGGTAACCGGAAGTGAAAAATGACGAGATCAATATTTTCAGACACATTTCGCCTTAAAAAAGCATCGATTAACTGTTGCAATGACACATCATAAATACCTACGGATAAGCTTATGTAAAAAAACACGATTAAGCCTATGCCACCTACTAACATAGCTGTCCTTAACTTAATAAACTTATTAGCGATGACTCCCCACTCCCCTCGTTTTAATTAAATAGAGAAAGAATGGGACCCCTATCATAGCTGTCACTACCCCAATAGGCGTTTCAAACGGATAATTGATATACAAGCTTAAGGAATCACTTAATGTTAGAAAAATACCGCCAATGACGGCTGAACAAGGAATCACCCACCTATAATCTGTCCCAGTAAAAAAACGGGTAATGTGTGGAATAATTAAACCTACAAAGCCTACTTTCCCTATTAAAGCGACGGAGATACCGGTCATAATGACGACAGAAAGCATGGTCAATGCTTTAATAAGACCTTTTCGTTGCCCAAGACCTACTGCTGTTTCATCACCTAATGACAGGATCGTCACAGAATTTGCCAAAGCAAGTGCTAATAAAATACCTGCTACAGCAAATGGGATCGTAAACCAAAGCAAGTCTGGACTCATTTGATGGATTCTCGCATTGTACCAAAAGCTCATCGTTTGCGAGACTTGAAAATACGTAGCTAATGCGGCTGAAATACTGCTAAAAAACGTCCCAATAATAGTTCCGATAATGGCCATTTTCACTGGCGAAAGTCCATTTCTGACGAGAGAAGCAATACCAAACACAACGCCGGTTCCTAAGGCGGACCCGACTAATGAAAGCATGACCATTTGAAGCGACGTTAACGCGGGTAAGAAAATAACCGACAATGTTATGGCAAAGGCAGCCCCATCTGATACCCCCATAATGGAAGGGGAGGCCAGATAATTCCTGGTCATCCCCTGCATTAAGGCACCGGACATAGCTAACAATGCCCCAATTAACATGGCCCCAACTGCTCTCGGCATACGAGAAGTCATAATAATAGTGTGAGTCACATTGTCGCTATCGAATGATAGAAAGGCCTCTATCACATCAGCAGGGTGAATCACCGTTGAGCCACTGAGAATAGATAAGAATATGACTAAGGTGATTGTGATAGGCGAAGACAAAAGAATGATATAACGTAAGTGACGTTTAACTCCCATAATAACCTCGTTCAGCTCTTATTCAGCCAGCGTCTCTTTCACCACATTTAGAAATTCCGTTTTACTCCAAGCTGTTCCTCCCGCTGCCAATGGATCAATGGCATTGACGTAGACGTTATCGGTTTTAACAGCTTCAATGCTATTCCAAATATCATTGTTTTCCAGCTCGTTCAAAGCTTCTGGTGCATCAGCATTTTCAGTTTCCTCAAATTGCACATAAATATGGTTTGGATTCATTTCAGCTAATTTTTCTAATGTGATCATTTCTTGGCTTTCTGCTGCCGCTACTTCACCTGGCACAGTTAAACCTAAATCACTATATAATACTGGGTTAAAGTACACATCTTCCCCGTACACAAAAATGTTGCCACTTCTAATTCTAACCATGATCACCTGCTGATCTTCTAGCGACTTAGCTAAACTTTCAGAAAGCTCAGCCGCATCAGCTTCATACTCCTCAATAATGCTTTCTGCCTCTTCTGTCTTTCCAGTTATTTCTGCTGTCACAAGTAAATTTTCTTTCCAATGTGTTGCAATATGAGAAATAGGAATCATCGGTGCAACTGAAGTCAAATTATCAACCACTTCAGGTTGGAACTTCGATGTCCCTAAAATCACATCAGGTTCTAACTGAAGCAATGTTTCATTACTCGGCTGCATTTTATCACCAATTTCAGTCGCTTCTGACATGGCGTCCCCTAGATACTCAGGGAATTCACCCGCATGAGCCACAGCACCAATCGGGGTAATGCCTAAAACAGCGGCATCTTCCATGGCCTCCTGACTAGCAGCAACTATTTTGTCTGTAGGTACCACCACACGATAATCTTCACCGAGATACGTCACGGTCGTCTCTTCTCCCTCAACCGCTTCGTCTGTGCCACTATGATTCTCATTATTTTGTTCAGCAGCATTTCCTTCTGTATTATTCGGACTTGCCGCTTCCCCTTCTTCATTCATTGTTTCTTCATTGCCACAAGCTGCTAACACAACGCTCATCATTAGCACAAGCGGTAGTAACTTCTTAAACATTCTTTCATCTCTCCCTTTTAGAGTTAACTATATGTGATAATGATTCTCAATTAGAATTATAAATGAGCCTTTGTAGATTTAACATGGACAAATTCCTATTTTATAGATGGATATTTTCCATATTCCTATCCTGTTATTAGCTAAAATCGGTGGGTGTTGCTGAAAATTTAAGGTTGATTGCTGAAAAATTAGAGGGAGTTGCTGATTTTTCAAGGCGCGATGCTGATTATCAAGGGATGATCGCTGAATTTTCTAGGGCCCATGTTGATACCAAGTTTAACCGAGTACAGCTAATACTTCATTCAATACCCGATCGTGGGCACTAGCTGAATATTCCCTCCAAGGGTCAGAGGAAATGAAGTGAATAGAATGATTTCTTACGGCCCTAATATCGTGCCATAACGATGATTGTTTCAGACTTTCCCAACTTTCAAGCGTCTTCGTTTCTTGGCAAACATTCAAAAGGATACTATCTGGATTTAGATGGATAATATCCTCTATGTTGATAGGATCATTCCGCTTGAACGACTTCTCACACGGGCATAAAGAGAGATGTAAATCACCGTAAAGGACATCTTCAATCGTCCGACTATTGTCATAATAGAGAGCACCCCTATGAAATCGTAAGGGCATAATCGTTCCGCCACCTTGGGTATTTTTCAGCTGCTGTCTCGTATAAGCCACTTTTTCATCGTAATGTTTTAACCATGTTTGCGCTTCTTCCTCTTCACCCAAAACGACTGCAATTAATTGAAACTGTTTGCGCCAATTAACTGACTGAGGATAATAAATAACTGGCGCAATTGTATCTAAATAGGCTTTTTCTCCTTGAGTAACGTTATCTTTAGCTAGGATGACATCCGGCGAATGCTTTTCTAAAAGAGCAATATTCGCTTGCCAATCTTTATTAACTTGGAAAGCACTTAAATGAATGGGGATGTCCTTGCGATAGTGATGAAAATAGTACGACGTCCACTTAGGGTGAATTGGGGCAGCAAACGGATAGATATTTAATGCTAACAGGTGACCAACTGAGAAAAAATCATAGGCGGCTATTTTTTTTGTCCGTCTCTCTCGATAGGCAGAAGGTGACACCCCGACTAATTGTTTAAATTTGCGGCTCAAATAGTATTCATCATTATAGCCGACTTCATTGGCAACATCCCGTATTTTAATATCCTTAACTAACAATGATTTTGCCTTATTTATTCTCAGTCTTGTGATATATTCCGTGACACTAATACCAAACTCTTTTTTAAATAAAGACGAAAAATATTTTGGACTAACGTCAATTCTAGAAGCAAGATGTTCAATAGACATATTTTCATGAAAATGATCTTCCATATACAAACGGCTTTTTTCAATCGCTTTGAGTGTATCCTTTGGAGCTGATTCTTTTATATGGTGAATGATCACGTGCAACAATCTTTCGAATAATATTCTTTGCTGAAATAAATCTATCTTACTATTATCTTCTTTCTGGTGTATCAGCTGCTTTCCTATCTCCATCATATAAGAGGTATCACTTACGGCACACCTTCCTCTTAGAGGGAATCTATCGCTTTCTTTATCTTGTAATCTCACAAATGGACGAGGACCATCATTCATATCTATAAAACACTCAAATGTCATTAAAAGATACTCAAATGGTTTATGTTTTGCTTTCAGGCTGTAAACTTGAGATGGATGAATGATACACACCTCTTCTTTAAATAGCAAAAAGCTTTCTTGATCTATAGTAAGGCGTGCCTTTCCACTCTTAACAATAAGAAGTTCAAATGTGTTGGTCAGTTTCGATGATTCCTTAGTCGTTTGAATGACCTCCACATCTAACAATTTATAAATAAAGTACTCCCAGTTAGTAGAAGATTCATGGTGGGTATGTTCGCTCGTCATTTACTCATCAACTCCTTTTCTCATACGAAGGTCGTCATTACAGATAGTGATAATGATAATCATTATCACTAATTATATCCGACTTAGATGCTTTTTGCATTAACGACTTTTCTCACTAGTTCACTAATCATGAGATGTCCTAATGAAAAAGAGGCATTCTCACTTACATGAAAATGCCCCCTTTTTTATTGATATGTGATAATATCTACTTTAAATCCTGCCGTTTCTTCACTGGAATCCATATAGCACTTTTGTGCGTTGAAAGATCCTCCTTCTCGTCTTCTGCATGCCAAAGTATTTCCGGGCCTTCTGCCGCTTCATATAATGAAGTCGGAAACCATTCCGAATATATTTGTCCCCATGTTTCTTGCAATGCTTCCGGATAAGGTCCTTCCACTTCAAACACTGCCCACGTCAATGACGGAACTTCTAGTACTGATAAGTGATCAGGAGCCGCTTTTGTAGTCGCGGCAGCAATATAATAATCCAATGTTCCCCCATCTTCTCTTCCTTCAGAAAAATTGGTACAGACACTTAATAATCCTGAAGGTGTTATATTAGATAGTTGTTTAATTTCTAACGCAGTATCCTCGGATAACGTCTTCCATAAAGAAGCTATTACTTGATTCTCTCCACGGTAAACAAGTGGAACCCGTTTTTTCACGCCCACAATACTAAAATGCTCTTTCTCTTCTAAACGATAGTTCATCTCATTCCCTCCTTTTATCGTTAATTGAAAGGTCATTTTAGGAAAAGCTTTCAAAGTAAGATCGCCTAATCTCACCTCTGATGGTTTTACATTGTGAACACTTTGGAACGCTCTTGCAAATGCATCAGGTGATTGATAGCCATACATCATTGCCACATCAATAACACGTAACGATGTCTCCCTCAATGTCAAAGCAGCCATTGTGAGACGTCTGCGGCGAATGTACTCAGATAGCGTTACCCCTGCTAGAAATGAAAACATTCGCTTGAAGTGATACTCAGAACAGCAAGCGATTCTCGCCACCTCTTTAAAATTAATCATCTCGGTTAAATGTTCCTCAATATAGGCCATGGCCTCATTCATTTTCTCTAGCGATTCCATGTCAACGACCTCCCTTTCTCTTAGAGAATATCATCCATTCCCACTCATCCACCGACTTCTCGTGCACATAAATGTCGGATCCAGTAGCCGCATGTACTTTTTTCCAATTAACATTTAAAATAACATTAACATGACATATTTAAAGGAGAGAATAATGACCTATATTCACATAAGTAAATCACATTTAAACGACCTGCATATTTGCTGTGCACTCGGTGCTAAGCAGTATTCAGCTGCTATCGACGCAAAAAAAGCATGGCTCAGTGACCGTATGAAGGAAGGACTCGTTTTCTACCGACTAGATGACAGGGCAAAGGTTTTTATTGAATATTTACCGGCAGAAGCAGCCTGGGCACCTATCCACGCTCCTAATTATATGTTTATTAATTGTCTATGGGTGTCTGGCCGCCACCAAGGGGGCGGCCACGCTACCCATTTGTTAGACAGATGCAAAGAAGATGCCATCTCACGGGGAATGGATGGTATCGTCCATATAGCTGGATCGAAGAAATTTCCCTTCTTAAGTGACCCACGCTTTTTGAAACATATGGGCTTTAATGTCGTTGATAAAGTTGCCCCTTACTTCCAGCTATACGCACACAAATTTCATGAACGTGGTGTCCAACCCACATTTAAAACCAACAAACCGCTTCCTGTAAAAGAACATGGTATTGATATTTTTTACACTGTCCAGTGCCCCTTCGCAAGCGGATTATTATCTGACTTAGAAGCCGTTGCGTTGGCTAAAGGTATCCCCTTTCACACTTATGAGATTACTTCGAGGGAAGAAGCGCAAAAGGCCCCTTCACCATGGACAACCTTTTCCATATTTTATAATGGCACATTTCAAACGCATCGCATGATGAGCGTTACCAAGTTCGAAGACTTCCTAGAAAACATTTCTACTCGCGGGACTGAAGTCTAGCACTATCGTTTCTTTTTCACCGACGGCCAATAACGACGTTCAACATGTTTGCTCATCGTCTCGAACACGGTCTTCCACTGTTCTTCACGCAATTGATTAATGCTCGTTTCACGGCTCACGTTCAATGTTTTTACAAGATGTGTTACTTGACGTGGGGTAAAGATGCCGCTAAGTGCCCGTGACAACGGCTGCTTCGGATAGGCGAGTGCATAGCTGACTAACGCATGAAAATGTTGGCCGTTCTTATAAGAAACGAGTGGTGTCGTTTTTCTTCGTATTTTTAACACAGCTGATGACACACTCGGAGGAGGCGAAAAATAACTTGCTGGAAGACGCTTTATAATCTTTAAATCAAACCACATACGCCACAAGATAATGTCAGGATTTTTCTGCGGGAAGCTTGTGAACCTTTTAGCTGCACCATATTCCATAACAATAACCCCATTCTGAAGCATTGACGCCGAGTCACTGAGGAGCTTCTTCATAATCTCCGTTGTAATAGCATAAGGGATATTGGCAACCACCTTAAACGGTCGTTTAGGAAGAGGAAATCCTAAGATATTTTGATGAAAAACGTGAATATTGTTAAAACACTTAGCTTTTTCCTTTAAATATGTGGCAAGTGCCTTATCATATTCCACCGCTAACACTCCACAACCTCTATCACTCAAAGGAAATGTCAAAGCGCCTTTACCTGCACCTATGTCTACGACTGTATCTTCAGAACCAATAGACGCAAGTTGAATTAGTTCACGTATCGTCGGCTTATGGTGCATAAAATGTTGGCCAGAAAAATTGGGACCTTCAATACATTTTCGTACCTTTCTGTTTCGTTTATTGTGTTTTCTCATACTCTACACGCCTCCAAATAATTAAAATCACAGGCGATCTGCCTGTGATTTTAGTAAATGGAAGTAACGAAAAGCTAGAAAGATGTATGAAAAAACCTCGTATACTCTACGTGGACGCCCTCTTAGTCAACATTAAAATGAGCCTTTCCCTAAAACATGGTGTACTGGGCTCTAATTTTTGAATACCACTTACCGCTTTAAAAGCATTTTTCTAAAAAACCCCGTCAGAAAAACCCTTTTTTGCGCGACTTCTTTGACTCGATTTTCCAGACGAAAAAAATAAACGGAGGATGACAAGACGTCTCCTCCGTTTATAGCATATAACCTCTAACAAGAACTAAAGGTCGATGATAGTAATGGCACACAAAACATGTTTATACTAATGTATAAAAAGGCAGACTACTTCCTTTTACTCTGCACACAGGCAGAGCCTTCAAACGCTATTCAATTAGCGGTTTAAAGTTTGGAATCTAAGTCTGCTAAATAACATGAATTGGAGCCTCCGTTCTTTTGTAAGATAGCCTTAGCTTAGCATAATGAGTTACTTTTAAGCAATAGACAATATGTGTATGGTGTCATCAAAGTATATTAGTTGATAACACCTACTCCAGAATGTTGTTCAACAGACGACTTAGCTTGAGTAGCTGATTGGACTTGGTAACTATATGGTGGTGTAAAGTTTGTTGTAGAGCTTAAATGACTATTCGGTGTATTAACAAATACATTTCCACGTAAATTCCAATATCCAGTACTCGGACTTCCATAGAACCAACCAACAGGCCCTTTAATAAAACCAGTCGTTGGGTCAGCTTGTCCTGATCCTACGTTGTCAAAATAGTTGTTTTCTACAAAGACACGGGCCCCTACACGACTGTTAATCGCTGTATCGTTAATGTCTTTAAAATAGTTATTGAACATATGGACATCAGCGTATCGAATAAGCGGGACACGTGAATTAAGATTATTAAAATAATTGTGATGGTACGTAATTTTATCTGGCGCTAATGAGGCATTATCAGTATGACCGACGAGCATCGTTTTCCAATGATTCTCAAACTTATTCCATGAAACCGTAATATATTCAGCGTTTCTTTTTATGTCTACGAGACCATCGTAATAATCTGAGTCTCCATTACCTGGAAATTCACTATAAAACTCGTTGTGATCGATCCACACGTTTTTACTCTCATCTGTCACTTCAATAGCCGTGCCTTCTCCCTCTCGCACATGATGAATTGATACATTTTGGATAATGATATTATGGGCGTTTGATAGTCTTATCCCAATGCCATCAAACTCTCCATTTGTTCCTACACCGATAATAGAGATGTTTTTAATTTCATGAGCTTTTCCACGGTGATTTTTAACATCTATAAGGGACTGTGGGGAATTTCCTTGTGTAATCGTTCCGTTTACATAAATCGTTAATGGTTCATCAGGGTTATTACTTCGGCTGCGATTATCTATCAATTGCTGAATTTGCGCTCCGGTGCTTGCATATTCGACACGGCCGCCTGCACCACCGGTTGTCCCTCCATTCATTGACGCATAGCCTTGTGGTCCGTTAGAAGTTGGCTGATTTGAAGCAGCTTGCGAGGCAGGAGAACTAAATGAGATAACTGGTAAAACGAGAGCTAATGCCAGTAACAATTTAAAGACTTTAGTCATGTTACTCACCCTTTCATTTTTGTAAGCGCTTCCTTAAATTCACCTCCTTATTAAAATTTAATAATTGACCCCATATTTTCACCAAATCTCTTAATCGCATCAATTTCTCATCTATAAACGAACCTTCACTCAACACAACTGCCTCCGATATCTCCCGCCTAAATAGAGTTACCTCTCCTCTCTATTTTGCCCCAGGAGGTTGACGGACGCTTATCTATGATAAATCTAAACTTCTTAGAAAAACGGCCATGGGATCGTTTAGTCATCATTGTTTAAACCTTAATGGTGAAAAACTAAGTTTACTCTATCATAAAGATAATCTATTACTGTTACATCATATTGTTATTTTTGTTACAATTTAGTAACTATTATTTTTGAGTTTATGAGTATGTATTTGGCAAGTAAGGAAATACGCTGATCCTTATTTTTATCCATATACGCCATGAGCTTGACACGGAGCCTCTATAAGTCATGGGATTAGGCAACACGGCAAGCTTGGAGCTCGTCTGGTATAATAGCCACCTATCATGACCCCTTCTCCGTATAAAGCCGTGATTATTCATGGTTTGCTGCATACGCTTTTGCTAAATAATGAGTATTATATAGGAATATATTATAAATAATTCCAATTATAATTTAGCAAATTTATGAATAACTAACCATAGAGTTTTATACCTATTTTTGTATTTTAATAGCAATGGTTTTCTATTACTTTTATATATCACCACCGCTTCAGGACTTTAAATGATATTAAAAGTGATATTATTTTTATCTTCCCTTTACCTTCACGCGCTTAATTATCTGCCATCTTGGGAAAACAAGAGTATTTACTAATCATCTATATTAAGTTCGTTTTCTAACATAGTACTATGACCGGTTTATTTAGTGGACACTTCTATCGGGAATCCCGACTGAATGTTTATTCACTTTTAAAATTTTGATTGTCAGCTGACCTTTTAATTATTTATAAAATGAACCTTCAATCAATGGGCGTTTTCGTTCTTCTCCCACTGATTGGTAGTTGAGTAAATCAGGGCTGCATCCGTTATCTCACCCCTATATAGATTTATCTCTTCTCTCTATTTTGACACGGCGTTTTATGGACGGTTTACTGTGATTAAAAAATCGCCTGATCCTTAACCATGTAAGTAGTTCTAACACACATGAAGGAGGCGAAAGATTTGTGTTCTTTTTTATGGCCCGAATTATATATTTTTTCACCAGCACATCATAAATAATATACCTGGTTTTAAAGGAGGTTTTGGACGGGCTATCAACTTTTTCTTTGCATAACATAACTTTAAGGAACATTAAAACTAGATACCACCAATTACAATAATTTACAATTAAAATCTTAATAGAGCAGAATTGCCATTAATACAACCTCGGTTTAATGTCTTTACCTAGATAAGAAATCTTGTCAATAATCGCGTCGTTAATGAGAGTAAATAAACGGATTTTTTTCGGTTAGATAAAGGAGAGGGGCCATTTAGGGGGGATATAGAGGGAAATTTTCCGATTATTCAAAGCAAAACAACCCATTTTTCAGATTTACCGGGTCATTAGCGGAATATCTCCGTCTATTTAAGCTATTGTCATCGCTAATATCTATTTAAGGGGATTTTTTCCGTCTATTTCTCAGATCGGGTTCTTAACCTGATCCCCCAACCGATAAGGAATCCCCACGATCCCAGACGGAAATCAACCTCTTTTTTTCAACTGAAGGAGAAAGCACTTTTTCACCCTCTTCTCACTTAGCTTTAAATACTAAGAAGTTTGGTGAAATTACAAACCACATTTATGGACATTTAATGAGATTTGTTATAAAGATAATTTTATTTAACTTGTGAATGCTAGAAAAAAAGATATAAATATGACAAGTCGCTGTAACTTTATTAATAGACTTCTTTTACTTGATAGAGTCTATCCTTTTACATACAGTCCTTCTATAAAACGAACCTTCAATCAGTGGGGGTTTTACAGACAGATCCTGCGATGGAATAAGGAGAGGACACCTAATCGTTAGGCGCCTCTCCTTTAATTTTTATAATCTCTTAAAAGTGTCCATTAATATTTAAATAGAGCCGCCACTACTTGGAAACCTGCTCCAACTGACCAAAATAAGACATAATCGCCCCTTTGTATTCGTGCCTCTTCCAAAGAATCGTGAAAAGCAAAAAATGGACTGCTCGTCCCTGTGTAGCCGTATTTATTACCAACATAAGCAATCCGTTCATCATCGAGTTCAAAATGTTGTTGGAATTTTTCAATATTACTTAAAGCAAACTGGGATAAACAAAACATCTTAATATCTTTCGCTGTTAAGTTGTTACGAGCAAGTAACGTCTCTATCATATCAAATGTTGGGGGCATACATACAGCGCCATCAAAAGGGAGCCATTTTATGTAGTCAGCTTCAGCAGTTCCTCGTAATGCTTGTGACAAACCACTTTCGGGGTATTTTATTTTATCACGGGTGGCGGAGTTATTAAAACTAATACTATCAATAAAGCCGTTTGATTCAGTCGTTTTTTCGAGAATCACTGCCGCTGCCCCGTCCCCATAATTAGCATACGTAATTTCTTCTTGTGGATTACTGATGAGACTATTGAAATCGGAGCCAACAATGAGTGCTCTCTGCATATACCGATTTGAGTTTAAATAGTGCGCCGCTTGCTCCACTGCTACCGTCATTCCCGCACAGTTGGCATTTGAATCATAGACTATCGTCTCATGGCTAGCATCAATAGCGTCGTGAACATACATCGCATTTGAAGGAAAAGTGGTTTCAGGCACTTGTGTGGAAAAGACAATCATATCCAAGTCCCTGCCTGTGAGCCCAGCTTTTGCTAATGCCCTCTTACTAGCATTTATCGCCATCGTCAAACCATTTTCATGATCATTATCAATAATGTAACGCTTTTCCCTCCCCATATGAGCGAGAAATTTTCTAATATCTTTTCCTTGCCTATTAAAGTGATCAATATAAAAATCATTATCTACAACATTATCAGGGTGATAAATAGCCACGTCTTTAATCTTAATATGATCCATGAAATCTCTCCCTTTACATATATTTCCGACAAACCAACTTAGACATATGCCTTTTTGTATTTAACGACTGAATCGTACTCACCTATCTCACTCTTCCCCTGACAAAGCCCACGATTATTTCTCTATATGAAAACAAGACTTCCTTATTGAAAGTCCTGTCGTCACTCATTCTTCAAACAAAGCGGGCATTATGACAAACTACTATCTCTCTGCCTTTTGATAACGTAGTCACTATCTGAAATGTTACAGTTCAACTATTTCTGCCGTCGTCAGCTTTGTGTTTCTCGCAAGGCGGCTAAGTTGCATTTTTAAAACAGATGACTTGACGTTAAGGATAACCTTTTTAAAGCCACTTTCTTTATACAATGTAAAAGCACCTTCCATAGACGGGACCATTTCTTGCTGTAAAATGTCTAACTTTGAGCAATCAATGTCTAAGGTGTACTCAGTGGCATTGATTTTATCCACTATTTTTTGATATTCATTCACAAAGTTCTCCACATCTTTTGGACTGAATGTCCCATTCACTTCCATCTCTACTTTTTTAGCAGGTGTGTTTAAACCTAATTTGTACTTTTCACTCAACGCATTCATCTCCTTTTTACTTCATTCTCACTTATGAGTATAATAGCCTATAAATTATAATAAATAAAGATTATCCATCTTTTATAAGAGAATTACCCAGTATAAAAATCTACTAAAATTACAATTTTAGCATTTTAAGTAGATCATAAGATACATTCTTTTTATTGGCTAATGTCCAGACTATGTTTGTAAGAATCACCCTCACTCCGCTCACAATTAAATCTTATAAAACCAATCTGCAATCAGTCGGTATTTTCGTCCTTCTCCCACTGACTAGGAGTTGCGTTAACCAGAACATTAGCGGCTATTATCTCTCCCCTCTATGTTGAGGCGGGAGGTGTGCGGACACTTAACTGTGATAAAAAGGGAATGTCACACTTGCGTTTTAACCTACAAAAGTTGAACAATGATAAATTGCCTCTACCGCACCACACGGCCTTTTTACAGATGTGCGTTGTATAGTAAATTGGACAATGTTCATTTGAAAAATCCGTTAGACATTTAGTCAGCAATTAATTGTTCGTAATTGCGGACGGTCCCACTCGGAAAAAAGCTGAATCAGTAGACTCATAAATTCATGCACATCATTCATATGTGACAAGTTGAGCCATAAAAGATTTCATTTCTTCGGATGTTTTATTTAACTTTTCAATATCATCCATAAACTCTGTAATTAATTTTACTTCCTGCTGAGAAGAGTCGTTTATATCATTGAAATCAAGCTGCATTTTTTCAATAGAGTTTTTAATATTACTTAGTGAACTTTCGATATTTGTCGTAGCTTGCTTTGTGTCTAATGATAATTTACGTACTTCATTTGCCACTACTCCAAATCCAGCGCCTTCTGCGCCTACCCTTGCGGCTTCAATGGCTGCATTTAAACCAAGAAGATTTGTTTGCTCAGAAATACCCCGGATTACACTTGTCACATCTGTCACCTTCGCTGAATTTTCTACAGCATATTTGGCATTTTCTGATATTTGTTCACTCGATGCAGACAACTCTTCTGAGTGAGCAGCGATATGCTGTATTTTATCTAGCAGCTGACTAGAAATGCCTTGCATTGTATCCATAATATCTTCTAATTTTTCTTGACGCTTCCGGCTTACCGCCACGTTCATTCCTGCTACTAGACGTCCCTCCTCATTTTTAATAGGGAGTGAAATAGAATCAAACGATACTCCAAACTCCTCAGCTGGAACTGGGACAACAACCGTTTTATTCGGGTCAACCATTTGAAAATCCACGTACTTAGGGGGTAATGGGTCCCCTTTTTTATGTTTAAAATCAAGCTCATTACTTGGGCTGTAAAACACATACTCTTTATCATCAAAAATAGTAATCATTACCTCTTCACGCATGATTTCCTTAATATAAGGCACCGAAGCGATGAGCGCTTGGACGATATCCATAGTGAAAACTCCTTCTAAATATTTCTATATTTTTTACGAATTCGTGTCAATTTTAACACGTTAATCGAGACTTTAATAATAGGACTTTTTATCTATTTTTAGGATATTCAAGATATATTCAATGAAATAGTGACTAAGTTCTGAGAGTATAGAATCATTACCATGATACACACATTATTAATTGAGAGGGTTGAAGGAAATGACAGATTTACAAGGAAAAATTGGAATTGTAACAGGGGGCGGCAGCGGAATTGGGCGTGAAGTCGCTTTAACGCTTGCTAAAAGAGGGGCTCATGTCACAATTGCAGATATTTCTGAAGAAGGCGGTAACGAAACTGTTCAGCTGATTGAAGCATTAGGTGCTAAAGCGCTCTTTGTAAAAACAGACGTCAGCCGTCTTGATGATGTAAAAAATTACGTTCACACAACACTCAACACGTTTAGTCGTATAGATATGTTTTTTAACAACGCAGGGATTGAAGGCCAAGTCATTCCTCTTGCTGATTACCCAGAAGAACTTTTCAACAAAGTCGTTGATATCAACCTTAAAGGTGCTTTTTACGGGATGAAATATGTCATCCAAGCGATGTTAAAAAATGGCGGTGGGGCTATCGTCAATACTGCATCTAATGCAGGGATTGTTGGCTCTCCGGGTGTTAGCCCATATGCTGGCACAAAACATGGCGTCATTGGGCTAACTAAGACAGCTGCCGGTGAATATGCGGCGCAAAATATACGCGTGAACGCTATCGCCCCTGGTCCTACAGCGACCAATATGATGGAGCGTTTTACTCAAGGGTCAGAAGAGGCTCATAATCAAGTTAAAGCCGGTATTCCAGCTGGAAGATATGGGACTCCTCAAGAAGTAGCTAATCTCGTTGCTTTCCTTCTTAGCGATGAGGCACCCATTATTAATGGTGCCGTTTATCCAATTGACGGCGGGCTAACTGCACTGTAAGACAAAGAAAAATAAAGATCATTCAATCGAAACCGTTAATGACCGACACTACTAAAAGCACTGAAAAATGCTTTTAGGTTGGCCAGAGATCCTACCATTAAAAAAAGACTATCATTCACTTAAAATGGCACCAATCACTTCAAATATGATTGGTGCCATTTATAACTTATATATACGCCGTTACGTTCATTGGACATTCAATTTATAGAGAATGTAGTTTTCTTCACCCGAGCTTTCTTCTTCGACAAGCTCTCCAGTTAGGTTCTCCCCACTCTCACCATAATGAGTCACGATGTAATCTAATTGATTATGTCTGTATGGCTTAAATTCAATGGCAAGGTTCATTTCCGCTTCGTCATCAATATCATCAGGATAATTAACAGATGCTGCAAAGGTGCCATCAGGGTTAATTGTCACCACATTTGAATAGCCAAAGGAGATATAATCAGGGAGCTCTACTTCAATATGGATATTCGCGCCCTCCTCCAAGTTTGTCCTTCCAGTCATATAAAAACGTTCGTCATCACGTTCAACTTCAACGTCATCAATCCAAACGTCTACATCCCCTTGATCTTCAGGGAAATTCCATTCGGGTGTTTGTGACGTAAGAGTAACGAATTTATCGTCTTCAGGAACATAGGCTAATTCTGATTTTAATTCATATACTTTTCCTTCCTCATCGCTATCCGCCACATATCGAAATGGCCCTTCTATAAGCTCCAATGATTCCCCATAATGAGCTAAAATCTCATCTGACTGACGGCCAACTCCAACGCTCACTTCAAGCACAATTTCTGTATCGTAAACTTGTGGATGCTGCAATTTTGTCTCAAAAGAACCATCTTCCTCAACATCTACGGTCGTATCATAGCCAACAAATGTATAATCATCAGACTTCGCTCGAATTCTAACAGTCGTTTCAGGCAATAAATTCGACTGACCGTTCACTACATAATGATCTTCCTGTTCTTCAATCTCAATCTCCCACCAACTATCGAAGTCACCTTGATCCTCAGGAGCCTCTTCTACCTCTTCATTAGCCACTGTTGTTTCCACTGGCTCTCGATTATCATTATTATTATCTTCAGTCTCATTTAAATTGTCCGCCTCATTATTACTAGCGGTATCCTCTTCACCCCCTGAAGCATTATTACACCCGACCATAACGGTCATCAACACACCACATATAAGTAATAATTGGGATGATTTTTGTCTAAACATATGCGTCCCCTCTCTAGTTAATAATATATGACTTTATAACGAACAATAGCCATTAAAGGCAATTATACGTAACAGATGCTACACCAATCAACCCCAATCTTGGATCCCCTAGCCATTTCACCATATTCCAGTTCAGGGCAAGAAAGCCTTTAGAGCAGCATAATCACACTTCTCTAAAGGCTGAACTAACAAAGCTATGGCAACTCATTTCCTGCTGAACGATATAATTCATACCACTCTTCACGGGATAATGTGATATTTGACGCTTGGCAAATTTGCTGAATTCTGTCGGGGTTCATCGATCCTATCACAGGTTGCATTCTCCCCGGATGACGCAAAATCCAGGCAATAGCGACCGCAGATGAGGTAATTCCTTTCTTTTCTGCTACTTCCTCCAGTTTAGCGTTCACTTTTGGATAATCGGTGTTTCCGATAAAAACACCTTCAATCATCCCATGCTGGAAAGGGGACCATGCTTGTACCGTCATATGATGAAGACGACTATATTCCAACAAATGACTATCCCTTACTACCGCTGCTTCGTTAAACATGTTTACATTTAATCCGGCATCGATCATAGGTGTATGGACAAGACTGAGTTGGAGCTGATTAATAATCAATTCCTCTGTCACATACTTTTTAAGTAAATCTACTTGCAGAGGATGGTGATTGCTCACACCGAAGTGGCGCACCTTTCCGCTTGTCTTTAACTCACTAAACGCTTCAGCTACTTCCTCCGGTTCTACTAAAGCATCAGGGCGATGAAGCAGCAAAATATCGAGGTGATCAGTTTGCAAGCGCTTTAAACTATCCTCGACAGAGGTCATAATATGTTTCTTTGAGAAATCAAAAAAGCCATCTCTAATACCACATTTTGATTGAAGAATAATGTCTTCACGCCGTACAGAAGACTGCTTTAAGGCTTGAGCAAATACGTCTTCAGATTTCCCCCCTCCATAAATATCAGCATGATCAAATAAATCAATGCCTGAGGCGAATGATGTTTCAATGACTTCCGTTGCCTTTTCTAACGATAACCCGGCCATACGCATACACCCTAGAGAAATATCCCCCGCTTCTAAGTTACTGTTACCTAATGTCAACTTACGCATGTCTTCACTCCTTATAATCAATGATACTAATAGTTTAGCGTATTTATGCCAATCTATCTAATTTGTTAGTTGAAAAAGAGGATGAGCAGTGCCATAATAATATAATCTTAAACGGATAATTGAGGTGACATGATGGAGATCACACATATTAACAGTCAACATGAACTAGAAAAAGCATTTGCTATTCGACAAGCGGTCTTTGTGGACGAACAAGGGGTATCTCTTGAAGAAGAATTCGATGAATACGAAGAATTAGCTGATCACCTTCTTGTTTGTACAGAAGGTCAAGCTGTAGGCACAGGTAGAATACGATTTGTCGAAAAAAAGGCCAAGCTTGAGCGTATTTGTATTCTTGATACTCATAGAAAAGAGGGAATCGGAGCTCTCATTATTAAGGAATTAGAAACTATCGCATTGAAACAAGGCTACAAACACTTTACCCTCCATGCCCAAACACATGCCAAAGGATTTTATGAAAAGCTCGGCTACTCTTCATGCTCTGACACGTTTATGGAAGAGGGGATTCCCCATATCATCATGGAAAAAAGGATCAGCCGAACTACTAGCAAATAGGCCGTCTCCACCAAAAGCTGTCAAGAAAACAGCTGAATCGGGAGACAGCCCACCTTTTTATCAAGAAAGCCTACTAACCACTTAACGATATTCTTTCACATGCGCAAATGATTAACGCCTTTCCATCAAGTTAGCACCAACACCCATACACACAACACCGAAGAGTAAGAGCATGGCCAGCGGTTGTGCTAAATCCATGACCCCGTACCTATTAAGAACTGCTTGGTGCAATGCTTCCATGCCATACGTGATTGGCATGGCTTTTGTTATCATGAGAATGATATCATTCGTAATTACCTCAAGCGGCCAGAATGCACCGCCTAACATAGCCATACTGACAGCTACGAGAGGAATCGCAACTTGAAGCTGTTGAGGCGACCGCACGATACCTATTAGTAGGACCCCTAAGGCGACAATCGCAAATACAAAGCATGCTGTGACCACCGCAATAACACCAAATTGTCCATTAAAACCAAAGTCTAATGTCATCTGGAAAAATAAAAATAAGATGAGTATTTGAGCATATCCGATGACAAAACTAAACAACAAATTGCCAAGGTACATCTGCCATTTTTTTAAAGGGGACAGAATCAAACGATCCCATGTGCCTGAGCGTTTTTCTTCCGACACATTCATTAAACTGAATAAAACCGTATAAATGGAAAAGAACAGCGTCATCCCAAACAGCACTTGCAGCCTATCTGCTTGTGCAAATTGATCGTCTTCTCCTAAGTGGGATGACGTTACCAAGTGTAATACTGGTTCCTCAAGATTGTTGGCAACATCTTCACGGAAAGTGTCATCCATTACTTGCCTTTCAGCTTCCTGCAATCTCATTTCTTCTGCAAAAACCCGATGAACATGCTGTTCCACCATGTGATAACTTACGTTTTCTGCCACTTTCACAATCCGATAATCGTCTTCATCTATTTGTAAAGCGAACTCAATATTACCCTTAGCTAGTGACTCTTTCGCCTCTTCTTCTTCAACCCAATCAAACACAAACACATCAGATGCGTTTAGCTTATCGTCCCATTCATCTCGTGTTTGGTCAGATAGCGATGGGGTTGAAAATGTCGTCACTGTCATCGTAGCATCCCCTACTCTACCCGCTAATAAAAACACAAACAAAACGGTTAAGCCCACCATTGAAAGGACCCAAACAGGCTCTCGCCACAATCGTTTCCATTGTAATAAAAAAATCGCAATCATGACGCTGCCTCCCTCCTTTTTGGAAATACCACGAGGCTTATCACAAATAGCAGAATAGCCATACAAATAACTTTCGCAAGTGGTGATATGATAAGTGATAGATCAACACCTTGCATCCATAGTAAAAAGCTCGTTAAAGCCGCACCATTTGGTGTCCATTCACCAACTGTTTGTAATACCCCGGAAACCGGAAAGAAGCTTCCACCTGCAAATGCAAGTAAACTAACTATGCCTGCTGAAAAGACATTTGATATAGAAGCACTTGTAAATCGAAGTGTCAGTGACGTTAATAATGTTGCCACACTACCGACACATAAAGAAAAAATACCTACAATTAACAACATCCCTGCAACAAATTCAACCGAATGAAATGTAAAGGAGTTGAATAAAAGAGCGGATAAACCAAATAAAATAAGTAATTGGAGACAAACCACTAAGAATGTGGCAAAAAATTTACCTAACAAATACACAAATGGATGCTTACCAGACAGTAAAATTCGATTAAATGCTTGCTGTTTCTTTTCAAGCAAAGCTCTTTCAGAAGTAGCAGAGGCCGTATATAAGGCGAACATAACTGCCATGCCAAGCGTATAGTACTCTAAGGATTGTATAGGTTCCCCTGCTGATACTGTCTCAGTACCTCCTAATTCATCATTATCTTCTGCTCCTGACACATAATTGCCGTTACTGGCATGAGCAATGGCTGTTTCAAAATTTAACGACCGTGTAAAGTTATCAAGTATATTACTGATGACCTTCGCGCCTAATGACCGATAATCAATGACCGTCAAATCGAACGTTTGACCATCCCCTTGATTTAAAAGCATTTTTTCTAAAGAGTGATACGTAAACCCTTCAGGAATCGTTAAAATCGCTATAACATCCTCATTATCTAGCGCTTTCTGTGCTTCTTCTGCTGTCATTTCTGTCTTTTCCACAATGTCACTGATTTGTCCGCTTTCCAACATACTCTCTAAGATCAGGAGGGGATGTGAGGACATTGCCATCGCCTCCAACTCTCCCTTTGTATCATCCGCTAAGTTAGAACGATCCAATTCAGCTGTAAATTGTGTAATGCCTTGTTCTACCTCGTCTTCGATGACGATTCCTAGCTCTAATGATAGCGTTTGACTGTCACTTCCCATAATCCCTTGCAATGAAAACCCTAAAATTGCCGTCAATACAAAAGGCATTAATAGCAAGGTAAGTAATCCCGTTTTATCTCTTATGAGAACGAGAATATCCTTTTTTAAAAAAGAAACCATCTTCTATTCACCCCCTTAATCTCTCAACGTCCGTCCTGTTAAATGTAGAAAGACGTCTTCAAGTGTTGGTGTTTGAACAGTCACATTGATTATTTGAGCATTATGAAGCTCAGCCGCCTGAAACACCCTACTTAACAGCCGTTGTCCCCTAGGAACGATTAACTTTAATCCTGTTTCTGTTTGGGTAGTTTTTAACACCCCTTTTATACTCTGGAGTTCAGATAATAGCTGTTCTGCATCAGTAGGTTGAGCTAAATCAATTAAAATAGCTTCTTCTGCAGATAAAATCTGTTTCAATTCATCTTTCGTTCCTGAGGCAATCATTTGACCGTGATCCATAATGTACACTCTGTCACAAAGCCTTTCGACCTCTTCCATATAATGACTTGTATAAAGAACAGTCATCCCTTTTTCTTCATTCAATTCTCTGACCGTCTCTAAAATATGATGCCTCGATTGCGGATCAATACCTACAGTCGGTTCATCCATAATAAGAATATCTGGTTCATGTAACATAGCGATCGCCATGTTGATACGTCTCTGCATTCCTCCTGAGTAAGTTTTAACTTGATCTTTTTGACGTTCTTCTAATCCAACCTGGCGAAGAACGTGTTGGATACTATCCTTTAATTTATTTCCTTTTAAACCATAAATCTGCCCGAAAAAAGCTAAATTTTCTGTGGCTGTCAATTCTGGATAGAGGGCAATATCTTGAGGGACAACACCAAGTACTTTTCTAATATGGTCCGGGTGCTTAATAATACTTTGGCCATGTATTCTTATATCTCCTGAAGAAGGCTTAACGAGCGAAGAAATCATGGATATAGTTGTAGATTTTCCAGCGCCATTAGGGCCTAACAATCCGATTGACTCACCTCTATCTAAATAGAGGTTAACCTTATCAACAGCAACATGTTTTTTAAAAACTTTTGTCAGGTCTTCTGTTTCCAACATAGCAGTTCATCTCCTTTACTCACTAGACGTTATTATGCCCTTAGTTACTCACGTCAAGTGATCAGTATCGTCTTATTTACACACAAAGTATACAAAGAAAAAGGCAGTGTTCCTACTGCCTTCCGTCATGACTTTTTCTCTTATACATGACCTGAGTCATTTTTATTGTGACATGTGGAGATAAGATTTATGATAACTCGTTTACTTATCTTTAACCTAAACGACGTTGTGCCTAATAGCATAAATAGCTAGCTGAGTTCGGTCACGCAGCTCTAGTTTATCAAGGATTTGACTAATATGATTTTTTACAGTCCCAACGGATAACCCTAATTCTTCTGAGATTTCCTTATTGCTTCTGCCTTCTCCAACTCGTTTTACAATATCTAACTCCCTCGGCGTGATTGTAGGATCAATCTCATGAGATATTGTCTGGTTAATTAACTTTGGCATCATTTTTGCTGCCACGAGACCTTCTAATTGAAGACCACCTGCTAAGCAATTTCGAATTGCACGAATGAGTTCTGTCGGCTCAGCATCTTTTAGCATATACCCTACTGCACCACTTTTCAGCGCTTCTAAAGCATATTCATCATCGTTAAAGGTGGTAAGCATCATCACTTTAGTATCTGGCCATCGGCTATTAATCGTTCTTGCCGCTGTTAACCCATCCATTACCGGCATGCGAATATCTAATAGCGCAAGATCAAATATAGCTGTTTCACATAACGAAATGGCCTCTTCCCCATTCGCCGCTTCTCCTGTTACACGCAACGTATCATCTGTCTCTATCATCATTTTTAATCCTTGGCGAACCAAACTTTGATCTTCTGCGAGCAAAATACGTATCACACATTTTCCTCCTTATTTAAAGGTAATACGCCACTCACCATAAAACAGCTGTCACTATGGCTTATATGACATTCGCCGCCTACCTCTTTAATTCTTTCTTTCATGGACGTGATGCCAAAGCCTTCACGCCATGGCTCTACATATGTTACAGGGTTGGAAACTTCAAAGCGAAAAACTCTTCCCCCTGGCACCTCAAATAGGATCTTGGCTTCGCGAACGTGACTGTGCCTCATGACATTTGTTAGTGCTTCCTGAACAGCACGATATATAGCAATCGTTTGATTATTTGTTAACGGTGCTGTAAAAGCTCCGTGTTTCACAGAGAAGTGAATTCTTAAATAACTTTCCGCTTCCAGCTGGCGTATCAATCGGATAATTGCCGAAACGCCCCCAATTTCTTTATCCTTCATCGTTTTAACTGCCCGTCTCGTTTCCTCTAGGCTCTCTTTCGCTAATGTTTTTAAGTTAGCAATCCGAGATCCCGTCTCGTGATCAGACTGCATTCTCTCCACTTCTAGTTGCATCACTAAAGCTGTGAGCTTGTGACCTACCGAGTCATGAATTTCACGACCAACTTCTATTCGTTCCTCTTCACGTGCCTGACTTTCATCAGTGGCTACTCGTCTTTTCAACTTACGATATTCACTAAGCAATGCATCATACCGAGCCTCCTGGTCTATTTCCAAAATACGCATGTTTTTAAGTATTATTAAAGCTACTGTTAGTAACACGCTGTAAAAACTAATAAAAAGGAGCGAGAAGCCACTTATTCCGATCAAAGCGGGAATCGCCACCCCAGCAAATAACAGGGTACCTACAATGCTTGCATAGAGGAGAGGTAATAGATAAAAAGCGTGTCCAGCCAAAAGTGACATCAACAGTAAGGCGTATAAGTTCATTTCTCCCTCTCCGTTAGGCCAAAATACTATCACCATCACACATGCAGCCCCACATTGAACAAGTGTTAATAGCCGAGCGTGCTTTTGTACTAAAGGAAATAAAAAATATAATGCAAAGAAACAAGCACTACTTAGTAAGCTCCACGTCACACTTACCGATGAAATAAATTGTTGCTGTCTTACCGCTAAAAACCAAGCGATTCCGATAAATAAAAGCCATAACCAAAATGAACGCATGACGTCACATCCCCACTAACTATTAACACCCTCGTGTTAAATGATAAGATTTGCTGCGCAATCGGTTTTTACGATTGTAGCCATGCCGCTGTCTGACACAATCGTCCAGATTGTACATCCATCCGCCTAGAATTATCACCATTTTATACGAAATAAGCAAGATAAAAAAGTCTATCCATCATCTGCTGTTTCTTGGTACACCTATGGACCTTAAACATTATTTACTAGTGAGCCATGAGCATGATTTACTTACTCATCCCCCATACTATAAACAAATAGGAGGTGATTGATAATGGTGGACAACAACAGAAACAACAGAAACAACAGAAACAACAGAAACAACAACAATAACAATAACAACAATAATAATGAATTAAATGTGGATAATGTGAATGAGGAATTTGCTTGTGAGAATGATGCTCAAGACCTAGACAACAACCGCAACAATAGAAATAACCGAAACAACAATAACAACAATTAACATGGTAGGCGCTTAACGCATTAGAACGCACAACAGTCCCTTGTGCGTTCTTTTTCATAACGCTTATCGGCTTGGAGGTATATGAATGAAAGCCGTCACTTATCAAGGTATTAAAGATGTGGTCGTTAAAGATGTGGCAGATCCAACTTTGCAAAAGAAAGATGATATCCTTGTAAAAATTACGAGCACAGCTATTTGTGGCTCTGATTTACACCTCGTTCATGGCATGGTACCAAACTTTCCTAAAGATTATATTATTGGTCACGAACCGATGGGAATAGTAGAAGAAACAGGGACGGAAGTAACGAAAGTAAAAAAAGGTGATCGTGTTATCATCCCATTTAATATTTCATGCGGACAGTGCTTTTATTGTCAAAATAAATTAGAAAGCCAATGTGACCATGCCAATCCCCACGGTCAATCTGGTGCCTATTTCGGTTTTTCTGACACATTCGGCGGCTATCCAGGGGGACAAGCTGAATTGCTAAGAGTCCCATATGGAAACTTCGTGCCATTCGTTGTACCAGAAAATAGCGAACTGGAAGATGACAAACTTCTTTTCTTATCAGATATTGTCCCAACTGCCTGGTGGGGGGTAGAACAAGCAGAGGTATCTTCTGGAAATACCGTTATCATACTTGGTTGTGGGCCTGTCGGATTACTGGCTCAAAAATTCGCATGGATGAAGGGCGCCTCTCGTGTTATCGCCGTTGATTATATTCAGTACCGGCTTAACCATGCCAAAAAGACAAATCATGTAGAAATATTTGATTTCACTAAACACGATGAACTTGGCACTCACCTAAAAGAGATGACGAAGGGAGGAGCAGATGCTGTCATCGACTGCGTGGGAATGGATGGAAAAAAGACGGCTGTTGAAATGGTCGAAACTGCTTTGAAACTTCAGGGTGGCTCAATGGGACCCATTCAATTGGCTAGCCAATGTGTTAGAAAAGGTGGCATTGTAAGTATTGTGGGGGTTTACGGCACGCGTTACAACATGTTTCCCCTCGGTGATTTTTTTGCAAGGAATATCACATTAAAAATGGGGCAAGCTCCAGTCATCCACTTCATTCCTGAGCTCTATCATAAAATCAAACAAGGGGACTTTGATCCAACTGATATCATTACGCACACTCTTCCCTTAACAGAAGCTGCCCATGGATATGATGTCTTTGACGAGAAGCATGACAACTGTATTAAAGTCGTGCTAAAACCATAACAATTAAAAAAATTGTTTAAGGCATCTAACAGGTCGTTCCTATGTCTTTTCGTATATATGTCCTGTTACGTTTAAAATACAAAATAAGCTAACACAACTAAAACGATCGGTATCATAAAGGAAACTGCATTTATAATGACCCCTGCAATAGCCAGCCCCTTCCCTCGATGAAGGGAGCTTCTCATTTCCCATAATGCAAAAAGGCCGATTACAAACCCTACGATACTCAGCGCCATAGCTACTAATGACACATAGACAAACATTAACGAAAGGACAGCCAATACAAACGAAAGGACGGCCTTTATATTTACTTTCACAGCTCGGATGCCAACATGTCGTCCAGTCATAGTCCTCTCCTTCAAACTTTATTTCTCGTATCTTCCCTTATATATAAAACCAACCTTCAATTACCCAGCTTTCGTCCTGATTGTTAGTTGAGTCAATCAGGACATGAGCGTTCGTTATTTCCCGCCTAATAGCATTACCTCTCTTTTTTGCCCCGGGGGTTACGGTTATCTGTACTAAATTTAAACAAACGTTTCATTAAATAGCCTACACATTAGAGCTCTCTAGTGACACACTTTACTTTGATATTTTCTTATCGCTTAAAGTCATCAACCAATCATCAAGGTTTTTTTTGTGATAGTAAACATTGCCATTTATTTTCATAGGAGGGACATCTGAATACGCATTAATGAGTGATCTAGCATCCTCCTTATATCCATTTTAAAGGACATATACATTTTTTCGTTAAACATTTATGAATAAAGTTATCACTATTATAATAGATACAGGCTTTCCAATGTTAGGACTAAATAATACATCTGAACTTATGATGAAAGCATTCTGAATTGGTATAAATGAGTCATGTCATAATGATGTTTTTAATGTCATAACACGAATTATATGCGGATGATAAAACGAACTTTCAACGGACGGTTGATTATCTGTGATAAATAGTGGCCGAAACGTAAGACAGTGGCCCCTTGAGGATTAAGCACAGACTTTTATTCTCATTTGAAAAGTTACCTTATTTATAAAAGAGAAGCCCCTGGTTATGGTAAACTATTTTCAAGGTAGCAGATCTAATTTACGTACGTATACGTGATACATAAAAAATAAGGGGTGAGGAGTTGACATACATAATCATCGTGTTTTCCTTATCCATATCTACGGCTGTCTCTGTTTTAACTTTAAAAAGGAAAAATAATAAATGGTTAGCGTTATTCATGGCGTTGTGTTCAAACACTTTATTATTAGTTGTAGCTACGTTGCTTGTCCCCCTTTTAAATGATGAGGTGAGACTGTTTGGCATCGGTCAAACTAACCTTTATCTCCTTATACTTTTTATCCCAATAATTACTTGGGTAAACTTTTTAATCCTTGAACTTCTAAGAAACAGAGGGATTAGAGCCGAACAGTGAAAACAGGAAATTGTCGAAAAACCCTCCGCTTTCCCTAAGCAGAGGGTTTCTTGACACATTGGGTTAGTTTTCTTTTACCACCGTTTGGGCAGCTCTATCAGCTCGTTTGAAATCACCACTATAGTAGACTTCTTGAGCAGAACTAAGCCCATTATGACGTTCATTTATTTTCTTGTGCGGCCACGGTTTGTTTTCCATATTATCTGCTCCTTTCTATCGTGAGAATTAGTTACACTCTTCCCCTAGACCAGATCATCTAAACCTTTTTGGATACCGTTTGACTCCTGAAGCACTTTTATGTATTATTTATATCGTATAAAGCGATATAAATAATAACATGGTGAAGGAGAAAAAATAGATGAAAGAAGCCACGCAATTAAACGAGAAATGGACAGATATTTATTATGCATTACACTATCCACACAATGACAAAATAACCCACCAAGCTGTACGTATCTTACAGCACATCCAAAAAAGTAGTCACTCAGGAATAAAAGATATTGCCTGTTATTTAGCTCTTTCTCATAATACTGCTTCAGAACATGTTAAACGCCTCATTGATAAAGGGTATATTATAAAGACAAAAGCAACAGAGGACGAGCGGAAGGTAATATTACAACTCACAACACGAGGAGAAAATATTTTACATACTAACTCATGCCTAGATGAAGAAAAACTAGCCGAGATTTTCCAATCATTAACGCCTGATGAAAAACATATGATCTTAAAGGCTTTTAGCTTATTAAGTGAGCGTGCAAAACAATGTATGTGACGATAAAGATTTTAACATCAGCAATTATCATCGCGATTATCTCTGAAGTAGCTAGACGTTTTCCAGTCTATGGTGGTATCCTTGCAGCGCTTCCCTTAGTTAGCTTATTAAGTATTTTGTGGCTCTCTGTACAAGGGGAATCACCTGAAGCTTTAAGCCGTTTCGCGTCAGGTGTGTTATATGGCCTTCCTGCTACTGCTATTATGTTAGCGGTCATCTACTTATCATTGAAACACTCTCTCCCACTAGTATTCTCCTTAGCACTAGGTCTAACATCGTGGGGGATTACTCTCATTGTGCAAAATAGTGCTATCAAGCTTATTTCTAGCTTCACTTGATTTTTGCCAATTACAATTATATAAAGCTTATTAATAGAAACACGCCAACAATGAGCGTATATTTAATTGGGAAACCACGTCTTCTTTTTTTGAACACATCATGTCTAATATCATATGCCCAGCTGCCTAGTAAACAAACAATTGTAAGCAGTGACATGACTTCAAGAAATACAAAAGCTCGAAGAAATATTCCCGTAACTATGACGATAAGAATAAGTGCAGCCAAACTAATTGGTAAAACTTCTAAAGCACATCTTTTAATTATTTTGTTCATAGTCGTCTCCTTAATAATGGTGATAGGACATACTATCTAAGTCTCTTGTGCTTAATAACGCACGATAAGTGCCGCTTTTAATAAAGTAATTCTACTTGTTGGTTAACTATTAACCTCATTATACTACTTTAGACCTTTATTAATAAGCCCTTATCGCTATGCGTTGAGACCTAATTTATAAGTGATGATTACCAGTTTTTCCACTTATGACATTCACTAAAAAGAACAAACAGGCAACGTTTTTTGAGCATGAACGTCACAGTTGATCAACACAGTCAAGCGAACAATCGGCCGAATATGAACCTTCGGAAAATCTCTGTCTATACGAAGAAGATCAAGGGATGAGGCGTTTTTTACAGGGGTGTTTTGAATGATGCTAAAACATACTTATACACCATGTAAAAGCCATATGTTCCACCGCCTTTATGGCCAGCTTTTTATCATTTAAGCAAAAGTTACATGTAAAACTATTGTGAGGCTAACCGAAATACCGTAGACATTATGATATTCCCCTCCCTTTATATACGACAGACATGAACGATTGGGTTTAGAATATACTTTGTAATAAAGCCACCACCATGAACTTGGAAGTGCAATTTACCCAATAATTAGTTGATATATGATGTTTAAACATCCACAAAAGCCTTATTTACGAAAAGTAAGGACTAACGTATCATTATTATATAACTATAAAACAAACCTTCAATCAGTGGAGGTAAAGTGAATCAGGATATTACCGGCTGCTAGCTCTCCTCTCTCTTTTGACGTAGGAGCTTTACGGATGGTTATTTGTGACCACCACAAAGTAAATAGTTTTAAGATATTTATTTCTTCCATGTTTTTTAGTATTAATAGAATTCAAAACTACCTTGTGAAACACTAACATCACGTTAATCACTGCAAGATTAACATTAGACTGGAGTTAATAATATGCCAATGGAAGAAAGTTTTAATTTTTATATCGTGGCACTCTCGATTGCCATTTCTATATTTGCCTCCTATTCGGCTTTAAGCATCATTGCGAAAGTGTCGGCATCTCAAGGTAAAATGCGATGCTTTTGGCTCTTATCAGGCTCTTTTGTAATGGGTGCAGGTATATGGTCCATGCATTTCGTTGGTATGATCGCTGTCACTTTACATGTTCCTGTAACGTATGACGTCAAACTCACACTTTTATCGTTAGTGGTTAGTGTCTCAGCTTCATTGATAGCCTTTATCATCACATTTCCTAAAGCCATAAACTTCCTGCATATTTGGATAGGTGGCTTAGTAATAGGAAGTGGTATAATAACGATGCATTATATTGGTATGGAAGCAATGATTATGCCGAAGGAAATGAGTCATAGTCCAGGTCTATTTTCTATATCTGTGGCGATCGCTCTCATTGCTTCATATGTCGCCCTTTTCCTTTTTATTAAATGGCGTGATCAAACAGGTTCAAGCTGGTTAAAATGGCTGTCGGCAATCATCATGGGTTTGGCCATTTGCGGCATGCATTATACGAGTATATTAGCTACCCAGTTTCACCCTCATTCCGAAGTCACGGATATAGTAGAGGAAGCACCTCTTAATATTTATTTACTTTTAGCTGTCACTTTAGCTATCCTTCTTATTTTAGCTGTCTCATGGGTTATAATTTTGTTCGATCGTCATGTTCTTGCTAAATTAGCTTATTCAGATACGATCACTGGACTGCCAAACCGAAATGATATGCACCGCTACTTTCAAAGTCTGCAAGAAAGGGAGGTCATTTCGCTACTTCTAATCGACCTTGATCAGTTTAAAGCGATTAATGACACACTAGGTCATGACACAGGAGATATTCTTGTCAAATATGTTGGGCTCCGCTTAGAACATTTTACTGATCACGATCATCATGCCTTTCGCATTGGAGGAGATTCCTTTTTAATCATTATTCAGCGACACTCCAAAGCACATGTTGAAAACATCGCTAACGACTTATTAGTCAGCTTACAAAAGCCCCATTTCATTGAAGGCAATGAGCTACGAGTCACTGCAAGCATCGGAATTAGTATAGGCCCCGTTCACCTAGAAGGTCGTTCCACGTTACTACAGCGAGCTGAAACTGCCATGTATCAAGCTAAAGCAGCTGGAAAAAATCAGTACTGTATTTATAACGAGGACATGGGTAAGGGAGAAGTACGAAAATTTGAACTTCAAAAAGACTTACAAAGTGCCCTAGACTATGAGCAATTTTATCTTGTTTATCAACCAAAATGGAACACTCTCAGTCATTCTTTAATTGGATTTGAAGCGTTAATTCGATGGCACCATCCTCGGGACGGCCTTATTTCTCCAGGGGAATTTATTCCCATTGCTGAAGAAAGTAGCTATATCATCCCGCTAACTAAATGGATATTAAAAACCGCCTGTATGCAAGCAAAACAATGGGACTCAGAAGGGTATCACCTTCCCGTATCCGTCAACTTATCTTCTAGTCATTTTCGCGCTGACAATGTGGCCGAACTTGTTCGAACTGTCTTAAATGAAACTGAGCTGAGCCCACACTTGCTTGAATTAGAAATTACTGAGTCGATGATGTTATATGATCTAAATAACGTCATTGAACAATTTCAAGCCATTCGTTCACTAGGTGTTAAAATTGCCATGGACGATTTCGGCACGGGCTATTCATCTATAGGGTTACTTGATCAAATTCCATTAGACACGTTGAAATTAGACCGTGTTTTCACACGTAACATCGACACTAAAAGTAAAAGAGCCATCGTTCGCGCCATCATCCTCATGGCAGAAAGCCTGCAAATTCAAGTCATTGCAGAAGGGGTGGAAACGCAGGAACATGTGGATTATTTAACGCAATTAGGCTGTCATTACATGCAAGGCTACTTCTACGCCAAACCAATGAAAGTAAACGACATAAATGAATGGCTTCCCCGACTATCTGCTAACATCGAATAAAAATGGCCCTTGATAATCGTCATGTTTCACAAAAGTAAGCCCCGTACGGGGCTTACTTTTTATCACAGATTAACCGTCCGTAAACCTCCCTGAACAAAATAGAGAACGGGAAGTAACGGCCGGTAATGTGCTGATTGAAGGTTCGTTTTAGATGGATGACTAAGCCAATCCTTTCTCTTCATCTTTATCCTCAGGCGGCGCCGTCCCTCTTACAAAAACATGATTCATTAACAATATAGCAACAATTCCCATAAAACTAAAAATAACCGTTAGCACACCCGATCCCACCCATTCGCTCAACATAATAAATCCACCGGCGGAAGCAACACCTGCATACGTGAAAAACATATAAAATCCTAAAAAGGTGCTTCGAGCTTGGTCAGGAATCATGTTTGCAAGTAAAACTTGCTTTGTGGGAAGATACATAATTTCACCAATAGAGGCAAAAGCCATCGCAATCAGTAAAATAAATACCACATCACTATGGCTTAAAATCACATACCCTGCAGCATACATAGTAAGACCTGTTACCAATACGACACGTTCATTTAATCGCTTTATAATAGAGACGATGATAGCTGTTAAACAGACGATAATTAGTGTATTTTGAGACTTTAACAAACCGATAAGTTGCGTGCCGTCCACGTCTAACGGTATAAACGGGGCCACTGCTTGTGGCGTAGTCATTTCATTTACAAATCTTATTCCCATCACATTCGTCAATTGCTCCTCAAGTGATACAATAAGTAGGTGCGCTCCTACAAACACTATAAACAAGCGATGACCAGCCAAACGTTTTAACAGTATTAGTCCTCCCTTATTCCCATTAAAATTTGGCCAATTGCTACAACTCCTCACCTTTTTTTCTGGTACATGCGTTTCACGAATACAACTAGCCGTGACGATAATTGAAACACATGTACAACTAGCAACACCGAGAAATAAATAAAAATGGTGGTTTGCGAACAAGAAAGCACCAGCCATCCCGCCAATGGCAGTGGCTAAATTGCGAAGCCAGTAGGACAATGTATAGATCGTCCTTCTTTCTCCCGGGGCACTAGCGTCAATAATGAGCGCTTGATAAACTGGCTCTGCCGCTCCAGTGGAAAATTGAATGAAGAGATACAAGACAAACGTGATGTAAGGCAAAGTAAGCCACGCTGAGTTTACGAAAGCTACGGCTAAAAAACCAACAGCAACGACGCTTTCAGCTAGTAATATCACTTTTTTCCTGCCTACCTTATCTGCCCAAAAGCCACCACACAACGTTCCAATGACACTGGCAATCATAACGCCGATAAACATCATTCCGGTCGTAACGCGACCAAGCATGGATAAAAAATACACGATGATATAAGGTAAAACAGACATCGTCCCTATCGTTGTTAAAAATTGAAGACATAATCGTATTTGTATAGCCCGATCCACGTGGAATATGTTCATCATTATCTCCTTAAATATAATGATCGATTAATCAATCATTTATTTGTGTAAAAAAAGGACCTTTTTAATGGTATCTCGGTCCAAATAATTGCAAAGCGATTGGAATAAACTTTGCCCATAGATCACTTGCGGGTTCATCGATTAAATTTAATCTAAGTCCCATTAATAAACTTGTATAACCAGTCACCGTATGCTCTATTTCCTGCTCCAATAAAACTCCTTTCTGCTGACCATTCTCTACAAGGCGAGCCACTTTCCCTTTTAGCGTCTCATGGAAAGCGTCCAATTCCTCAAACGTCTCAGGAAACAAATTGTGATGGCTGATCACATAGGAAACAAGATTTAAATAAGCACTTAACGAGGCATATGTCGCAATATGTTGGCCAATCATGTTCTCAAGCTCCTCTAATGGCTTTTCTGACGCATCATCAAAATCTAATATCTTTTTGGAAAAATGATCTAGTGGTTCCGTGACAGCCGCATGAAATAACGTCTCTTTCGTCTCAAAGTATGTAAACACGCTTCCGAAACTGATTCCTGCTTTTGCAGCCACTTGTTTGATCGTCGTGCCTTCATACCCCGCCTCTGCAAATAAGACAATCGCAGTCTCTAAAATGCGTGCTCGCTTTTGCTTCATTTTTTCTTTCTGTGCTTCTGACAATGGCATAATTTATCTCTCCCTAAACTTCACGATTGATTACTTAATCATTCATAAAGTATATGGGATTCCCCTTCAAAAGTAAACCGCTTTTAGCTATATATTTTTATGGTGAAATAGTAGAAAAGCATTGTTCTGACTAGCTATCTGCGCAGTAAACTTTTTTAAAATTCTAGTAAGTTTTTTTGTTACATTATAAAACGAACCTTCAATCAGTAGGCGGTCTTCGTTCTTCTCCCGCTGATTGGTAACTGAGTGAATCAGGACATTAGCGTCCGTTATCTGTGATAAACCATCATCGTTTTATTATAATCACTAGCCAACATAATTTAAAAATGACACTATGCATCACCTTGTTGTGCCATTTTCACTTGCCTTATCATATAGGCATACTTTGGGCCGTCTCTTTTAAATATTTAACCATCCTTAACGTGCTAAGTGTATGATGAATGTCAAACTTCACGCCACGCTGTCTCTTTACATGAGTCAATAACGAAAACGGGCCTTTACCCTCGCTGTTATTTCCAAATCCCCTGGTTCAATAGGCGTCGCCATCATCGTTTCCATAGCTAGCGTTCTTAACGGCCGTACCAAATCATAACTCTCCTCCTCTATTTTGACGGGTGTCGTATCAAGTGTTAAATTGAGCGTATCTGATAAGCTAACCGCCTTCGCTACCGCATCTTCTACCGCCCTATTTAAAGCGATTTTATAGTAGTAAGCATCATCACCTAGTGAAAAAGAAATATGAGAGATATAATTAGCTCCTGCATTTACAGCTAAATCAACGATGTCACCTAACCCCTCAACTGTTGGAAGTGTGACAGTGACTTGATTTGTAACATCATACGTATCAAAAACCTGTTGCCCATCGACAAAATGGTAGCGTGGTTGCACAGTGTATACGGTCGTTTGAATGTTTTCCTTAGGAATACCAGAGTCCCCTAACACATCCATTACCTCTCCCATTATCAAGGCATTACGCCGCTGCACTTCACTAAGCTCATCTCCTTCTGTTACGACCCCAATCTGAATAGTCGCAGTGTCAGGTATCGTACGAACTGCACCCTCTCCCATAACCGTTATACTACGAGACAAGGAAGAATACCTTTGCTCTCCATATAGATAGTACATCTAAATCCCCCTTTCGCACTTTTAATGAATGTATACATCATTAATAAGGAATTTAGTCTAAATAAAAAATGGGACAGTGTTCAAAAGTCACCTTTTGAACACTGTCCTTCTTTATAACATCATCATGCAGCTTACAAGGATGCTGATGATTCACCTGCTGATCCACTATTTTTTTTAGCTATTTTATTGACTATTAAGTTAATGGCACCATCCCCAGTTACATTCGTAGCTGTACCAAAGCTATCTTGTGCCATATACAAAGCAATCATTAAAGCGATGGCCCCGCCACTGAAACCAAGCATTGTTTCTAAAACACCTAATGCCGCCATAATCGCACCACCAGGTACGCCAGGGGCCGCGATCATAATAATCCCGAGCATAGCTATCACAGGTAGCATTTCTCCGATCGACGGAATACTATACTCACCTAATACTGACATGACAGCTACAGCACAAGTCACAATCGTAATAACACTACCAGACAGGTGGATAGTCGCACATAATGGTACTGCGAAATCAGCCACTTCTTCTTTCACATTATTTTTCTTTGTTTGCTTTAACGTGACAGGAATCGTCGCTGCACTACTCATCGTTCCGACACCTGTAAAATAAGCTGGAAGCATATTTTTAATAAGTTTAAATGGATCTTGTTGTGTCAGGATACCTGCTACAACATATTGAATCGTAATCCACACCCAATGAGAGATAATCACCATAAGTAACACGATACCAAAGACTTGAAGTGTGTTAAAAACCTCACCTTCAGCCGCCATTTCTACAAAAATCCCAGCGATATAAATAGGCAAGAATGGAATGATAATTTTAGTGATAACGAGTTCAATGATCTCTTTTCCTTCATCGAAAAACTTCCTGAGTGTCTCGCTATTCGTCTTCGCTATCCCTATACCGAATAAAAATGCTGTAACGAGAGCTGTTACCACTCCCATCATAGGCGCAATTTCTAGTTCAAAAAAGCCTGCTATACCTGATCCTTCTCCTACTTCGGATTCTGTAGCATGAATAAATGGCATAACTGTAGAGGCCACAATGAAAGCAAAAATCCCAGCAAGTATTGTTGAAGCATAAGCCGTTCCAACGGTAGCCCCTACCAATCGTCCAGAGCTACTTCCAAGCTTGGAAACACCTGATACGATAAAGAATAAAATAATAAAAGGAATTACAAACCCAATAAATTGACCGAAAATATCTTTAATCGTCACAAATAATTGCGTAATCCACTGCACATCCATAAGACCAATTAAAATACCGGCAATAATCCCAATAACTAACTTAGCAATGAGCTTCATCGTTTTTCTCCCACCCTCATTATTCTAAATATTTAGATATAACTGCCCTATTATAATGCGTAATTACCGACAGAAAAACAAGTCTTTCATAAATATTCAGAACAATCGGAATTAACTAATTTATATCAACTATCCTTAGTTTATGAGTGTGTAACCGCTTTAATGTCCTCTCAGAAAAAATAAAAATATTTCTCCAGAGGACACTCTGCTTTCTAGCCTTAAATTGGTTGTAAATGGATGTGTTGCTACTATTCAGCATTTTCCTTAGCTCACATCATACTTCTATTACCTTCTTTTCATGACATAAGCTCATTGGAAACTTGTCCCTGACAAATGGCAAAAAACACCTCTTTATGAGTGACTAAACATCACATGAGGCGATTTTTATCCGTATCGTATAGTGTGATAGAAGACTTCTGCTACTTATACTCTAGAATTAAAGCTCTTTGAATGCCCTTAACTTCGGGACTCTTAGCCATAAAGCATAAAGAAATTCAGCTCATGGCCATTTTGTTTTAAATAATTGTAGAGTTGAGAACGGTGATGAAACACATGCGTCACGACTTCAATCAGCCATTTAATTTGCACAACACCTTCCTCCATATAGAATGCTTTAGTGGACTTCGTTAGTAACTCTTCTTCACTTAACGACTGTATGTATGATTTGAATTGCTCAAAATTATACCGAAATTCTTCCACTAATCGAGCTGGTTCTGTGATTTCCGCAATGCGTAATTCTAATGACTGCACCTCTTCTTGAGATTTCTCTTGCATGATCATGAGGTCTGAGGCAGGAATTGACACGAGGTGGTGGACAACGTCTAACAATGTACGCATATTATCTGCCGGCCGAAAACGCTTGTCTGCTTCATCCATCCGGAAAATTAACTTTTCACTCGTTTTAACTGCTAGTTCCAGCTCATCTAAAAGATGGTCTCGAACGTTTAATACACTACTCATAGCTATCATCCTCTCTTTTAACTAATCCCTAAAGCAAGTTTAATCTTCTCTGAAATACTCGTATTGTAAAAAACGGACATTCCTTTGAACTAGTTGACATTCTTTTACTGCCTCTACTGGGGAGATGCCATAATACCTTTTAAAATCACGGATCATATGTGGCTGATCAAAAAAACCATAGACTAAGGCGAGCGCAGACCAATCGATAGATGGTGATGTTTGCATATAATGTACCATCGCCTGAAACCTTACAATTTCGCTAAACCTTTTCGGAGTAACCCCAATCCAATTTTGAAACTTTCGATTCAATTGGCGCGTGCTTATAACTTCCTTTTTTGCAATGGATTGAATTTGTGCACTTCCTCTCGATCTAAAAATATGATGAAGGACGCTTTTCATCGTATTATCCGTCCTCATCCTTTCCCAACTGAGCAAAGAAAGTAAAAACGCTTCAGCAAACCTTACTTTACCTACCAAGCTCTCCTCAGCAAAAAGTTGCTCTGCAGCTGTACTTTCACTTCTAGGTAAAAGAGCATCCAGCTCACATAATTGATTCTTTAAACAACTTAATGGCGTTTGAATAACACCGTATGCGCCACCGGGAAAGAATCGAATACCAAACCTACGTACGCGATTGTCCATACTGTACGAGATCACAAATGGCCGCTCCATTAACCCACAATATCTCACATAATAAGCATTATCAGCGATATGGTGTTCAAATAAAATATCACAGCATCCGTCCGGAATGACACGATCAACTGTTGTCTTACTAGCAATCTGCAATCTCGAATTGTCATTGTCTCCTTCAGGCTCTGAATACCAGTAACATGACACATAAGGACGCAAAGCTTCTGAAGGCGCTATTTCAGTATATGAACTCACAGCAGTTCGACCATTCGCTTGAACAGGATGAAACATTCTCTGTAATTTATCATCCATTAAAATCCCTCATTTTTCTGTCGTGTCTTCACTTTAACTATACGCTGAGAACGGAAAGAGCTCAATACAAGGCATTTGTCATCCTAGTTAGTTTGAGTCTACTTTTTTAATGCTAGAAATTAAAATCGTAGGCTATTTAATACGAATAAGGCTTAATTAAACGTTTGATTAACTAAAAGGTGTCCTATTTTAACCCACGTCACACTTAACTCTCTTAAATAACGATCGTTATTTGCCCGATCACAAAACGAACCTTCAATCAGGGGACGTTTGCTTTCTTCTCCCACTAATTGATAGTTGAGTTAACCAGGACTTTAGCAGCGGTTAGCTCCCATCCTATATTGATTGTGCTCTCTATTTTGAGCCGGAAGCTTTACGGACGGTAAATAGGGCTCATGACGAGTCCAAAATTCTCACACCTTACAAGAAACTGAATTAACGTTATAATAGACTAAACGAATGGCCATTGGGATTTATCTTAATGGGTAAGGAGGAATATGTGAATGTCTTTAGAAAAAGTGTTAACAATCGCTGGTTCAGATAGTAGCGGTGGTGCAGGAATTCAGGCAGATTTAAAAACGTTCCAGGATCTCGGTGTATATGGTATGAGTGCCCTCACAACTATCGTGACGATGGATCCTGATAATAATTGGTCCCACGGTGTTTTCCCTCAACAAACGGACACCGTACAGCAACAATTAAAGACGATCGTTGATGGCATCGGTGTCTCTGCTATGAAAACGGGCATGCTCGGTTCTGTAGAGATCGTTGAGCTTGTATCAAACACGATTAAAGCGAATAAACTTAAAAATACTGTTGTTGACCCTGTCATGGTTTGTAAAGGTGAAGATGACGTCCTTCACCCTGAAACGGCAGAAAGCATGAAACAGCTGTTAGTCCCTAAAGCAACCATTGTGACCCCAAATTTATTTGAAGCTTGGCAACTAAGCGGGGTTGGGCCAATTAAAACAGTCGAGCAAATGAAAGAAGCTGCTGAAAAAATTCATCGTTTAGGTGCTTCACATGTTCTAATTAAAGGAGGAAGTAAGCTGAGCCACGACAAAGCAGTGGATGTCTTATATGACGGTCATGCGTTTGAGTTACTAGAATCTGATAAAATTGAGACACCTTATGTGCACGGGGCTGGCTGTACGTATTCAGCTGCCATTACAGCGGAACTAGCGAAAGGCTCTGACGTAAAAACGGCTGTGCAGACAGCAAAAGCGTTTATTACCGAAGCCATTAAAGCATCGTTTAAACTAAATCAATTTATCGGACCTGTCAATCACGGCGCTTACCGCCGACAATTAAATGGCTAATAGGAAATAGGGGGATGCCTCAGCATTTTGGGGTGTCCTTTTCTTAATCGATTTTTTAATAACCTTATTAATGTTTCAGTTCCTTTTCAACATGTTTTCCTTGCTTTCTTAAGGACGGCGGGATTCCATTCCCTACATATTGCTCTCCCCTTATGAACTCATCGTTAAATCTCATATATGCTAAACAAGCGGTATTCGATTTGCTTTAATCCTAACTGGCACTCACTCTCATCGTTGTCTCGCGCACTGACCTTAAATTTCTCTACTTCTAATTCAATATCTTGGTAGTCTTCTAGCTCCCCAAGCATTTGCATTTTCCACTTTCGATTGTCATATTCCTTTTTGAACGCTTCCATACTTATTATCGCTTCACGCCATTCATGATTTTCCACTTGCTGTTGCATATGGCCAATATAGTCGAACAAAACCTGATCTTTTTCAGATTTCATGATTTCCCCTGTATGACAACCTGCAATAAGTGTCAAAATAAGAATCATCCTTGCGAGTTCACTGACTCTAACCATGTAATCACTCCCTGATGTTAAGTGTCTATATCAGTTTTCCCAACAACGACTAAAAATACATCTCACACTACTAGGAGGTTGTCATGACTGATCTAGGAAATGTCCTCATCCGCGGTATAATCGGCTTTGTATTATTACTCTTACTAGCACGCATAATGGGCAAAAAACATATCACTGACATGACGTTTTACGAGTACATTGTAGGTATTGCTATCGGGAGTATCGCAGCTGAATTAACATTCAGCCCTCACGTCAGAATGTCTAACTTTATTTTAGGTATGATCGTTTGGGCGCTCTTGCCTGTGATGGCTTCGAAAATAGAATTACACTCATTTCGTTTTCGTAAACTCTCTGAAGGTATGCCCACTGTTCTTATTGAAAACGGGAAAATATTAGAGGAAAACTTAAAAAAGGAGAGCTTAACAGTAGATGAGCTTATGATTCACTTGCGCCAAAAGGATGCGTTTTCTCTTGCTGATATAGAATCTGCTGTCATGGAAAAAAGCGGCCTTATTAGCGTTTTAAAGAAAAAGAATAGGCAACCCGTGACACCTAAAGACATTGGACTCCTTACGCCAAAAGAGTCGTTTCCTACTATCGTGATCATCGATGGAAATTTACTGGAAAGGAGTTTACAAGAGCATGGTTATACAAAGGAATGGCTCCTAGCAGAACTGATGAAACAAGGTGCAAATGATCCTCATGATGTTTTCCTTGCGCAAATTGATTCATCGGGCAATCTATATGTGGATTTTTATAACGACAACGACACACATGCTCCTAAAATGAAAGAGAAGCTATTAACGGCTGCAAGCGTAAAACAACTTCAAGCAGATTTAAAACGTTTTTCTATGGCATCAACGAATCAACAAGCGAAAACGTTGTATCAACACCATGCCGATCACATGGATCAGTTAATTAACGATCTATCAACCTACATGGTAGACTGACTTATCGTTTAGCTATATCATTGCTTAAAACACGGCTTCTTTACAGTTCTTTATACAGTGAAAGACGCCCTTCTATATACATAAAAACACTCGTCACCATATATAAAATGAACCTCCAATCAGTTGGGATTTTCGTTCTTTTTCCACTGATTGGTCGCTGAATGAATCAAAACAGCTCCCGCCTAAATAGCGTTACCTACCTCCCTCTCTATTTTGAGCAAGGGGGTTTACGGACGGTTATCTGTGATAAACTGATCTCCCTTTTCTTCTAATCAATCACTCACAAGTAAACCCTCCATTGAATGAAGATGGAGGGCTAAGTTATTCAGAGCTAACAGCTGCCTGTTGTTCGCTGGATGCCCGCGGTACCGTTTTCTTTATTTTAAAGGATAGTATGAAGCCAACGACGGTGAGTACACCGATCATACCCAGGGCGATAATTGCTCCAAATATATCCGGTCGTGCCACAATATCTCCAGCAGTTTGCTCTGCAGTGGTCATGGTACTGACTAATAAGGCGGTCCCAATTGACGCTGCCATCTGACGTATCGTGTTCGTCATGGCTGCACCATGTGGAATCCATTTACGCGGCATGGCATTTAACCCAGCAGTATTGACGGGCATCATCACCATAGAAAAACCAAACATGCGAACGGCGTACATAATCGTTAAATACATGAGCGACGTCGTTGTATCAATAAATAACAGGGCAAATGTTGAGATCGTCATAATCATTAAACCGGGAATGGCCAATGCCCTTGCCCCAATTTTGTCAAAAATCCTGCCGGTAATTGGTGCCATTAACCCGGCTATAAGCGCCCCTGGAAAGAGGACAATACCTGCTTCAACTGCTGAAAAGCCCCTCATATTTTGCATATACAGAGGAATGATCGTTTCAAGACCGATTAAACCTAAAAATCCGATACTACAGATAATTGTTGAAAGAGTAAAGATGCGTTTTTTAAATACCCGAAACTCAAGCATTGGATGAGCCATTCGCAACTGACGTAGGATAAATGCCACAACAGCGATCACAGCGACTAACAATACAATAATGGTAATCGGACTTCCCCATCCGTTATTGCCCGCACTTGTGAAACCGTACAATAACCCGCCGAACCCAAAGGACGATAATATAATAGATATAGGATCTACTTTCGGGTCCTTAAGATCCGTAACATTTGGCATCTTCACATAGGCCACCACAATCATGATCAGAGCTAAAGGAAGAATCCCATAGAATAAAAAGCGCCATTCATAATTAGAAGTCACCCATCCTGAGAGCGTGGGGCCAATAGCTGGCGCGAACGAAATGACTAAGCCGATATACCCCATCGCTGCCCCTCGGCGTTCTACAGGGAATATTAACAAAAAGACCGTTTGCATCAGCGGCAGCATGACGCCTGCGCCCGCTGATTGGATGATCCTTCCTGTTAACAGCACAGGATAATTCGTTGCGACAGCCCCTATCAACGTGCCTAGCGTAAAAATCCCCATCGCTGTCAAAAATAGCTGACGAGTCGTAAACTTTTCTAACAAAAAAGCAGAGATAGGAATCATAATACCGTTTACAAGCATAAAAACAGTTGTTAACCATTGTGCTGTATTCGCTGTAATATTCATCTCCTGCATAATCGGTGGAATGGCCGTAATCATCAGTGTTTGGTTTAGGATGGCAATAAATGAGCCTGCTATTAGTAACGCTGCAATCAAAACTTTACTGTAATTCTCTGTCTGTGTCATAAAAATCCCTCTTCACTATCTAAAATAGACTGTCCACCACCTTCAACCTTACCTTTTACTAACGACGATCAAAAAGACACCCAGCATAACACCTTGGCCAGGTTAACAGTTAATGTGAGTGAAAACAGATTGCCCCTATAAAACGAACTTTCAATCAGTGGTGCTTTCGTTTCCATTCCACTTATTGTTAGTTGCATAAATCAGGACATGAGCGTCCGTTGTCTCCCGCCTATATAGATTTATCTATTCTCTATTTTGACCTGGGAGTTTTACGTGGTTATCATCTATGATAAACGAAAGAATAAGCTTTATGTACCTTCCCTCTCCGTATCCTTTAAAATAACCGTATGATATTTCGTGTAACTAATTAAAATTATACTCCTCTTAACGGAACGTGACAAATGTATTTTTAACCAACAAAAAAGCTTGAGGTAACGAGTGTAAATCGTCCCCCAAGCTTAAAATTCATATATCTCACTATTCTAACGGTAAATCAAATTCTAATTCTAGACCTTTAAACAGATCTTGAGCTTCAGCGTCTCTAAAAGGGCCCACTTCTAATTTTAGTTCATCATAAATGTTAAAATATTTTTTCTGAAAAATAAATGTCAAATAAGCTTCACCTGATTGTCCTGGCTCTAGATCATTTTGTGACACTGCGCTTCCTGTAGATGATAAGTAACGTCCTTCACCATCATTTGCATTTACCATAGAATCTAACATGAATAAGCTCACTGTTTCATCTGACTCATTATCAACGAGTAACTTGGCTGTCAAAATAACGATGTCTTCTCCCTCAAAATTACTAAATCTTGCTTCATTGGCCTCATTAGGAACGAAATCCACATACTGAACGCCTTCCACTGTTGCCGTTACTCCCTCAAGTTCTTGAGAGTCATTTAAATCAGCCACCTCAGCAAACAATGTTTTTTCTCCCATATTGTTTGCTGTAAAATCATCACGGTAAAAATCATGTGCTTCCGTTGCTTCTCCCGCTTGTTCTTCAGTCACGTTAAAATCAAACGTTTGATCTCCTCCAAGGGAATCACTGTATTCTCCTGTTTCAGAAGCATTGCCTTCGATGATATAACGAGCACCATTTTCTAACATTTCGTCAAACTGATCGTTTGTCACACGAGATGCGAACCAAAATTCTTGTTCTGTATTAGCTTTAAACATATTGACATCAGCATCTGCCTTTAATTGACGTTCTTCAGGAACGTACATTCTTGCTGAATGAACAACATTATGATTATCTGCAAGTCTAATCCCTAAATTAGCATTATAGTACACATCATTATCCCGTGTATTTTCGAGCGTTGCTTTTGCTGTGACAACATAACCTTCCCGCTCATCGCCAAAATTGTTAGCATGATTAGCATGCATATCTGTCACTTTAACTACTTCATATGCTTCAACGGTAATGGTAAAACCATCCATATCGTTTACATAATTAGCATCAGTATTCGTATAAATAAGTTCTAAGTCTCCGTCTGTTTCCTCACCGACAAAGGTATTGAAGATTTCTCCTTCTGTCACTTCTGTCTCTGGTTGTTCGTCAACTTCTTCATTTTCTTCATTGTTAGTTTCTTCTTCGTCATTTACTTCTTCATTTTCTTCCGCATTCTCGTTCGCCGCAGCGGCTTCATTCTCATTATTGTTTTCGTCGTTCGCTCCACATGCTGCTAAAAGAACAAGTGTGGATAAGGCAACTCCTACTAATTTTTTACTGCGTAGCATACTAACATCCTTCCTCTTTCTGCGTAATAAAGAACATTATGGCATAAAGCGCCCTATTTCACATCCTCCTAAAAAATCAGGAAATAAGTCGGTATTTTTACAAATTTACTCCTGTATGATTACATAATATTAACTTAGATAATCATAAATCTATGACTTTTCACTAGTAAACAAGTTGATATCCTACCACATATTGATATATAAAGGGGATTTTTCATGTTGTTGGGACCTTTTCACTATTTCGCTCTTAACGACTTTGATCTATTCTATTAGACCTATAATTATTAAGTCTCATTTTTTAAAACATGAAACACCCTTTTGCTAGGCGTCTTTCCTTCATGACACCGCCCTCAATTAAATTCCCCCATACGTCACCGTGTTAGACGGGTCCTTCGTTCGCTCAGGATCCCCCTTATTTTTCTACCGAGACGATAGACACCATAGCCAACAAGGCTTCCAATTGATTGTAATATAATCTACATCAAAAACCCCTATTGCCACGATCCCTAAACAGCTTAATAAATGCCGTACACATCCCATAATAAAGGCTATACTAACACTTAAAACCAACACTTTTGACCACCGCATCATATTAAAATACCATCCTAAGAAAATGCCCAATGGTATAAAATTAAAAGCAATCATACATACATACTTGATGACGAATTGAGCTACTTCTATACTTGTATAATTTAAGAAATAAATAATCATTTCCAAAAATCGAAACGGTTTTAACTGAGGGTCCATCCATTCTACCCCCACCGGTGGAATATGAATAACAAGAAAGTATGAATCCAATAGAACAACCAAATAGCTTAAAAACAAATAAAAAACGAGCCTCCTTTTCAACGATTTTTTCGGATGTAACAAAAGATCATAAAAAATATAAATTCCTAATGCTATTGTAAGGCTCACAATACTACTTATAACCACAGCGTTCATCTCTCCTGGAAAGCCATTCATTGGTTCAAAGGATAGCTCCTTGTTTATTGTCACAATATGTCACTATACGGGGTGGAAGATAGTTATACAATAAGCGGTCTTACCTATTTTATTTACGATAGCGCCATGTTTCTTCAAAGCTATCACGCTCATTTCATGGCAAAATCATCGTTTTCATTAAGACTAACCGATTATATTCCCCCTTTAAAGTAACGATTTTTAAGTGTTTAGCCGTAAGTGCTGCTATTTCAGTTCACAGCCCTCTATCACAAATACCGTTTATTGACCTACACCCTTTGACCCATTTCTTTGAAACTATGGTAAACACATTGTCTTTTCCCACATTTCACATTAAGATTAAAGAAAACTGGCCAAATTTTTGTTCATAGATTTAGATAAGCTGGCTTGTTTTCTCGCTCATCCCCTTATATGCAAGTAAGGATGTTCACCTATCACTACCCACTATCTAAGGAGGCGTTGGATTGAATGAAGAAAAAGACGAGTCTTTCTGCACTGAGTGCCGTCGCAGCACTAACATTATTTTTAACAGCCTGTAACACGGATAACAATCTAGAAAACAATGAAAACAACAACAATACTGGCAATGACACGAACAACCAAAATAACGAACAAAATGAAGCTGGTGAAGAAGCGTTTAATTTAACGATTTTCCACACGAATGACACTCACGGCCGTACAAATATGTACCCACAATTAATCACCACATTAAATGAAGCGAAAGAAACTTATGGAGAAGGGTTGCTCCTTGATGCCGGTGATGTCTTTTCAGGCACACTTTATTTCAATGAATTCAGAGGCCAAGATGCTGTTGAGTTTATGAACCTTATGGAATATGATGCTTTCGTCCCAGGTAACCATGAATTTGACCTTGGAGATCCAGAAGAAGGGCATTCAGAATTAGCAGAGTTCTTTCAAGCAGCCGAATTCCCAATTGTTGCAGCGAATATGGACTTTTCTACAGATTCAAGCTTTGACGGTATGATTGGCGACAGTATCAGTTCTGATGCTGAAGGCGGTACGATTTATGATGGTATTATCATTGAACATGAAGGCGAACAAATTGGTATCTTCGGATTAAATACAGAAGACACGTTACATATTTCCAGTCCTGGTGAAGTGACATTCAACGATTATATTGAAACGGCACAAGACATGGTAGACCAATTTGAAGCTGAAGGTGTGAATAAGATCATAGCGTTAACCCACCTCGGTTATGATACAGATCCTAACGTAGGTAACGATCTCCTTCTCGCTGAGCAAGTAGAAGGAATCGACGTGATTATTGGCGGACACAGCCATACACAAGTGGATCCTCCTACCCTTGTTACTGAAAATGCCGATGGAGAAGCTATTGAACCGACTGTTGTGAGTCAGGCAGGTGAATATGGCCAATTCCTTGGTGTAACCATAGTGGCGTTTGATGAAAATGGCGTTGTCGTCAGTTCTGATGGTGAGCTTCTTGCTACCGAAGACAGAGAACCTGACAGCGAAGCAGCTGAACTGCTAGCACCTTATACAGAACAAATCGAAGAACTTCAAAATGAGCCTGCTGGCTCTACAGTCATAAGTGAATTACCTAACCCTCGTCATGGTGAAGATGGCGAAGAGGGTGACCCAGAAAGTGTTCGAGCTAATGAAACAGCTCTCGGTAACTTAATCTCTGACGCCCAATTAGCGGCAGCTCAATCCGTGGAAGAAAACACGATTATGGCGTTACAAAATGGCGGTGGCATTCGTACGCCGATTGCAGAAGGTGACGTGACGATTGGCGAACTCATTGAAGTACAGCCATTCGGAAATCGTCTCACCCTCCTCGAATTAACAGGGGAAGAGTTAATTGAAGCTTTCGAAGCAAGTGTTTATGACACACCGGAAGAAAATGGCGGTTTCCTCCAAGTGTCGTCCGGTACCCGTCTCACGTATGATAGCAGTGAGGAACCAGGACAACGGGTTGTGTCACTTGAAGTAGACATTGATGGGGAATATGTAGAAATAGACGAAGAGGAAACATACACGGTGGCAACTAACAACTTTACAGCCACTGGCGGTGATGACCATGCCGTCTTCGGAGCAGCTTATGACGATGGCCGCGGGACAATCGTTGGCTTTACCGATTGGGAAATGCTGCGTGACTACATGGCTGAACTTGGTGACGTAGATTACCATGTTGAAGATCGTCTCATCGATCTCTCTTCTGAAGACGAATAAATTAACTGATCCCGTCCTTTCAACGGACGGGATCGTTTTATAGTTTATACTAATCTTTATACACGACATAGGTTTTAGCCAGTTTGTCATGCAAGCCTGTTTTATTTTTGGTCAGACCGATCATAATAAAACCCGCAAAAAGTAATACATACGATAGCATTTGTGCAAAATATCTCCCAATCGCTTGACCGATAGATAGTTTCGTGTAGTGACCATTAGTAATTTTTAAGCCAAACACTACTTTACCTAAGGTAGCTTGATAAGATGTGAGCGGCATAGCGATGAAATACAACGTGCTTATGAAAACATACGGTATATAAAGAGCGGGAACCTGTTGGATTTCTGTCGTATCAAAAACCAGCACGCCAGCAAGCCAAAAAGGCATAAATACAAGCAAACTGTCAATCACATAAGACCCCAGTCGCACCCAAAACCCCGCGTGGCGATAATTAGCCATCTTCGACCTCCCTCTTTTACAGTGACTATTTATATTATACACATATGTCTTTCCCCCATTCTACAGCTATTAACCAACCTAAAGGCCTTTCCCATGACATGATCACCATTTTTGACCTTTCATCCTAAAATCATTTACTTACAAACAAAAACGTTTTCAGCTGATTTAACGACATGGATTTCCCTAGCTTATTGATAGAATCGACCTCACATTAACAGTAAAAAAGGTGCCTTTTAAGACGTAATAGAACGCCTTGCAGGTCACCTTTTCCCCTTAATTTCATTAATTTCTCTGTTCTGCTACAACTAAAGACATGAGCGTATGCACAGCTACACATAGAACATTTTCATGATAATCAAAGTTAGGTTGATGATGTAAACCGGCCAATGGGGAATGATAGAGCATATAGGTGGCTAATCCCCCTTGATCCTGCACAGCCTTCATCATCAGAGTAGCATCTTCAGATCCCCCTACCACACCGTCATCTATTATCTTTGTGACGATATGACTGTCTGTCAGTGCCTGTTTAACCTTGCCAACCCACTCACGATTAGAAGGAACAGATATACTTTCTCCCTGCTTCTTTGTCTCATACGTCACATTTTGCATACGAGCCGCTCCTTCAATAATACGATGCGCCTCGTTACTAATAAAGCTGTTAACCTCTGTTGTGCTTCCCCGTGTTTCAAACCCTATTTTGGCATAGTCTGCAATAATATTTTTCCCTTGTCCTCCACTTATTTGACCAACATTGATACGACTATCTCCTGCATGATGTCTCGATATACCATGCAATCCAATCGTCGCGTGTGCTGCAGCTAGTATAGCATTTGCCCCGCTATCTGGATTGGCACCGGCATGGGCTGAGCGCCCGTGAAAGGTCGTTTCGTATTTTGTTGAGGCGAGCTGGCCGTGTGTGGTAGCAGTGACAGTTCCCAATTCTCCTTCCATAATATGCCCGCTCAAAAATAAATCGACACCATCTAGCCATCCTTTCTCCACCATTGACCGCGCACCTCTCAACCCCTCTTCTGAAGGCTGAAACAATAATGTATACGTCCCAGTCAGTTCGTCTAAATGTTGATCTAAAAATTGTGCAAGCCCTAAACCAATTGCCGTATGACCATCATGAGCACACGCATGCATCGTCTGTTGCCTATTAGAACGAAAGCCTTCTTTTTCAGGGATATGATCTTTAAGTTCAACCTCTTGAATTGGAAGAGCATCAATATCAAAGCGAAACGCCATATGTTTACCTGGCTTCCCCGTCTCAAATTGGGCCACAACGCCTGTATGGCTTTGTGCGATCTCCTCTAAAAATTGAGAAGGACCTAGTTTCTCCTCTGCAAGCCGGTAGTAGAATTGTCGAATCTCTTCTGTAGGTAAACCTAACCGCTGATCTGATTTTGTCACTGCCTCTCCTGTATACACGTCACATTTCAACGGCTCCAATGCTTCTTTAATGTAAGAGGATGTGAGAAATTCACACCACCCTAACTCAGGGTGTTGATGTAAATACCGTCTCCATTTTGATAGTTTAGGTTGCAGGGATTTGCTATAATCATGTAAATAAGACGTACTTAAATCGTTCGATTTTGTCATCACTATAAACTCCTAACTTATAATTTATTTAAGGGGGCTATCATGTATCGTATTGCTATTATTACGGCTGTCCATTCACAAGCATTTATCGAAAAATCTTTGAACAAGGCCTTCCCAAATATTGATTTTATATACCTTTCATACTCTGATACTGAAGATGCTTTAAAGCATTATTACCAACACAAAGATTATGTGAATGGCATGCTTTTTAGCGGGGAGTTAACTTATTACTTCGTTAAACAGGAAATTTCACACTTCTCCCTGCCAGTTAGCTACTTAGAACTTACTCAAGAAGATTTTTACAAAACATTATTACCGCTTTTCAATGACCACCAACTAAAACTAGAACGAACCTGTATTGACTTCTTAAATAATGATAATGATTATATGGGATTGAAAGATATTACAGAGCCAGATAAGTTCCCTTATATTTTTGATGATCACTTATTTAATACATTATCTCCTACAATTGTAGATGATGTGGTAAATAGGCATAAAGAGCTCTATCATAATGGCAAAATTGACCTGTCTATCACGCGATTTAGTAATGCCACTAAAAAACTCAAGGCACTAAATATCCCAACGGTATTTCTGTTCCCATCTTCAAAATCCATTGTTAAGCAAATGCATACTCTTATAGCGGATATTAAAGGGGTGAAACTATTAGAAAATCAAATTGCGGTTGGAAAGTTAACTTTTTCTGCTACTGGACCTCCAGAAGATCTAGAAATCAAACAATTACATTTACATCGTCTCATATTAGAATTTGCTAAAATGAAAGGCTCTTCCTTCTTTGTCCAAAATAATCACGATCACTTTATTATTGTGACGACCTATGGGGAGCTTAAATTGATCACCAACATGTTAAAGCATGCCGAGCTTTTCGATTATCTTCAAAAGCACGCAGATGTGACGATAAAAATAGGTTGGGGTGTTGGTGGTTCAGTAGAACAAGCTCAAAAAAATGCTGATCAAGCGAAAAGTCTTCAAGGGATCTCCGGCCCATATATTGTAAGCGAAACGGATGTGTATGGACCATTAAGACTAGCTTATACCCCTGAAAAGACTGATGACAGCGAATTGGTACATATTAGTAACTATCACCATATTTCGCCGCATCACCTACAGCGGTTGCTCTATACTCTTGAAAAACTGAGTACCGATCATTTAACATCTGAAGATTTAGCAACACATTTAGGCATTTCCACTCGGAGCGCCAACCGTGTTCTGAATAAATTCGTAGATCAAGGCTTAGCTAAAGTGAAACATCAATCTGTTGGAAGAGGACGGCCACAAAAGGTATACGTGATTGATATTACAAAGCTTCAAGGTTAGCTTAGTAATACATATAAACCCCGGGCCCGACAGGTAAGCCAAGCAAGCTCCATATGACAAACAAAATAATCCAGCAAATTAACATGATAATAGCGAAAGGCAGCATAGCAGAAAATAATGTACCAATACCCGTCCTATAATCATACTGTTTCATTAACCCTAAAATTAAAATAGCGTAAGGGCTTGTGGGTGCCAACAGATTAGTGGCAGAGTCACCTATGCGAAAAGCCATTTGGATGTACCCTGGATCAAAGCCGATATTATAAAAAATCGGTAAGAAGACAGGTGCTAAAAGGGCCCACTGAGCTGAACCACTTGTGACAAATAAATTAATCACAGCGCAAAGAATGATGAACAAGACAACGGCCGGCAATCCTGTAAAATTCATGCTCTCCATTAAATTTGTACTACTTACTGCAATGATGGTACTCATGTTAGTCCAATTAAAATAAGCAATAAATTGAGCTGCGAAAAACACGAGTACAATGAAACCACTCATTTCAGCTATTGACTTCCCCATTAAAACGGGAACATCAGATAAAGAGGTCAGTGATTTAACAGTAAAGCCGTATGTGAGTGAAATAATGAGAAAGAACCCGAGTAAAAGAGGCACAATGCTTGAAAGAAATAAAGAATCTAAGAAGCTATCGCCCCCTCCACGTAAGAGGGCATTTTGCGGAATGGTGAGTATCGCTATAAAGGTCACATACAGGATTCCTGATAAAGCCGCATAACGGAGTCCTTTGATCTGTTGTTTTGAAATATGTGATTCTTTATGATTTAAAAATCCTTCTTCTGCCATTGACGAATTATATTCTCCAAACCTCGGTTCAATATATTTCTTCGCCACAAAGGCAATCACAACAACTAACATGCCTACTGATATCATCCCAAAAAACCAGTTAGCCACAGGTGTCACAGCACGAGCCGTGTCATTATAGCCCTGAATCACTTCTGTTGTAATACCTGATAGCAAAACATCTGTCCCTGCAATGATTAAATTCGCTGTAAATCCACCTATCGTAGCTGCATATCCGATCAGAAGACCTGCTATCGGATGGCGGTTTAGAGAATAATAGATCATCGCTGCCATAGCAGGAACAATCACAACCGCAGCATCTGACGCTATATTTCCAATTATCCCTGTAAAAATGACAGCATAGGTTACAAACCTACTTTGCACTTTTGTAAGTGAGACTCGCATAAACGTTTCGAAAAAACCGACCTGTTTAGCTAAACCAATCCCTAACATCATGACAAGTACTAAGCCAAGGGATGAAAACCCCGCAAAATTACTAATGAGAGACGTTAATATATAATCGATTCCTTCAGTAGACATAAGATTTTGCACGTGAACAGTTTCACCAGTTAACGGTTCCACGACGTTCACTCCTAAGGAGTTTAACAGCCAAGATATTAGAATGATAGCAAAGCTAAGATAAACGAAAAGCATGGCGGGGTGAGGTAACTTATTTCCCCCTTTTTCAATCACATTCATGAGTCTTTGCACAAAACGACTCTCTTGTTGCGATCCTTCTACTTGCAGATTTGCCTTCATAACCATACCTCCTCATCTCATTTAATGGGCTGTGGCTTTATACCATCAGGGATAAGTGATTCATACTGATCTCTACACCTTAACAGTCGATGCTCTTGCTGAGCTTTTTTTAGCACCTCTGGTGACGTAAGCAAAGCTAAACCTGTTCTTGCCATAACTTCAGCAGCATACATCATTGCTTTATGGGCAATTGTCGTCTTACCATGCGATACTATTTGCCATGAGTGCAATGTGGCCCCAAATGCATAGCAATTACTAAAACATTGTACAGTGGGGGCTATATGGCTCACATCACCTACATCGCTTGATCCATGGAGAAGCTGCGACTTTTCACTATAAGGAAGTATCTTATTCAGTAATGGCGGCGACTCAGATAGTAGGGTGTTCCACGTTTCATGCTCCCGTTCATCGATCATTTGAAAAATTTGCTTCTTATTTGATTCAATTTCTTCAGGCCGATAAGTGCTCACGTATTCTTCAGCAAGTCGCTTTTCAGCATCTGTATAATGAGGTAACGTCACCTGCTTCATCTGTTCATACATCAGTTTTTCAAGTGTTTTGTTCCGTACAACCCCAGAGCAGCCCTTATCAAATCGCGTCTTAACTGTTGTGTCGGTCATCATGGCCGCACCTTTTGCGATATTGACAACCCGTCTATAAATATCCTTTAACTGGTCATTCTGAGGCGCCCTCATTAAATAAAGCACTTCTGCTTTTTCCTGAACGACGTTAGGTGAAAGCCCCCCAGTATCTGTGACCGCATAATGAAGTCGTGCGTCTTGAACAAGATGCTCACGTAAGTAATTTACCCCTACATTCATCAGCTCTACAGCATCTAAAGCACTCCTTCCCAAATGAGGAGCGGCAGCAGCATGGGCAGCCCGTCCTTTAAATTCAAAAGCAATTTGATAATTGGCTAGCGTGTTCATTGAAAAAATCCCGTTAAACGTGTATGGATGCCAGCTGATTGCTACATCGATATCATCGAAAAGCCCTTCTTTCACCATAAAAGCTTTTCCAGAGCCCCCCTCTTCTCCTGGACATCCATAAAACCTAATCGTTCCTGTCCTCTTATTCTTCTCAAGCTCGTAGCGTAATGCTATAGCAGCTCCTGCGGCCCCAACACCTAGTAGATTATGGCCGCACCCATGCCCATTAATATTTCCCGTAAAGGGAGCAGGGTGTGTCGTACCAGCGGCTTGACTCATATGGGACAAGGCATCGTATTCCCCTAAAAAAGCCATAACCGGCTCTCCCTCTCCATATTCAGCTATAAACGCTGTTTCAATCCCCCCTATATTGGTTTTGACTGTAAATCCATGGTTGGTTAATAGTTTCTGCAAAATACTCATAGACGCTAATTCTTCAAATCGCAGTTCAGCTACTTCCCATATCGCATCGCTTGCATCTACCATCTCCTTTTGTATCGCTGCTAGATAGTCAGAAATGCCTTTTTTAGTCATGTATCCACCCCATTATTAATATTTTGAATTTTCAGTTTTATTAATCTTATACTAGATTAATAGTGAAGTCTATATTTATGACAGATTATTAGACACGTCTAATAATAAAGCCAACCTTTAATCAGTAGGAGCTATACGGACGGATACCTATGATAAACACTACTTATTCAATGCCTATAAATAAATCATTTGCCAATAAAAACAGCGCACCCTAATGAAAAGGGTACGCTGAATAATACGTTTCCATATAAAGTTAAACTTCAATCAGTGGGATAATTAATGAGAATAATGTCCTTATTAAATGACGAGCTGGCTTTCGTTTTGAAAAATCATGTCATGATGTTTAAAATAGTTTTCTAAATCACCTTGATACACGAGGTGAAACCTCTCATTCTCTATAAGGTCTTGAGGCGTCATAAAGAATGGCTCTTTCGTATAATTTAGAATACCGCATTCCTGAAGAAGGGTTGCAACAAACTGGGAACAAAAAAACGCATTTTTACGTATAAAACGTTTCTTAATTGTAATAGCAAATAAACCTAATAAATTATAACTGTATAAGTGCTTTTGCCTATCGATTTTATGAATAAACTGTTGCATGCTTTCGAATTGTTCAGTCGTGACATCACAGCTGTAAATAGCACACCTTGCCTGTTTAAAATAATGGGCACTCAAATTCTCTTTTACAAACCCCCCGATAAAAGGGTTTCTAGGCGTCTTTCTCCCGAAACTGTACACCTCAATCAAATGCTCATCAAACGCAATTGACGCATGATTATAGGGGGCTTTTGTATAAAGCTTAATCATCTTTGTAAGCAGTGTTCCTGTATCAGTAAGAAGGATGTATATTTTATTTTCGCGCATGTTGATCTCCCCTATAACTCGAAAAAATTGAACTATTACTCATGTAGCAACAGTCGTAGTGCATTTTGTTTTCAAAACGTAATAGACTTCTCTTTCCTAAGGACACCTTCATGTAGGAAAAGAATGCCATGATACTTATAATATATAATCTAGCAGCATAATGGAAGACACTTCCGGTTTATTTCTTCATAAAACTTTAGTCTTACTTATGCTCACCATTGAAATTGATAGTTGAATTCCCAGATGATGTTCTGTTCATACTCTATCTCACACTAAATGTAAAAAAAACAGCAGCAGCAGCACGCCTAAGTCATGTTCGCAATGTGTTACTGTACTCGCACCAATCATCCAAAAGAGCAACCTCACTCGTTTGTAGGGCACATGTTACAACCTCACACGATATAGTTACGATTTATTTCACAGTTAGTTTCATTCTAAAAAAATAGCGGTTAGTCTCCCGTTACCGCTATTTCTGATAAATAGTTAAGTCGTTTTATGCCATTCATATATTCCCCTATGACTAATGGCGTTCCGACATCACCCATTAGTCAACTTCAAAAAATACCTCTATTAATTGGATTCTGAGATGAATCGTGTTTTAATCAATAGCCACTTCGTATACATGCCGATCATTCCACGGTTGGACAGGCCGATTATTGGTTGGAAAGATCTCTGCGAATGTGTCAATTTGTTCTTGCGAGACGGAAATTGTTTTTTCGAGGACAACCCATTTTACACCTTCAGTACAAGGAGGCGTTGTAAGAGAACCACCATAGTGAAAGCCTTCATGGCTGCTTGGCAATAATGCATTAAGATCGATAGCATCCGTTAATTCAATCGTTTCATCCATCTCTTCTTGTGGCATTTCAGCCCATAGCTCTGTTAATGCGTCGTTCACATCCCCTTCTTCCATTAGGACACCCAGCACTGCCAGCTCCCCCTCTTGATTTTGATGGACAAAATGAAGCTCCATGTCTAAGTGTTCTCCATTTTTTTGGTGTTCAGAAGGGACATGGAAGTGAAATTGAATTAATTGATAATCCTCATCCTCTATCGAGATAGTATTATCCTCTGTTAGGGCATTAGCTTGAATCGTATGACCGTTATTTTCGATCTCAAACGAGCTCGGCTGATAGGCGATGCTGATATGAGCATCAGTAGTTGTCACCTCATCTGTCTCAATGTTGATCGGCGATTGTTCCTGCTCTTGTTCACATAATTCATAAGAGGCGTCTAACGATCCCCAATGCGTCGGTCCAGTTTCTCCAGTATATGACCAATGCCCCTCATGTTCGTCTTTTATTGCCTCTTCATGAGTGCCACTGCCATTTAATGAGTTAACTTCTTCGTCTCCTGATTGCGCTGTAGAACAGGCCGTTATGACGACACTTGACACTAAAACGACTACCACGCTTCCCCACCCTACTCTTCTTTTCATGTCTGTTCCTTCTTTCATGACGTCATTTTTCACTTAATCAACCAAGGTACAGGTAGCTACATAGTCATTATCCTTTGTGTTAGGCAGCATCCGGCTGATCACTTCTTTTGCCAATTGACCTTTACCAAAAAATGACTATGGAATAGCGTTATTATACTCCCATTTAATACGATAAAACATAGTCGTTAAGAATTATTTTTATAAAAGTAGATATAGGGACTATTCACTAACAACGGGAACCTTAAATAAAACCTACATCCGTGATGACATAATTTGCTCTTTGTATCAAACCTCAAAATCTTATGATTTAACTTTGTAGAGTGAATACTCGAATCCGTTACTGGTGGACGCTTTCCGCGGGCACGGCCTCAGCCTCCTCGACGCAAAAAACGCGTCTGTGGGGCCTTCGGCTCGCGCTGTTCCCGCTGGAGTCGCCACCATTCACTGCTTCGATTAAATAGAAAATTCTAAATGAAGTAGCCTAAAATTTTGTTAGAACTGGAATAGGGACTATTATTGAACATGGTACTTGTGAGCAGTTCTATAGTAAATTAAAAACGGACTTAGACCTTGAACGATTCCCTTCAAAGAGATTTTGTACAAATGATCTCATTTTACACTTGGGTTGCTTTGCTTATAATTTACTTCGTATTATTGGACAAGAAATCTAAAAGAAGAGGATGCCCGCTGAAGAAAAAATTCGTCGACGAGTGAAAACTGTGATTCAAAATTTAATGACACTTGCATCAAAAATGGTCTCACACGCAAGAAGGCTATATTTAAAGTTTGGTACTCACAGTCCGTGGTTTCCTATATTCAAACGAATATATTTATGTTTTCTCATTAAATAAATATCATTAACAGTGATTCTGAGCCTGAAAAATGATCAGTTTATCAGGCTTATTAAGCCCAATACAAATTATATATAGAAGTTGATATGACAGGAATCTAGGAGACTCCTGCGGGATCAAAGGCAAGGGTGAGACCCCCACAGACCGCAGGTCGAGGAGGCTCACCAGCCGCCCGCGGAAAGCGAGTAGATGGATGGCATATCAACACTTATCACGGATTCGGGTAAAAAACCAGCACTGCCATTAGTCATCAGACCAATGACAGTGCTGGTTACGTAAAACGAAGCTAAACATTTTGATCACGCCATTCCTTTTGGATCAATCGCTTGTATCACCTCATCGGTTAACAGCCCTTTTTCCATAAGGATTTGTTTAATCGTTTTATTCTCCTCATCCGCACTCATGCCAATTTGCGAGGCCATATCATAGCCTAAAGACGGGCTGAGTCCTGTGACGAGTGATAAGCTCTCATTCATCCACCTTTCACAATTGGCTTGATTCACATCAATGCCGTTAATACATTTTGGGACAAGCGTATTGATGGCATTGACCATTAAGTCGATCGCATGGAGGAAGGTATGGGCAATGACTGGCATCATTACATTAATCTCTAATTGTCCGGCAATACCTGCCGTAGCAACGGCTGTTTCATAGCCAATCACTTGGCAGCACACCATGTGTGTCATTTCTAATATCGCTGGATTGACTTTCCCAGGCATAATCGTTGATCCAGGCTGGACTGGCGGCAGCGTAATTTCGGCTAATCCTGTCCGAGGTCCTGAGCTAAGTAATCGTAAGTCGCTCGTTATTTTAATTAAATGGGTCGCCAATTCTTTCAGTGTGAGCATACACCGAATAGGCTCATTCATATTTTGCATAAATGAAAAGATGTTAGCTGGTTCGCGAAACGGCATATTCGTCCGCTTTCGAATTTCTTCCATCACCTTTGGTATGTAGCCAGGCTGTAAATTCACCTTTGTCCCTATAGCATTTCCACCTAAGCCAATTACATATAGCCCATCTAATCTCTCTGTAAGCTGTTGCCTCACAGTATTAACGGTTTCAGCATAACCTGAGAACTCCTGCCCTAATCGAATGGGGACACCGTCGTGTAAATGAGTTCTTCCCGCTTTTAAGATAGGCATAAACTGATCGGCTTTCTTTTGGAAAGCTTCTTGTAACTGGTTAAGAACAGGAAGGAGCCGTGCTGTTATCTCTTCGGCGGCAGCCATGTTAAGCGCTGACGGGAACGTATCGTTAGTGGACTGGGACATATTGACGTGATCATTTGGGTTAACGCGCTGCGTGCCGCCCACAAGCTCTGTTGCTCGGCTTGCGATCACTTCATTGACATTCATATTTTGCGACGTCCCTGCACCTGCCTGATACACGTCTACGACAAACTCATTATCCCACTTTCCCTCAATCACTTCCTCAGCTGCTTGAACGATGGCTTTTCCCATATCGGGGGCTAATGTCCCCATCGCCATATTAGTCGTGGCACTGGCCGCTTTAATAATGCCTTGCGCTTTTATAAACACCCGCGGTAATGTGATGCCGCTAATGTTAAAGTTGTCGATCGCTCGCTGCGTCTGTGACCCATAGTAAGCTGATTTAGGTACCATAATACTTCCTAACGTGTCATTTTCCATACGATACTGACTTGAAGCATCCATTGGCTACTCTCCTTCTCGTTCAAGACATTTACTTATCTTGTCGTTAGTGTAGCCATTCTCGGATGGAATAAACACGTGCACTCATATAGGGATGATGGATTTTCCACTTAGAATTAAACGTGAGACGTCTTCTAATTTCCATAATAATTTTTCACATGTTTTTCTTATAAACTCAACAGCATTGCATAAAACGAACCTTCAATCAGTGAGAGGAACTCCACTGATTGGTAATTTTAAAATCAGACATTAGCAGCCGTTAGCTCCCCCCTCTATTTTGAGCCGAGAGTTTTACGGAGGGTTATCTGTGATACAATAATGTCATCATTTTAATGATTCTAGTTGTTTAGAGCCAAAGAAGAGAACCCAGGTAGTGGATTTAGAGGATTACCATAGAGTTAAAGGAACATTAATCTAGATAACATTCGTGACATCCTATAATAGGTTGGCTTATCATTATTAAAAACCTTGGTTTAAATGTCTTTACCTGTAGAGAAGGTGTCTTGTCAATAATCGAGTCATTAGTGAGAGTAAAATAAGCGGAAATTTTTCGGTTAGAAGTAGCAGAGAGCTCATTTTGGTGAATATAAGGGGAAATTTTCCGATTATCCAAAGAAAAACGACCCATTTTTTAGATTTCCCGAGCCATTAACGGAATCTTTCCGTCTATTTAAGCTATTGGCATAGCTAATGACTATTTAAGAGAATTTTTTCCGTCTATATCTCAGAGCGAGTTCTTAACCTGATCCCCCAACTGATAAAAGCGAATCCTCAGCCTCTTTTTTCCAAGTTAAACGTTATCGGATAACACGTTACTTAGCTCAAAGACTGGCTATCATGATGCGCCCAGAAAAGACACTCACTTACAAGTTGTCTACAAAAAAGTGAACGGAGACATGAATAAAATGAAAAAGATCTTTTTAGGAACTTTGCTTTTAATCATCATACTAGCGGCAATTGCTTTCATCATTAACATCAACACGTCCCCCTCCGATGAGAACGAGACACGTCTTTTATTTTCAAACAATTATATGAGCGCTGCCTTAGAGGAAGAAGAGACGATCCCTTTTAATATTTTTGCGCTGAACGACCCAGACAGCCAGAAAAATTTTGACAGTGAGGCCGTTGCTGACGTCTCTTTAAATAATGAGAATATTGAGATCGTGGATTATACGATTGATGCTGGTATGACTGATGAAGGCTATCAATTGATCAACTTTATCTTGACATTAACCGTCAATGGCGATGAAATAGAAAAAGCCGAGACACTGTCCTTATTCTTCGAAGACGGAGAGACACTTACGTATGATATAGGGGAAGTGGTTTTGACAACTTATTCGGTAACAGAAGATCTTGAACAAGTGGGAGAAAACACAATCGCCTATCCCGAGCCTAGTCTAGACGTCCATTTAGAAAACACCCGAGACCAGGCCATAGAGTTAATCTCAATAAGTGATACAGGTGAAGTGATAAGCTATGATTTTAACCAACATGAAACCATCGCTGCGGATGAGACGTACCATTTAGTGATTGATAGTCTTCATACTGAAAAGATGTATGATTTTTATACGCTCACCCCTCTCTTAACCTATGAAATGGGAGAAGAACTAAAAAGCTATGTCATGGATCCTGTTTTATATGGTATCCTCGATCAAGACGAAGTAAAAGTGAGAAAAATATTAAGCCACAATGATATAACCATTCAGGATAATTAAGTCCTTTTAAAACCACATAGCCGATGAAAGTAAAAACAAGTGATTTAAGGGGCATATCCTATATCTCTATAGTGAATAGATGAAGGGGCTTCTTCCCAAACCAAACAGCTTGATTTGGGAAGAAGCCCTTTTTCATTTCCTCAGCTACTTTTGGACATGACATAATGCCCCTTCCGCATTTTTATTTTTCCCACCCCATCCGCTGGCGAAGGGAGGTAATATGGGCGAGATGATGACGACCATGCCACGCATAAATACCAATACTAATACCTAATTTCACAATACCTGATTCAGGGTGACGGAATGTTTTTTCTAAATCAACTGGCTCTAAACTCGTTAGAAGGGTCGTCCATCTGTTATGCAAAGCGTCTAATAAAGCTAATGAGACATCCACCGGCATTGAAGCATCCGGCAGCTCCGCCCATTCAGCTTCCAAATAAGGCTTAATCGTTGGCTTGTCTTCGGTAAGTGCCCATTTACATCGAATATACGCGTTCATATGACTATCTGGCAAGTGATGAACCACTTGTCTAACCGTCCAGCCGCCTTCCCGATAAGGTGTATCAAGCTGTTGATCAGTTAATCCTTTCACAGCTCCCCTCAAGTCTTCGGGGAACTTGGCCATCTCTTCTATCCACCCGTTTACTTGCTCTAGTGAATAAGCATTTTCCTCAAATTGACCGATTGGATAACGAAGATCCTCCATCTATACCTCCACCTTTCTTTTTATGTGAACTTGTTTCGACGCCACCTAATTAAACGTTACCGCCTATGCTACGCATTGAGGGGAGCTATAACCCTTAAAACATTTAAGGATTATACTTCACCCCGTTTTTGTCATGCCAAGCATGTTGCCATTTACGGAGAACAACCATTTGCCCTGTATGATAAGCGGTGTGAGTCGTCAAGTGAGCGATGTCAACTGCCCAGTCAAAGAGCTTTTGCTCATCTGCTTCTCCCACTACTTTCACCCATTCCGAGGTGATCACTGTTAAGCGTTCGACGGTATCATACCAACTCATTCCCTCACTGCCTTTAAACGTATTATCTTTGTGGATTTCATCGTCTTCTGTTCCTTTAAATCGCTTTAAGTAACGGTCACTATAATAGATAATATGATTGGTCAGCTCACATATCGAATAATCGGCCTCCTGTGGCTTCCACATCGCCTGTTCCTCTGTCAACTCATCAATGGCATTAAGCGTCGCCACATACCACGCATTTTCACGATGACACGTTTTTAACTGCGCTAACATACTCGTTTTAAGCGTCATACGTCCTCCTCCATTTTTGAATTTTGTTATGTTGATAACATTCAACATGAGCTCCTTTTAGTCCTTCTAACACTTACATGGGAAAAAACCGATCTCATAAAAAGATCGGTTACGCCTAATAGAAAACGAGATAAAACGAACCTTCATTCAATGGGAGTTTTCGTTCTTCTCCCACTGATAAGGAACACAAGCTAACGTCTTCGCGTCCTGCGAAAACGCTTTTGTGACCAACATCCTGTTGGCCCGAGTCAATCAGGACATTAGCTCCCGCCTAAATAACGTTACCTCTTCTCTCTATTTTGAGCTGGGAGGTTTACGGCCGCTTATCGTGATTAAAAAGCACCTCTCTAATACGCCTACCGTAAGAAGAGGTGCGAGTAAAATGGGTACGTCATTTGAAGGGGCTCTTCACTTTAATAGATGACCACAAAACACCCTATTAATTAACTCGCCAGATTTGAAAATAAGATCTCATGTGTTGGCAAACTCTTGTCAACAAGCTGAAAACATCGAGAAATCAGATGGCGCCTCAGCACCACCTAAGCTACGCCTTGAGGAGAAAATGCCTTTAACACATTTAGGATTAACGATCGTTATGAACTACTTATTATCAGCCGTAAGTGCTGTTGAGACCTTTTCGTCATTAATATGTTTCCCTAATACTCTAGCCAGAATCATATTTGGAATTAACAGAGCGAGCACAATAATTAATAGGATGCGATAGTTTATAGATAACGTCCCAAGGTCTATTAATGAGATAATGAGAATCAGAATACTTCCCATTAGAATCCCTAAAAGAATCCCTGCACTTATATACAGCATCACTTGCGTCGTGATGATTTTATTGATGCCTTTTTTAGTCACACCTATCGCTCTTAAAATCGCAAATTCTTTACGTTTTGAAAGCACATTGTTCATTAAAGAATTACATATACCGATAATAGCCGATATCACTAGTGTGCCCATGACGATAATAAAGATGGCCCACCTTTGCAAAAACATACGACCCATTTCAGCGGAAGTTTTTTCATAGCTATTTACTTTCAACTCAGGAAATTGTCTTTTAACCTCTTCTAGTTCCTGTAAGGTGCGAGAGACATCTGAAGAATCCACAAACATCTGGTTAAATTTAATAAAGTCATCCTTGAAACTCTCATTAGACCAATCCATATAAATAGGTGCATCTTCCTCATCGATTTCTCCACCAACTCGAAAAGTCCCTTTAGGAATAATTTGCTGGTCATCTTCTGAGAATAACCCTAACGGAATTTGATCACCTACCTCTAACTCATTCTCTTTGGCGAAATCATGTGAAATTAACACCGTCGTTTCCAATTCTTCCTCTGAAAGTACACGATCACTTTGTTCAGCTAACACAATATTTAGATCTCCTAAGCGATAATCTATCGACGTATAGCCATTATCACTTTTATATTCTACTAACCCAAATGTGCTCAAAACACTGGCGTTTGTCACACTTTCTAACGCTGTCACAGCCTCTCTTAACTGTTCGTCGTCAATTTGTGTCTCGTAATCTAGCCGACTTTCCAATACAATTGGCGTTGGAAATTGACTTTCTACATAATCTAATTGATTTTGGTGGATCGTATTTAACATCACAGACCCGAAAATGGCAATCACCATTAAGGAAGAAATCGCTAATATAATGAGCGTATTCTTTTTCATTTGAGGAACCATATTTTTAACAGCTATATATGCTTCCTTACCAAACCATCTTTTCACCTGTGGCAATATCCACATAAGCCCCTGATTAAGATAAACAGGGAAGATCATATAAATACCCATCATCATTAGAAGAGCTGAAACTAAAACAAATTGCGCATAATAAGGACTGACAATACTAAAAGCCATACATATTAAGGAGAGAATGATCACTAATTTCGCTAGCTTACTTATCGTATTTGGCGATCGATAATCGAGCTTTTCATTTTGCTGCATAATTTTGATCGGTAAGATCGTCGTACTTCTATAAACAGAAATCATAATAAACAGTTGAAAAACGAGCAAACAGACGCCACCAATTAGAATGGCACTTATTACGTTATACGTCACTGCCGCTGTAGGTAAATCAAGCCAATTTTCAATAACCCTTTTCGACAGACCTTGCCCGACTAACGTACACATAATACCTAAAGAAACCCCAGCCACATTAATTATACTTCCTTGAATGAGAATCACCTTACTCACCTGTGTGACTGTAGCACCAAGGGCACGTAAGATGGCAAGTTGATTTCTTAATTTATACAGCAACAGTTCTAGGTTCGAAACGACTAATAAAGAAGCCACGATAAGGACAAGGAAACTCAAGACAATGATAAAGGTCATCATATTAGCTAGATTCTCTTTAACATAGTGGTCTTCTTCCGTTATATCAATCCTAACGTGAGGATTGTTTTCCCGTATATCGCTAGCAAGCTCCAATACATTGGCATTGTCATGAGCTTTTACTAATAGATATGTCGCCTCAACATCTACAGCTTCGTTCTCTCGCAGAAACTCATTGACGACTTCGTGCTGTAGAATAAGAAGATCTGGTGTACTCACCGCACCCTCAATATCATCTATAATTTCATTTAAGCGAAAAGTGGCACCTTCAATAGCCAAAGCCTCTCCTACTTCTAGTTGAAGAGCTTCCGCTAAGTCTTTATTTAAGATGGCATCTTCTTTACCCAAATCATATGTAAAATGATAGCGACTTTTGGCAAGGTCATCATTTTCTACACCAACAGTGTATAGTGACACATTGGATTCATCGAGAGTCAGATGAGAAATAGATACTTTAGACATGGCTTTCATGTCGTCTAATTTAGCTAAGTCATCAATAAAGTCTGATGTTAATCTGTCCTCTTGCTCTATATTAAAACCGACAGCCAAGTCCATATCCCCGTAAAGGGCTCGCAAATCATTCTCTAATGTTTCTTTTGAGCTAAACGTGTATAACAACATCGTCATCACAAGCGTCGTCGCAATGAGGATACAGACGATTGAGGAAATAATAATCCATTTATTTCTATAAATGAGCTTCAATGCAAGTTTTCTTAAATTGGACATGTTAGTGATCACTTTCTGTCAGTTTTTTGAACTTAGCTAAAATCATATCTAAGTCATTCTTTTGTGTACATTTATACTTATCTTTTATTGTCCCATCCTGGAAAAATAGCACTCTATCAGCATATGTGGCAACCGTCGGGTCATGAGTCACCACAATAATACTTTGATTGAATTTATCTCTCATTTTGACGAGTACATTCAAAATATCTTTCGATGTGTTAAAATCAAGATTTCCGGTTGGCTCGTCCGCTAAAAGAATCGGCGGCTCTGTAATGATAGCTCGCCCAATCGCTACACGCTGTTGTTGGCCACCTGAAAGCTGGATCGGCCGGTGGTTACGCCATTCAGTTAACCCCATTAGCGCTATGATGTCCGAAACTTTTGTATCAATCTCTTTTTGGTCCATCTCCTTTAAAATTAACGGTATCGCTATATTTTCTTCCACCGTTAAATCCTTTAACAAGTGAAAAGACTGGAAGACAAATCCAATATTCTCCTGCCTGTATAATGACGCTGATGGCTCACTAAATTGATTTTTATCAAATTGCCCTTGCAGCTTCACCTTACCTGAAGTTGGTTCATCAAGTGCTCCTAATATATTTAATAATGTGCTTTTCCCCGATCCACTTGTCCCCATCACCGCTAAAATCTCACCTTTATATACTTGAAAGGAGACATTTTTTAATGCTTGCACCTTATAATTTGGACCTTCATACTCTTTTGATAACTTTTCGATTTCTAAAACGGCATCTCTTTCATCCATGCTTATCACCAGCTTCTGAAGTGTTAGTAAATTTATATTTTGATTAGATTGTTTTTGTATAAAACGAACCTTCAATCAGTGGGAGTTTTCGTTCTTCTCCCACTGATAAGGAACACAAGCTAACGTCTTCGCGTCCTGCGAAAACGCTTATGTGACCAACATCCTGTTGGCCCGAGTTAATCAGGGCATTAGCCGCCGTTATCTCCTGCCTAAATAGAGTTACCTCTCCTCTCTATTTTGAGCCGGGAGGTTTACGGACGCTTATCTGTGATAAATAGAGATTTGTGCATTCCCTCACATAATCCTATGTATTTTTAACTCTCTATTTATAAAATCCTAATAATAGAAGGCACATGGGAGCCAATGTCGTGACAGTATGACATATTAAGAGGCTATTACGCCTTAAAGCTATATATTGCTTTCAAGCCCGTCCTTCTCAAACTATCTCATTGCTAACTTAATATTATCGTAAAAAAATCTATTTTCAAGGTATTTTTGGCAAGTTTGCTAACCTATTCCTCTATTTTTTGAATTTGTCATGTTTTAACTTCACCAATAGTAGCCCCTCACAGCGTCCTCTTAAGTTATTAACGAAAAAACCGACCTTCTCGTCTTAAGAAAATCGGGTACCGTACATTTCCATATGATATTTTACAATTAGTCCATGGGGTTGCATCTGCTATCAAAGGGTATCTATTACCGGTAACGATGATGTATCGGGGTAAACAGATCGTCCTGACTATTTCTCACCACTGAAAAATGGTCCACATTGTAATGACCATGAAGAGCTCCTCATGTATCTGGAACCCTGCTCCTTTTCCACCAGCCACATCTAAATCTCTTATAAAGGTAACACTGACTGAGTCATGTATCGCTTTTTCAATCACACTATTAATGTTCGCAATGAGCCTCTCTTTTTCAAAAACCGCTTGTTCCCCTTCCATATTTCCCTCTATTAAATCTTGTTGCGCATCAATAACTAGTAAAGCCTGGTTCAATTGCATTCCTCCCTTGTTAGTGAGAGTCGCACTCCTAGAATTTCAATCCGTGCACTCATAGAGAGTGCGACTTTGTTGATTTATTTCATATGTTGAATTAATTGGTGAGTTACAGATTCTAATTCTTTGAATCTTTGTTATAATTTAATAAGTAAATATATAGATAAACCTATATGGAATCCAAAATTACCTACAATTGAGATTATATCTAATTCATTCATCTTAGTCCCCCTTCACAAAAGAGAACAAACGTTCCTATATTAATATTTTACATTAGGAGTATAATATAATCAATACTTTTATGATTTTTGTTAGATAGCAAATATATTATTAATGTATTGGGTATCAAATTTTAAAAAAGGGGTCGATCATTATAGACACATGGTTCATGATATCTTTTTTAGTAATTATGTTAGTAATACTTATAAGTGAATCTGGAATATTTAAGAATAAGCCAGTAAGGCATCTAATAGCTATTATAGCTTTAGCAGCGCTCTTAATTTTGGTTACTATTCAATTTGTTTTTCTAGAGGTGAATATATTTAATCTATTTGATTTTTCTTCTTTTATTATCATACTATTAAGTGTTGTAATTTATGGATACGGAAGCTACAGAATTTTCAAGCATTTCAAGATGTGGAAAGAAAGAAAAGGTGTTATTTAAAACACCTTTTCTTTTTATTTTGGATATGCAATGTAAGACCTTGTAATAGTTTTGGTTGCTATTTTTGCATTTTTTTCAGTTAACGCTGTCCATGTATACTTCAACTTATTATCTTTTGTATGTTCAATTTTCAAGCGTATTTTTTGTCCTGCTCTAGGAGATGGCAATTTATCCCATTCAGTATCGTAAGTATAGTACTCTCTTACAGCTTGTGAAATCGCAATAGTTGTAGCTGCTACTGTAAAGGCTATTCTGCCGGTCAACCCTGTCCCTATAAGGACTAAATTTAATATAAGCTTTCCTTTTTTAATTTTGTCTATATCACTTTTAGTATAAGTTTTTGTTGAAGTTTTCGAGCCGCTTAAACGTACCCATCTAAAAATATGGTCATGCTGATGTCCTCGAGACGTCTTTATTGAGACCTTATACTCTCCAAAATAAGGACATTGTATTGTTACGTTCCCACTGTTTTGTTTACTCGTGTACGTTTTGGTATAAATTGTCTTACCGTCCCCTGCACGTTGAACAGTCAACACTTTTTCTTGATTAGTACTTCTACTCCATTTAATTCTTAAAGATTTCGTTCCTGTTTTCGTAGCTGTTAAATTAAAGTCTGTGTTACCTCGGTTTTTTGCCATATGTTTCACTCCTTTGTTTGGTATGTCTTAATCTTAACTGCTAATCGATTATTCAAACTTTATAAAAACTACATGAAATCTCATATTTAACTCTATTAAAACTCTAATACCATCTTTTATATTGTGGCGTTCCTCATTCTACCATTACGACAAAGCTACCACATAATTTTGCACAATTAGCATAAAATCACACTTTAAGTCCGTAACGCAACGCATTTAATATTAACTTTGTAAAACCAAATAAATATATTTTCAAAAATCTTTTTATATAATAGTATTGCGAGGTGATATAAAATCTCCTTTAATCTCGAAGAGCTTCTGCAGAGAACACCAGATAACAACATGAGATTTTAACCTTTCACAATGGTGGTTGGTATCTCGCCTTTTAAATCTTCCTTAATAGCTTCTTGTACTTTTTCTAACAACTCTTCACGATTGATTGTACCTTCCTTAAAACCATAAAAAGCCCCAAAAAAGTGAGATCCCATGTATTTCCAATGCTCTTTTGCACCTCCCATAGCAATCACTAAAGCAATTTGTGTTTCTTCTAAAGCATCGGAAAACATTTCGTTTACTGGGTCTGCCGCCCTAAGTTGTTCTAAAACTTGATTGATTTGTTCGTCTTTTTCATATTTCAACCCACGCACTCCATAAAGAGTGCGACTCCTCGTTATATCGCCATTCGTCAGCATCATCCTGTATTTCAATCCACGCACTCATAAAGAGTGCGACCTTGTGTTTGGTTGTACTATTCATTAACAACTAATTTCAATCCACGCACTCATAAAGAGTGCGACCTATCAACAGGAAGCGAGAAAGTCCATTCAGGAGATTTCAATCCACGCACTCATAAAGAGTGCGACATTACACTTAAAGGAGAGGATAACATGATTAACTGATTTCAATCCACGCACTCATAAAGAGTGCGACCCTGAGACTAGAGATATGTTAGGTGGAAAAAGTATTTCAATCCACGCACTCATAAAGAGTGCGACAATGTATATGGCCCGTCGGCACAAACGGTTGTGTTATTTCAATCCACGCACTCATAAAGAGTGCGACTTAACGAGATGGACGCGACTCTTCCCGGCGAGGTGATTTCAATCCACGCACTCATAAAGAGTGCGACCGAATAAACGTAGATGCGCTCCCTGAGTAGGTCTATTTCAATCCACGCACTCATAAAGAGTGCGACAGGGAAAAGACAATAACAAAAATCGAGTTGTTTATTTCAATCCACGCACTCATAAAGAGTGCGACAATTCCATTAAGTGAGTTTGATGAATCCGTTACAATTTCAATCCACGCACTCATAAAGAGTGCGACCCTGTCGTACCAACACTCTACCATCACCTGTATGATCATTTCAATCCACGCACTCATAAAGAGTGCGACGCGACCCAATGCAAGCTATTGCCTCCCGTGTGTCTATTTCAATCCACGCACTCATAAAGAGTGCGACATGGGTAACATGCCACAAATACAAGCGACTATAATTTCAATCCACGCACTCATAAAGAGTGCGACGTGGCCAATAAATAATGTATAGGACATAAATAAAAATTTCAATCCACGCACTCATAAAGAGTGCGACAGCGAAAACATCCTAATATAAGGGAATATTCCGCCCACTTTAGGGTAAGTTTCGCTCTATCTTTATAAAAACACACCATTCCTTTTAAATCCATTACACACTTTTACATATTCCGCTCTATTTTCGGTGCGGGTCCCCTAGGGATTTTATGTGCGCTTAGGGTTCGCACCATTAAAAAATGAGTGGATCTTCTAACTTTAGTGATGGTTTAGTTCCGATATGGTCCACTTTTGTTTTGTAGTTGTTTCCTAAGCGATAGATGCGCAAACTATCTTTTTCTTCGTCAATTAAACTTGTTAGCTCCAATTTTAACGAGGTTAGTTGTGCCGAATCAACGATACATTCAAAAACGGAATTTTGCACGCGCTGTCCATAATTTTGACAGGCTTTGGCCACTTTTCTTAGCCTCGTCGTGCCTCCCATACTTGACGTTTGCACATCATACGTGATTAAGACAAGCATCTTGTCACCTACTTCCACAAGAATGGTGGGTATTCATCTAAATCTCCACGCAAGAAACGCGCTAACATTAAGGCTTGTGCATAAGGAACAAGTCCCCATGACATTTTTTCTCCGAGATAAGGGTGGGTAATTTTTTCTTGCTTCTTCGTTTGCCACGCCTTTAAAAATGTTTTACGCGCTTCATCAGTCATCAAGACAGCACCGTTTTCTTTTTTATAGAAGCCTTCCGCAGTCATCTCCTTACGATTAATAAGTGACAGTACAAAACGATCTGCATAAATACTTCGTAACTCTTCCATGAGATCTAATGCAAGCGACGCTCGCCCTGGGCGGTCTTGATGCATAAAACCTACATAGGCATCAAGACCGACAGTTTCCAGTGCAGCCGCAACATCATTGGCAAGTAACGTATAGGCAAACGACAGCATTGCATTCACGTTGTCTTTTGGTGGTCTTCTCGATCGTCCATGAAAGGAGAAATGATCTTTTTGCTGTAAAATCATATCATCGAACACTTTATTGTAGTTGATCGCTGCTTGCCCTTCCCAGCCACGCAAACTTTCTAAATTATCACAGCTACGGGCTTCCTGTAAAATAAGGGACATAAGCTGAGACACTGTTTTAAACTTGTCAACATCAACACGTAAGGCATGTTCCCTCGTCATTCGTTCAAGTATCCATTTGCTATTGTATATTTTCCCTATAATAAAATTTCGTGCAATGCTCGTTGACTGTTGTTCATTTTCGGATATACGGTATTGGGTCTTTCTTAACACGACATTACCCCGACTTTCTCCCACCACTCTCGCTAAAAAACGCCCGTTTTTCGTTAGAAACGTGATTGAAATGTTTCGATCTGCACAATAGCCCATTAAAGCGGGGCTTGCACCTGTATACCCAAAACTGACAATGGCCTCCAAATTATGCAGAGGGAGTCTACCGAGCTTTTCTTGTTCTTTCAACAACACGACGTTATCACCGTCAAGTGATAAATACGTATCAGGCTGAGTCACATACAAAGTATTTAATAACTTTTTCATTCGCCCAGCCTCCCCTCTATATAACTTTTCACTGTGCGTTTGGTCATCAGTTTTGGCAAACATACATGTTGTAATGAACAATTTTTACAAAAGGGGCCTGTTTTCACTTTTGGGGTGTGCCGATTCCCATAATAATGATGCATTTCTTTCGCCATTTTAATCACATTATTTCTTAATTCATCCGTGATTGGCACTTCCACGCGATGCTTAATCTCATTGTAAAATAAATAGCCTTTGTCAATGCGGCATACAAGCATTTCTTCAAGACACATGGCTTGAGCGACTAACTGAACCACATCTTCGTCGCCTTTCTTCGGTTTCCCACGCTTATACTCAACAGGATATGCTTGATAAGTTCCGGTTACACCTGAAAGACTTACACCGTCTCGGTGCTCCACAAATTCGACTACATCGCAAATACCACTTATTTGGAGCTGTCGAGATTGAATTGGCATCGCTCGGACAGTCAGTTTACTTCCCCGCTTTTCCTTAATGAACGGCTGATCCGCTTTTCGATGGAGGTGTTGCCCTTCAATCGTTCTCACATTTTCTTCCCATTGCTGTTCGATATGTATCAGCGCCCACTGCCTTTTACAGAATTGAAAATGCTGCAAGCCTGACAACATCAAATAGTGGTCTTCCTCATTACTGGCCATCGATAACATCAACATTTAAACCATCTAGTTCGTCCAACTCAATGCGATAATCATCAATGGTTTTTGGTGTATCTATACGCGATTCTACTTTTAACGAACGGTGTACTTTAGCAGATGAGTATTGCCCAAGTTTTGAAGAATGCTCCCACCAATACACTTTATAGACTTCCATACTGCCATCAGGGCGTGCCGAAGAACTGTCATTTTCAAAAAGTGTGATGAGAGCTTGCTTGATTTTGTCGGCATCCTCATGTGTAAAGCCCGTTTTCTCAGCCAGTTGGGTATTAATACTTCCTTTGAACACATAAACGCCAAAATCAACACGGTGCTTCATCCCCATTGTGTCAGAGCTACGTTTTTCCCCAGTAACAGAGTTAACACTTTTCGTGATTTGAGTGCTAACGATGTCAATTGGATCAACGCTCGTCGCTGTATGAATGGAAACAGGTCCACGGACGCCGACGGATAGGTTCGCCCCTTTAAAGGCAAATACTTGTCCGAAAGCACGAACGTCCAACCATTGTTGACAAGTAATGGTTGCAAACTCATCAGAAGATGCATTTTTCGCTTTCAACATTTTCGCCAACTCCGGGTGAGCATCTGCCCGGTCTCGTAAACTTTTAAAATCATCTATCTTTCTATCATCAGACTGAACAAATATAGCTTCTCCCATGTCCTGCAGACGATTACGAACCTTTCGTTTAATCGCCACATCGGAGATTTCTCCATGTCCATCATAGTTTTGGCGCGGGCGATTGCCGTTAAGCGGATCACCATTTGGATTTGCTTTAGAAACAGATACAACAACGGCAAAATCAATCTTGTGGTCAAGTGTACTCATCAGTTTGTTTCCTCCTCTTTTTTCTTATATAAGTCACGACGTTGGCTATAAAAACCTAGCAAATATTTTTCAGTTAAAGGCGTGTTGTTAAATTCTTCTACGCTAAATTGATCACTAATCTCGTCAATTAATTTTGATAAATAAGTTGCCTTTGTCCCCAATTTAGCTTGATATGGCTGGAGACTTTCCTGAATCGTTTTCCAAGTACGTCCAGGATTCTTTGAAAAAGAGTTCATATAACGAATGGCATTGGTTGCTCTCGTTTCATCTTTACTGAGCGCCCCTCTCTCTAGTACATCGGCAACTGCTAGCAAACGTCCAAACAAGTAACTACGATCCGTTGACTGTTTATCCAGTGGCACAGTCCACTCCTCCTTCTTTTCCATGTACATCTTTCGAATAAGTGCACATGTAATACTCAACGTTTTTTCCCATTCCCACCGCTCCATTGAGACAGGGTTTGATGCTCGTTGAAAAGCACTTCTGACAATGTCTTGCGGAATGGGGCGTTTATCAACGATACAAGGGAGCATGCGTTCCATTAGCCCTTTGACGATTTTTTCGCTGGCCCTTGGTCCATATGCAGCAAACGCAATATCTTTCGTTGCGGGTGCCCCGTAAAATGAAACAAAATCCTTTCCGTCCTTTCGATACCGATGTTCCCATGCACATGCATCATGCCACTGTTCTAATCGTTCTAAATAAAGTTCTTTATTTAGATGCCGATAATATAGGACCGCCATTCTTCCGGTTGTGGCAGAATCAATCACAAGAATGTTGACCTCGGGTTGGTAGTCTAAGTCATGACAATACCCTGCGATTGCTTTTTTTACTTCACCTGCAAAAATCTCTCCCGTATCTGGGTCCCTTTCCAATTCCCTAGTTGTATGAGCCATAATATCCATCGCATCGTCATCTAAGTTAGGCACAGGACTGTTGTCATTACTCCAAATAAGAAAAACTCGATTATCGATCGTTTTCCCTTGACGATGGATCAGCCATTTTAGGGCATTATGAGCTTTTTGGGACACATCATAGCTAATGCCAACCGCTTCTCGGCTTGTCTTAAAACGGCCTCGAAATGTAAAACCCGTATTGTCATTGGCAGATATTAATTTCGCTTTGTCTGCTGCATGGCGAATTTTGTTCGCATGCCGCTCTGTACTAGGAAGCCGCTCACCTGTCACGTAACAAATATCCTCTTCTCCTAATTTGTCACGATAATAAGCGATGAAAGAATCATACATGTCTGTGTCTTTCCACACGTCATCTAACGACTCAGGATGGTAAACATTGAACCTTACGAATGCGCTAAATTGGTCGGTAGCTCCACTTGAAAAAATAGCCGGTTTTTCACCGATTTTTTCTTCATATGTTTTGTCCCATTTTTCAATCAATTGCTCATTTTCATCAACTACAAGCACCCGCTCACTGACCAAATCCTCAATTAATCGGCCTTTCTTCAAATACGTATATATGCACGTCACCTTTTCCGTGGCATACGGTGAGTTTGCCCACTCAGCTAATTGATTGATATAGGCATCAAAGGGAACATTGTCTTGCTTTTTAACTGTCCCTCCATACTTGAGAAAGTCACCCGCTACATAACTTAATTTGTCGTGAAGTGGGTACGGTGCCACTTTTGAACCTGACCGACTAGCCGCTTCATCTGTACAAGGAATTAATGTACTTGCTTTACTTAGTACCCGTGCATCTTGGAAGTCCCCATCTTCATCAATCGTCACTTCAATATGGGCATTTTGCGTCGTATGAGAGACTGGCAGCAATGTATACTCCCGATCCTCTCCCTTCTTCACCGTTTTCCCTACTTGATCAAGACTCGCTTCATATGTTTCATATAAGTGAAGTAACCAACTCATCTTATTCACCTCCTAAATCATGGAGTAATTGCTCAGCGGATTGGATATTCTCAGAATTAAATACTTTCGGCTCCATCTCTTTGATAGGACGAACAATCGGACACTTTTCTGGCTTTGGAAACTTAATATAGCCATTCTCCATCACGGCAGACCATAAACGCACATCTAACTGGCTTTGTCCGGTCTCATCAGGATAGTTAAACCCGTGAACCATTGTTCCTAAATGGTGCTTTCCCTCTTCATCATAAAAACCTGTACCACTCCCAAACTCACATGGCGCCACATACCCTTGGCACTCTCTGGCTCCAAGGAAAATATCTCGACGTCCTCCTGCTTTTAACGAACGTTGCAAAATACTGTAATGCTTACCGTCTATACGATCGAAAGCCAAATCTGGACGATGAGGATTAAATTCAAAATGGGCGCGGATTTGGTAATGAACGTCCTTTAAATACGTATAATTGGCAAGTGTATTCCCACCACCGTAATCGATCGGTCGGACAGCCTTAGACTCCATTTGAATCGGCTTCATAACACGAAGCTCGTCAATGACAAACATAATCGTCGGTTTCCAGTAAATACTCTCAGCAATTCCTTTCAGAGCTTGGTACGTCGGCACGCTATACGAAAGCTTCTCCCCGCCAATTTTCGTGAGGGGATCCGTAAAAAGAGCGTAATCACCGAATAATTCAAAATGAAACTCGTTTTTCATAGGTTCGTTTCACCTCCTTGTTAAAATAAGATGGGCAGCCTGACATACCTTTTCATATCAGACTGCTAGATTTTCAAGCTAACACGTTCTTTTTTCGCTTACTTTAGCTATTTTTAATACAACTTTGGCATGGCGAAGATCTACTTTTACACTCATTGTCACTGTGTTGTTTAACTTCATATCGTATCACTATCTAACCTACACTACTTATATATAGATTAGATGATGGGTGTACTTACTTGTTATTGAATTATCATATTAAACACAGTTCTTATTTGAATGAATGTCAAAATTCGAACAATGATTGTGACCTTCACTTCAGACCGACGCTTTCCCGAGGGCTTGTCTTCAGCTAACTTTTGCTCAATACCACCTAGCAAAAGTGGATCTTCAGACTGCGCTCAACCCTCAGGGAGTCGCCGTCTTACATTTCGGTCACTTTTTATCACAGATAAGCGTCCATAAAACTCCCGCCTCAAAATAGAGAGGATAGAGCTAAATCTATTTAGGCGGGAGGTAACGGACACTAATGTCCCGATTGACTCGGGCCAACAGGATGTTGGTCACACAAGCGTTTTCGCAGGACGCGAAGACGTTAGCTTGTGTTCCTTATCAGTGAGAGAAGAACGCAACCCCCCCATTGATTGAAGGTTCGTTTTATCATCCGCATATTAAATGAAAGTTATTGCATATCATTCGTGTTATTGCTTTTTTAAAAACAGTATTATGAAATCGACTCATTTAAAGGACTTTATCATCTTCTTAAGATCAAGATCGCTATTAATGTGGAATTCAATTAAGAATTTAGGAGGGACAAGATAGGCTTTTTACCATGACATAAACCCCATCCCTCCTTCTCCTGTCATGTCCACTCCGTACTCATCGCTATACCAACCTTCTTTTAATTCAAAAACCATACCATCTAAATGTCTCACGATGGCGTTTTCTTGTATCAAACTTTCCATCTCCTGAGGATAAAGGTTAACGGTATATTGCTGTGCCGTTTTCAATACTTGCGATAAGTCGTCAAGCCACTCATCACTATTAAGTTGTGCAATGATCTCTTGCCCCTCCCCATATGGTGCGATAACTGACGTGGTCTTCTGCTCAATCACATGAAAATGGGCGGCTGCTGTTTTATAACTGCCATTTAACAGGAGTGGAAAAGCTGTACCAGTCTTCTTTTGATAGTAGGTCACATAGCTGTTTTCTTTATTGAGAGACATGAGGAGCTTTGTCATTTCCTTATCTACTTCTTTAACATAGTAATTTAAATTAACGTCCAATTTACGATAGTAGTAAAGAAAATACTCCCTTATGGCTGCTTGAGAGAGGATACTCCCTTCATATTTTTCAGGTTTCCTTTTAAACCTTGTCAGGATGTTTCCAGTAATCCCCTTCCCCACTTCAATTTCTTTCAACTTCGACAGTTTTTCTTCCATATGATCAATGACATACACGTGCCGAAGCTGATCCTCCCCATGTCGATTGCATCGCCCGGCTGCTTGGGCAACTGAATCAAGACCAGCGAGTGAACGTATAACACATTTAAAGCTCACATCCACACCTGCTTCAATGAGTTGAGTCGTGACGCAAATAAATGGCGTTCCTTCCTTAAGTAATTCTCGAATGGCCGCTAACTGATTTTTTCGATGTGCCGCACACATGGAGGTACTTAAATGATAGATAGGGAATGGACTATCTTTTAACCTTTCATATAAATCTTTGACGACTGATTTCGTATTTAAAATGACAAGGGTACTTCCCCACGAAGATACCTCCGTTTGGATCCACTCAGCTAACTTCTCATTGGTCAGCGGCTGATCCGTTTTATCAACAATATCGACCCGTTTAAAAGCCTGTGACACGTCTGATAAGTTGTGAACGATCTCTCCGTCTCTCTCTTTCAGCAAGCTATGTGTCACATTTTCCAGTGTAGGTTGGGTTGCTGTGCAAAGAAGGATACTCGAATGAGCAAACTCTTTTAAAAAATTTAGTGCCTCATTAAAAAGGGAGACACACGTCGTCGGTACTTTTTGGACCTCATCAAAAATGAGGACAGAATGGCTCAAGTTATGTAATCGGCGCGTATTGCGGTTGCCTTTGCCATAAAAAACATTAAGGAATTGCACAAGAGTTGTAAAAATAATGGGACTCTCCCAATTATCACGGGCAAGCTTCAGCTTCTCCTTTTTAGTAATGACACCATCATCCGGTTCATCTCCTGTTTCCTCTTCCTCAATCACATTGGAATGGTGCTCTAAAATATGGCCTTCATCTTCTAAAATATCTCTTACTTCTTGGGCATTCTGTTCGATGATCGTCGTGAAAGGCACAATATAAATTATCCGTTGTTTATGATGTTGTTGGGCATGTTTTAACGCATAGCGAAGGCTAGCAAGCGTCTTACCGCCCCCAGTGGGAATGGATAACGTGTAAATGCCTGATGGTCTTTCTGCAAATAATTCGCATTGTTTCGACATCTTGGCCCGCAATACATTAATTGGTTCTTGCGCTTTGCTGTTGTTTTGTAAGGCGGCAAGGTGGTTTAGTAATCGGTCATGATAATGCGCGAACAACCGGTGATGCTTAAGAGGCTTTTCTTCTTGAACTTGGTCTTCAAACATCCGCGTATTTGTACGATCTGCATCTATTAAACAACTAAATATGTATTTTGTAAGGAAAAAAGTTTGTGTCGGATCTAACGTCATAAATTGCGTTAACTCGCTAATTGCCGCTGTCACGTAGTGTTTAAAATCTTTTTTCGTCATCGTGTCTGCAAAAAAGCGCTCTTTAGCTAAGTCGTATTCTGGAAGTTCTTTTTCTTGCACTCGTCTTAAAAAATCCGATTCACATGTAGGAGAGATATAGTCATGGAGGTTTGCGTGATGTGAAATAATCGCATTGCCAACAATTTCGGCAAGCAGCTTTTCGTGTGGTGTTTGAGCTTTAGTATGATAATACTCAAACAGTAACCTACCGCCAGCGGTGGCGTGATCCACATCGCCTCGTTTGAATAGTGTTTTTTCTGGTTCCCAAACAGCTTGATATAGATACGTTTGAAAGCGGTCACTGTACTTCCCTAAGTCGTGAAGCAGCCCTGCTAAGCCGGCCACATGCTTGAGCCCCAATTTGGCACCAAAACCTTCTGCCAATTGTTTAGTCTCGAGCAAGTGCTCTTTCAACGCCTGTACCTTTTCATCCTCTTCTCGGACGTGAGCCCTATACATAGCCAATTCTCCCTATACTTTCGACTTAATTATGTACATTTTACCATATATTTTGGGAGAATCCAGCATAAAATAGACAAAATTCCCTGTTTTTCTATTAAAGTAACTTTTCTATTTGCCAAATATATAGTCTAAAAGACTTAATAAAGTCCAATTTAATGTTGAGTGTTTTTGATTAGCAAAAGTGAATTAGATGTTTTAAAAAAATTTTTGGCGCGTTAATTGTGGCTGTTCTGTCATCTCATAATAAAAAATAACCACCTATAGCCTAACTAGCTAATTAAGTGGTTATCCCCTATGGTGGACAAATCGTCCCCCCGTTGAAGAGCTTCTACACTATATCGTTGGTGTTCTTGCATAATCCACAACACTCATAATGAGTGCGACTGACACTACTACTAAATTCATGTATGAAATTATGATTTCAATCCACGCACTCATAAAGAGTGCGACCTTCTCCTAAAATTTCACCAACTGTCATACTGTCATTTCAATCCACGCACTCATAAAGAGTGCGACGCCGGTCCTTGCGGCGGGTAATCGTTTTTACTTATTTCAATCCACGCACTCATAAAGAGTGCGACAAAGCAGGAGACACCAGCTTTCCAAACACCAACGAGATTTCAATCCACGCACTCATAAAGAGTGCGACGACAATAAACTACGAACCTAGCGAATCGCAACGAGATTTCAATCCACGCACTCATAAAGAGTGCGACTAGCAGATTATGAGTATTATATCCAAACGCAGCGTATTTCAATCCACGCACTCATAAAGAGTGCGACTAGCAGATTATGAGTATTATATCCAAACGCAGCGTATTTCAATCCACGCACTCATAAAGAGTGCGACTGCGAAAACATCCTAATATAAGGGAATATTTCGCCCACTTTAGGGTAAGTTTTGCTCTATCTTTATAAAAAAACACCATTTCTTTTAAATCTATTACATATTTTTACATATTTCACTCTATTTTCGGTGCGGGTCCCCTAGGGATTTTATGTGCGCTTAGGGTTCGCACCGTTAGAAAATGAGTGGACCTTCTCAATCTGATGGGTTAATCGATATGTTCAAATTTTGGAATCTGTAACTGCATTTCCTAAAATCGTGAATCACCTCTGCTAATTCCGGTCACATGCTTTAATCCAAATTAGACACCAAAAAGTTCTTCCAATCATTTAGCTTCGAGCAGACGTTCTTTCAACGTATGTACCTTTTTATCAGATTTCCGAACATGAGCGATATACATAGCCCAAATCTCCTCACATCTTATGACGTAATTATGTACATTTTACCATAAATGAAAAGACTTTCACTATACCCCCTCTTAGATCATTTCATCTCTCCAGTCTTAATGACTGCATTCCAAGGCTACTTCTCGCATACTCCCCACACTCCCAATAAGGCTTTGCTTTCATTCCGTATAAGAAATATTTGCTTTATAATGCGGGACGATCTGAGGTATATAAATGTAAGATATTATTTATTACAATTTTTCTTGTTAAATACAAAAATATAGGTATTATAAAGTAGAGGATGTTGCTGATTAACAAAATGTTAACACTATTGATAGTTTTATTTTGTCTAGTTTTATTAATGGTTGTTCTTGGAATTATAGAAGGATTGATAGTAAATAGGCAGTCTGTCACTTTTAATTGGCAACTATTATTCTTTCAAATAATAAGCAGTATGATTATTCTTTCTGGATTCTCTTTAATCGGCTTTTTAGGTGCATTTATCACGCAGCGAGTGTACGGTGTTTTAATTGCAACGATATTACCTGTATTATTAGATCAGTTATCTGGATACCTTCCAATAGCTCAGTATTTTACTTTAAGCCATTATACTTCATCACTGATTGGGAATTCTTTTTATAATTTAAATAATGATCCACAAATTCAATATTACAACCTTAGTTCTTTATCTTATGAAAGCAGCCTTCTGATCAGTCTATTAATCATTCTATTGATGCTTTTTATTTACAGCTTTTTTAACTTGAAAAGGAATTTTAAAGCCTAGGAAGGAGGGACTTTTATATGAGAAAGATATTAATCGGTACTTTATTAACAGTTATCATTATTTTTATTGGTGTAAATGCTTTTTCAGATAGTGACTATAAATCAGATGGTCTTAACATTAATAATACTTACGTGGATGGATCAACGGAGTTGGTCACTGACATCAGCGTTTCAGGAAACCTGTTACAAAATAAAAAAATTCAGTTCAAGGTATTGTTGGAAGCAAATAATGTTATAAGTCTGACGAAGGAAGAGAATACAAGTGATATGACTTTAAACATTACAACTAAGAATGGGGATATCATTTTTTCAGAAACAATAATCGAAAGCCATGGCTTCTCTTTTGACGCAGTCGCTGGAGAAGGAGAATTAGAGTTGGAATTAAGCGATGGCGATCATGAATTTGAGATAATGATTAATGGAGAAAATCAATGAATGCATGGATAAAAGCAGAGAGCATCAAAATTAAAAACAATTTCCTGTTAATTACTAGTCTAGCTTAAAACATGCTATATTCTTATCGCTAGTTTTTCACTCACAAAAGTGACTACTTTATTTAGTTGGGTTGTGCATATTTTTTTAGGTGACCCAGGCCAGTTATTTATTTCACAGATCATTTTTCAAATCGTTTCAGTGAGTCTTATTTGTTTTTTTGGGGAGAATTAGCATTTGTAGTTGCACTTTTAACTAAAAATGTTGCATTTAGTATTGGAGCACTATTTTTATTAAATGCCCTCGAACCATCACTCTATCTTTCTTTTAATGAGAATTTGCTTAAATATTTTATAGTATTTAATCAGAAAGGGCTTTTGTCCCATATTTTCTCTAACTTAATCGAGGGTAGTTATATTATCGTACCTAAAGGTAATTATCCTTCTATTCTATGGAGCATCCTTTACCAAGCTATATTAATTAGTGTTATCCTATTTGTTTGATACCAGTACAATAAAAAAAAGCCCTATAAATAGTTAAGGAAGCAGGGAAGCGTTCTCTGCTTTTTTCGTGTTGGGAGAAAACTTGTTCCGATCTAAGAATCATCAACTAATCGGGTTAAGTATGGCTTTTTAGTATCTGGTCCAATCCCTTTTGAAACTTCTTTTCTAGAATGCTGACAAGGCTAGCCCTCATTGGTCACTATTAAATATAGGTTATATCCATTACCTAATACTGGTTTGGTCCATCGTTTTAAGCTGGAGGGTTAATACGTTTTCTTGACAGTATAGTGATTATGAAATTTAAAAGTATTTTTTGACTGTACGAGACTTCCAATTATAGTGTGACATGGGATTTGGAGTTACACCTTAACCGATATACCATTTCATCCACGCACTCATAAAGAGTGCGACGAAGAGAGAAGCGGTGGGAATCTGTTTACAGGTTTATTTCAATCCACGCACTCATAATGAGTGCGACATACCCTCTTTTTTCTGTTTAGGAGGGGCATAAAGTATTTCAATCCACGCACTCATAAAGAGTGCGACCGTGGTGAGTGGACAGGCAAGGAGATAACTAGCGATTTCAATCCACGCACTCATAAAGAGTGCGACTTTTATTAGGATTGGAACTGGCGAAGCTGAGAAAATATTTCAATCCACGCACTCATAAAGAGTGCGACATGAGCTTATTAATTATGACGATGACCGCAAGCAAATTTCAATCCACGCACTCATAAAGAGTGCGACTTAGATGCGGCAATTTTGAAGATTTTAATGAGAATTTCAATCCACGCACTCATAAAGAGTGCGACTGCGAAAACATCCTAATATAAGGGAATATTTCGCCCACTTTAGGGTAAGCTTCGCTCTATCTTTATAAAAACACATCATTCCTTTTAAATCCATTACACACTTTTACATATTTCTCTCTATTTTCGGTGCGGGTCCCCTAGGGATTTTATGTGCGCTTAGGGTTCGCACCAAAACTTCCCCTTTATTTTTGTCAATGTTATATTTGCAGCATAATACGCTCTTACAGTCCATAACTCAAAAAAAGTATTCTCTCTCTCTAATACCAATTTTAACACATGTTCATTCAACCCTTCTAGCATATACGTAACTCCACGATACGATATCTAACAAAGAGATCATTGTGTCCAATTCTCACCTACCTGCGACTAATTTTTTTCACCCCACCCTACGGCAAGTGGCCCTGATAATTTTCCACCAAAAAACGTTTTTTCTACTTCTACTACCCCTAACTTTCAAATTCGCAATAGGACATCAGCTATGACTATGCTGCAAAACACGCTCATCATGTTCGTGAACGTGGCAACGTAATAAGTTAATAATGATTATAGCTCATTGGGGGGGTTACTTTCCTTGTGGCACTGTTGCTTCGCTGAACGCTATTTCTTCGATGACCTCACCTGAGGCAGAGATGCCATGAAGACTTGCTTCCGTATAATCTTCCTTCTCACCTATGTAAAAAAAACAGTAGTTACGTCCAAGTACCACCAAATCGACAGATTCTTCCCAAATAGCTTTTTCCTGCTCTTCTAGCGCTTTAAATTCTCTAGATTTATTGCTCATATATACAGGAAGGGATATCATGGATTTTTTAAAATAGCGAAATATCCATAGTCACTATTAAGCTGTTCGTCATCTGTTTATCCCTCTGTCTAATTCGGACCTTCAGTTAACTTTAGTCACTTTACCTGATAGAAAAATACCCTAGAAAGACATCTAATCTCGATAATGAACCGTTAAATCATCATCTATATAGACTTCCCCATTAACTTGTCCGTCTTTTGAAAGTCCCCTAATTGTCGTGCCAGAAAAGTCTACACTCTCGCTTGGAATGAAATGCCATGAAAGATTGTTATTGAGAATGATATCCTGTCCACCATAGTGGGTCCCATCTTTTGTTTCGATTTCAATCTCTACCACGTCATCAAAAATTCGACCTACGATCACAGTTGATTCTGTCAATTCACTAACGGCAGCCGTATATGGTGCTTTCTGCGGCTTATCTTTCCACCCCGCCCTATGACTAGTGGCTCTGACAATGTCCCAGTCAAACAACGTTTTCTCTAACTCTACTACCCCTAACTTTTCACGAAACGGATGCCCCCAATGATAGGTGGCAATAGCGTATTGCTTGTCAACCAGTTCAATATCTACTTCATACAAAAATATATTAAACTCATTTAACACTTCTTCAATGTCTTCGATGTCATCACTTTGAAAGAATATATAAGTAAAAAAAGATATTGCTACAACACAGGCTATCATGATCATATATTTTCGTTTGAGCACAAGCAACCTCCTACACCTAAATTAGTTTAATTTACTTCTTCATTTTGCGGTTCTTCAAACCCTAAATCTATTAATACCTCCAAAAATCTACCATCAGCTAATCCACTTAAAATATACCTTCTAATTAAACGCTGACTTCCTAATTCACTTCCTAATTCACTTTTAGAAACAATGCTTGCATCATCATACATTTCATTTACAAGGACATGGAAAGACGAAAAATTTTCAGAAAACACCTCATTTACTGTAAGCCAGTCACCTTTTTTTATGGCCTCTTCTGGATAAACGATGACGGAATAGACCTCTGATAAATTCCTCCAACGACGTAAAGTGTCTTCTGTTTCAGCGGTTGGGATATAAACAAAATCATCACCATTCTCGTTCGTTTCGTATACATAATCTAGCTGATATTTACCGATTATATAATGGTAGTTTATAAATTCCTCTTCTTTTTCACTTTGATAGTTTTGAAAAAGCGTCAATCCAATAATGATTAAGCTCGGAATAATCATTATGATAAAGCTAATGGCAATTTTAAGTATTGTCCCTTTTGTAAACATCTCATTGTCACTCCCGTGGTATCTACCCATTTTCAGTTACCTTTTTCATTGTAGGACTCTCTCTAAATTCAATTACTCTACAAACTATCACTTACTCCCCATTTTGCTAATTCATTATCTTTTGCTTTCTTATACTACACCAGCTAGTTAAACGCCATTTTATTAACTACTTAGTATTTAATTATTAAGGTCTAACCGCGCGCCATTAAATACGCTTTCGTCCATTTCTGCAATCACGTTACCTTCCTCATCATATGCCTTCATCACGACATCAGATAAATTGTCATTTTCAGTTATTAGATACCATGTTCGCCCTACTATATTGTCTTCTTTAATTGTAGCCAAAAGCCCATCTGGCTCCTCTTTAAAATATACCTTTATATCAGACGTTTCCCCTCCCACATATCCAGTCAACACCGTGTATTGATCAAACTCCCTATAGAAAACCCCACGCGTCATGCTACGGGGAAACCTTTCACTCGACGATTCCACCATGTCCCACTCAAACCATGACTTTGATAACGTCATGACACCAACATTTCTACTACGCCATTCGAAAATCACAATCGCATCTGACCCACCATCTAGCATTTTAATCTCTATTATGCTTGCCTCTCCATAGACAGAACGTACTTCATCTCTAATTTGATCTTCATCACTTTTTAACGTGACAAAAAAGAAAACAGCATACCCTAATAAGATAATAAGACCAATGATAAGGACAGTGACTAGTCGCTTTTTCAATGTAACACCTCTTTTTGTACTTTAATTATTTGACTTATTAATAAAATCCTTTAATCCTGGGAGTTCTTCATCAGCAAGTATATAACTCTGGATCGTTCCTGATCGAAACCCCCTTTCTTCTCCATCAACTTCCCCTATATTGTTCACATCCTCTATAAATTGCTCATAAGCCACTAACCAGTCATTTTGTTCTATCGCTTCTGCGGGATAATTTATTTCTGAAAAATCCTCTGAGACCCATTTCCAGCGTTCCAGAATCTCTTGTGTAAACTCGGTAGGATATAACTCTATATGAGGTGAGTCATCAACCATGTAATAGTCACTTGATAGATGGAAGTCACTAACAATGCTCGAATAGTATCTTAAAACCCCATTTTCCTCTCCATCTTCTTCCCTGTTCGCATAATAATGAATTGAAAAATGCGCAATTACTAATACCGCTACTAAAATGAAAAATCGTTTATAATCACCCACATGGTCACTCCTTATTTAGTCATCTTCTGTTCGAACCTGTTTTCAAATGGAAGTTTTCTCAACTATCTCGTTAAGTGTTAAACCATTTTTTTAGATCGTTCACCTATAGAACGAACCTTCAATTAGAGTGAGTTTTCGTACTTCTCCCACTGATTGGCCGTTGCATGAATCAGGACATGAGCATCCGTTATATCCCATCTAAAATAGATTTATCTTTGCTCTCAATCTTGATAGCAGGAGTTTTTACGGAAGGTTATCTGATAAAGAAATCAACGCAATTTTATTTCTTAGTCAAAGAAATGACTAAGTTCAATGTGCTTTGAACTTAGCGCTAGTAGTCTCAATTGCTTAAGCATGAATAATTAATAAAAATATGTTCTTGTGTGAGATATTTCCTACTTCACCCTTTTTTCCAGGGCCTACCGATGTATATTTTTAACCGCTGTAATTTCTTCAATCACTTCCCCTGATTTTGACAAACCAGTAATGGTGGCCTCAGTAAAATCATCATCTTCGCCGATGAAGAACCAGTACTTTCTCCCATAGTCATCCTCTATTAGTGTTCCAGAATAAGTATGACCGCTTGTAGATAAAATGGTAATGTCCTCTATATCGGCGTTGTCCACTCGACCTCTCAAGACAGTCTTAGCACCTAATTCTGTCAATTGGGCTTCTAGCCTATCTTCACGTGATATATGAGTGGCATGGGCACTTTTAAACTCCCACGTAAATTGTGTTTTCTCAAGTTCCATAAAAGCCAGTTTTCTATGGTGAAGAATATTGCCCCATTGATAAAAAACGATGGCATGGTCATTTTCAATAAATTCAGTATGCAGGATATAAGGTCTCTGGTTAAGTGAATGGACTTGTTCTTCAATTTGTGTTAGATCATCAGCTAGCATTTTTATCGTGACGATAAAGCCTATGATCACACTTACTATTAAAAACACGCCACTTATAAGCTTTATTTTAGACATACACGTCCCTCTCTATCACTCTAGTCCCATTTCGGATTGATAGTCTTCGTTTATACCACCACGATTACCTGTTAGAATAAATCTCTCAATATCATCAGGATTCGGAGTAGATGCTTGAAATTCAGTATCTTCACGATATAAACGGCGAAGTCCTGCTAAACTATTTGTGAAAAACTCATTTACTGCGAACCAGTCATTTTCTTGAACAACTTCTTCTGGATAAGCCATATAGTTGATATCAGCATAATAGCGCGACACTAACTGCCACCTTTCTAGAACCTCATCCGTGTAGCCAGTTTTTACAAACGCCACATCCAGTGGTGGTTCATTGCTGTAATAAGCCACATCAAGGTAAAAGTTGTTGACCGTTGTATTATAAGCATTTAGAATTCTCACATTCTCATCGTCCTTTGATTCTTTATTATCTAAGTAGACTTCTAAATACGTTAATCCTGCTAATATTAGAATAACCCCCAATGTGATCATGACCCAGATATTCTTTAAACAAGTATTTAATTGCCTCATTAATTTAGTCACGACATTTATTCCCCCTCTCTTAAGATTGTTAAAACACGTATGTATCGTAAAGTGCTCGGCCATTGCTCTTGTTCTCTCACATTAAAAAGTCAATGCCTACTATTATAAGGAAATTAAACGGTTGTCGTAACATCCAAAAGTCATAATGGGGGTGCACATTAGACCGATTACCGTCAATCGTGTAGTTCTAAAGACACCGTTTGACTAAAAGCCATTCAAAAAACTGCATCGCCTTTCCTCTCGATGCAGCTTAATAACCCATGAACCATTTGAATCATTAACAATCGTTCATCCCTTTGTTTAATTAAGCTCCTTCTTCGGTTCATCCGGGGTATGAATAACGGTTTAGACTAAGCGCCCCATCTCTACCGGCTTTAATTAAGCGGGTTACTGACTGATACCTCTTCAATTGTTTCTCCGTCTCCTCCGTAAACTTTTACTGTAGCACCAGAAAAACCTTCATCCTCTACTATTAAAAACCATATGTTAAGTCCTTCTTGTTTTTCAGTAATCGTTGTTTCATATGTCCTGCCATCAGCTGTTTTCACTATAACATCATCAAAATCCGTATACATATCTCCTTTTAGAATGGTCCTTTTGGTTAGCTGTGAATGGTGGACAGCTGTTCTTCCTTCCAAAACACCAGATCTTATTTTTTCTACACTTATGACCTTCCATCCAAATAGTGTTTTCTCCAATTCTACTACCCCTACTGCCTCGAAGGAGACCCTCTCATAAAAAGCTATGGCATAGTCTTTTTCCACCAACTCAACATGCAAAACATCGATATGCAGAGGATCTAAATCAATCACTTTGTCTTTAATTTGCTGCTCAGCGTTTATTGCACTCATCATTATAAAGTAAGTGACTACCATTAAAGTAAGGCCTAACGCTACAAAGACAAAATATTTAGCCTTTGAATCCAACATCATGTCACCTCTTACTTTCCTCAGGAAGAACCCCTGACTCTCTTTCTCTTTTACTCATGACTTTCTTCCTTTAAATAATCTTTCAAATTATCCCTATCACTTAAGTTATTAGAGAATATGTAGTTTTTAATAGATCTCGGGTGTATTAGATCCGTTTTATCCGATGCTTCATATATGTCATCATAAGCAGTGAGTGTCTCTATCCATGCTCGCTCTACTTCCACCCAGTCGTTTCTTTCCACTGCTTCTGCTGGAGGATAGCTAATATCTTCAAATGCGGCTGCAACGCTCTCCCACCTCGAAAGCAGCTCCTCTGTTAACCGAGTAGGAGAAAGCTGGTCAGATTCAGGCTTTTCTGTTTGATAGTGGATATTTAATTCGAAATCCTTCGCTAGAAAAACAAGTTCATGAAAATAGTCATTCTCTTGCTTTATATGTCTGTGATGTTGGATGGCTACGAAAATCATGAACATGACAATCATAACGCTCCCACATAGCAAAAACGTGTGTGTTATCTCTTTGCTTCTATCCCTCATATATGAATGCTCCTTTCATAAGTTTTTCACTTACTATAACGTAAATGCTAATAACAGAGGCACCCCCTCTTCTCACACAAAACGCCCCACGTAAGTTGATTAATTCCGTGATAGAAGCTGAAAGTCCTTCACGTTCTTCACCAATGTATACCTTTATGTTAGAAGTATTCCAGCCTATTTTTCCTGCCAACACTGTGTATTCATCGTACTCTCTATAAAATACCCCGTTACTCATTGAATTTGGTAATCGTTCGCTCGATGATTCCTGCATTTCCCACTCAAACCATGACTTTGATAGCGTCATGGCTCCAAGGTGGTCAAAACCCCTTTCAAAAATCACAATGGCAGACGATCCTTCATCTGACATTTTAATCTCCACTATTCTTTTCCATTTCTGCTATACCAAACATTCTCAGGTTCATGTTGCCCCATTCATAAAAAACGATGGCATAATCATCTTCAATGAACGCCACATCGAGTACATTATAGATTGGCTCAGGGTATCTCAATGGTGTCAAGGCATTTTCTTCTAAATAGGCGCGATCGTCTACTGATACTAGGTTAATGATACCGACAAGTAGGATAATAACAATAATTACACCACTGACCAACGTCATTTTTCTTTTTATTGACACTCTTTTTCTCCTCTCTGCATGTGAATAGTTATCTATCCAATCCTAACTTATCTTTTAGATCTTCATCCATACTTATATAGCTACCCGTTTCTATATAACTCATGATGATTCCAAAGCTAGGATTAGCCTCTCTAAACTCTTCCTCCCCCATTTTACTTTTATATTGTTTTCTAATACCATCATATGCTGCTATCACTTCACGCCAGTCGTTGCGTGCGATCGCCTCTTCTGGATACGACAAAAACGGATACACTTCCGTAATCGCCTGCCACCGCTCAAGAAACTCTTCCGTACGATCTGTTGGTGAGAGTTCTACTTGGTAAGAGGAACCGTCACGATAATAAGCAATATTTAGGTGATAAGACAAAGCCAGTGTATGTTTATAAGAATCGAATCCGCTATTGTCCTCTTGCTTGTTTACGACAAATACTATTGTCATTGATACAGTTAATATAAATACTATTAATAGAATCGTGAGCCATTTTCGCTTAATTTTTTGCATAAATGTCTATTCCTTTCTACTTAATTAGATAAAGTTTGGCTTCTCAACGAAATAGTGAGCAGCCTATCCTGATGATGACGTCTTAAAAACACCTACTCATTCACATATAAAACGAACCTTCAATCAGGGGGAGTGAGTCAGGACATTCTCGGCCGTCTGCTCCGCCTAAATAGCATTACCTCTCCTCTCTATTTTGAGCTGGGAGGGTTACGGACGCTTATCTGTGATAAAGTCAATGCCTACTATTATAAGGAAAAGAAGGGACCGTGGTAACAGGCAAAAGTCATGTTCTGGGGAAAATGGAAGGAAGATAAGACAAGAAGGGTAGTTCTAAAGACTCTCGTTAACTTTCTGATTCTATTAAAAGTCTAAAAAGCTACATTGGGAAAGTTCCAATGTAGCTTAGTAACACTATAATCCTTTAGCTTGTTTACTCGACTGTTCGATTGAGCCCCTCATTCGGTTCATCAGGCATCTTTACTTCATTTAGTTTGTCACCATTTTTATCGTACGTGGTGACGATCGCTCCTGCTAAATCCTCTGTGTCGGAATAGTAAAACCAACGTCGATATGTATTTTCCCCTTTAACGATTGGTGCTGAGTATGACTCACCATTTTGAAGTTCCACAGTCACACTATCCACACCTGAATAAACTGCTTGTTGGATAATTGAGAAATGCATTAGTTCGATAAATTGTGGATTTCTCTCAACATCTTCAGTGTTTGCACTTATAAATTCCCAGCCAAACCACGTTTTCTTAAATTCCATGATCCCTGCATGCCAATCTCCCCGCTCATAAAAAGCTAATGCATACTTACCGTCTATTTCAATATGGGCTATATCTGGTATCGGCGTCCAGTAAAATTCATGTACCTTATCTTCTATCATTTGAGAATCATCTTTAATAACTAAATAGATAGAAAGGACTCCGATGAGCAGCACCATACCAACACATATAGCTAAACCCTTTTTAAATTTTTTGGACATTGTTCCACCTCTATTTAATGACATTACTGTGCTTCTTTCTCATAGTCTATCCCCGCTTCTTCAAACGCTTGTTGTAAATTGTCTGAGACGGAATCATTATAAATAAAACCTCTTATTCCCCCTTGTTTATCAAGCTTTTCTCGTTCCTCTTTTTCTTTTGTATCACGATAATTCTCATATTCAGTCAAACATTCCCTTAATATGTCATAAGCCTCAAGCCACTTATTTTCTGATATTAAGTCTTCAGGGTACTCAATGACTGGTAACGCTTCGGCGGCGATCTTCCATCTATCAACAACAGTTTGTGTCTCTGCTGTCGGATAAAATGTTACTTCAATTGAGCCATCATCTAAACGTTCATAATACGCACCTAGCCTGAAATTATTCACTACAATTTCATGCCGATCCCTCTCCCATACTTCTTCAAGCTTCTTTTCTTTTGCTTCATTATACTTAATAATGCTAAAAATTATTGTCATTATAATAAGAACCGTGATGACTAGTTTTAGATGTCTTTTTGTCATATTAAATTCAACCTCGCCTTACAATATAGTCATTACTAAATAATAGATTGATGCTTTGATGCTTGACACTGGTGTTACTCACCTATAAAGCCAACCTAATATTATATGGGGAAAAGAAAGACCTCTGTTAACACCCAAAAGTCATGGAGGAAATGAAAGTAAGATAAGAGGAAGGCATGTAGCACTAAAGATAGAAAGGAACTCGTTTAAAAACAAGCAAAAAGCTACATCAGCATCTTACCCAATGTAGCTCCACCTATAAATCAATAACTATTAATAGTCATTATCGTTCTTATACTGTGTGACTACTCCTCCACTCGGTTCATCAGGAATCTGTATTTCTTCCACTACTTGCCCGTCCTTATCATACGTGGTGACAGTGGCCTCTGCTAAATCCTCAGTGTCGGAATAGTAATACCAACGGTCGGGATTGATCGCATAAATCTCCTCACCCGTCCCATTTCCTTCCTTTAATAACGCCGGGTATGTATCACCATTTCTCAGCTTTACGTGCACCTCTTCTATATTAGGGCGATCTGAGTAATGAATAACAGAATAGTTTTCTAATTCAACAAATTGTAGACCGCCATATATCAATTCGCTTACTCCACTCGTCATTTTCCACCCTAACAGCGTTCTTTCAAATTCTATGATACCTGCATGCTGATCATTTCCCCATACATAAATAGCTAACGCATAATCATCATCTATCATTTCGATATGAGCGATATGTGTTCTCCATTGATTTAACGAATAAATCTCTTGTTCTATTTGTTTATAGTCATCTTTTAAAAAGAAGAACCAACTGATAAATAGAAGTAACGACACACCACATATAATAAGTGATATTTTTAGCTTTTTTGACATTTCCCTATCCCGCCTTACTCGATATTATGATTCACAAATGGTCGTGCTCGCTTACTCATACTCAATTCCCGCCTTATTAAACTTTTGTTGTACGTGGTCTCTCACACTACCAGAATAAATAAACGCCATAATTTGTTCAAATTCATCACCTTTGTTTTCCACTCTCATTTCATGACGCCATTCTTCCATAATCGCATCCGCTTTTAACCAATCATTATTGTTGATGGCTTCTTCTGGATAGATCACTTCTTCATAAATATTAGCGATAATTTCCCACCTCTCCATGATCAATTCGGTAGTTGGGGTCGGATAAAACGCCACTTCAATAGGGTCTGTACTCGTAAAATAAATTCCTAAGGAGTTCTGACTTGCTACTTCCCAGTATTCTAGTAACTCTTCATTCTCCACCATATCCTGGATAGCTGTATGATAGATGATTAAGAAAGCTGATATCACCATGATGGTCGGAATCAATATACTTTTCCAACGTTTTTTCATTTTTTCACCTTTTTCTTTTTTCAATTAAAAAGCTACACCGGCTGATTGCCCAATGTAGCTGACTCCATATTTATTTACCTCGTTACCATCAATCTAGTCCACTGTCCCACTCAACCCTTCATTCGGTTCAGCAGGCATCTTTACTTCATTTAGTTTGTCACCATTTTTATCGTACGTGGTGACGATTGCACCTCCTAAATCCTCTGTGTCAGAATAATAAAACCAACGCCGGTATGTATTTTCGCTGTTTACTATTGGGGGTGAGTATGTCTCACCATTTTGAAGTTCCACAGTCACACTGTCCACATTTGGATAAATTGCTTGTTGGATAATAGAGAAATGCGTTAGCTCGATAAATTGTGGATTTAACTTGGCATCTTCAGTAGTTGCACTTAAAAGTTCCCAGCCAAACCATGTTTTTTTAAGCTCCATGACTCCCGCATGTGATTGCCAATCTCCTCGTTCGTAAAAGGCTAACGCATACTGACCATCTATTTCAATATGGGCTATATCTGGTGTTCTTGCATAATAAGACACGACCTCATCTTCTATCATTTGATGATCATCTTTTATAACCAAATAGATAAAAATAGCTCCGATAAGCAGCCCCACACCACTACATATCGTCAGTACTTTTTTTAATTTATTGGACATTGTTTCACCTCTATTATCATGACATTACCGTTCTTCTCACTCATAGTCTATTCCGGCCTCGTCAAAAGCTTGTTGTAAGTTGTCTGAGACGTCATTACTTCCAATAAATCCTTTAACATCATCTTTTAATACAAACGTTTTTTGTCCTTCTTCACTTTTACTTTCATAGTACTCATCATATTCAATTAAAAGGTCTCCTAACATGTCATAAGCTTCAACCCACTTATTTTCCGATATTAAGTCTTCTGGATACACAATGACTGGTAACACTTTTGCAGCTAACTCCCATCTGTCTACCTTGTCCTGTGTAGCTTTGGACGGGTAAAAATTCGTTTCAATTGACCCATCCTCCAATCGCTCATAATACGTACTTAGGTCGAAGAAGATTACTACATATTCATACAAGCTTACTTCCCTCGCTTCTTCCTGCTTTTCCTCTTTTGCTTCTTGACACTTGTTAATACTAAAGATCACAGCGCTTATGATGAGAACCATGATGGCTAGTTTTAGATGTCTTTTTTTCATACTTTCACCTTTTCTTAATCGTCATCTTCTTGTTTTGTTGTAATCTCTTCAAGCGTTTTCCCATCCAGATCACCATCCAATATATAGTCGATCAGACCTATGTATAAATTACTTTCAGAAAATTCGGCTCTGACTTCCCCATAAACATCACCTACTTTATTCCAATCCTGATTGCGAACGGCTGCTTCAGGGAATGGTATATTAGGATTAACATGGTGAAGTTCTTCCCATCTGTCAATTCTCTCATACGACCTATCAGTAGTAAACAGCTGATACTGAGCATCAGAATATTTGTTTGTAGTTACAACCATCACTTCCATCTCAAGTGCATCTGCATTAATTTCTAAACCTTTTCGGTCTATCCTTGTTTCAAGGTCTTTTTTTCCTTCATAAAAATCCCCAAATGTCGACATAGCATCTAAGCCAATACCAACTCTCGGAATTTCACTCAATATTCTACCCGGCATTTCTTTCATCCAAAAGTTTTGACTATATCCTTCATACTCTTTTACTAACTCTAATTTTTCATCTTTTCCTAACTCTGCACCAGCCAACCTTCCATTGTAAATATTAACAGTATAAGTGTCCGACCTCATATATTGGTCCATCAAGTAGTGGGTTCTTCCCGAATCATATGAATATTTATTCCCTACTCTAATTTCTCCTGTCATCATATATTTATCTGGCTCATCCACAGATGCACTATCTAATTTTATCGTTATATCTAATTCTTCTAAATTGTCTTCCCTAGTTCTTAGCTTGGCAGTATTAATATAAGCTTTCGAATTTTTTAAAATGGCTAAGTACCCGTAAAGTAACTTATGGCCATTATCTGGTTCATAGTTACTTATTAATAAATAAGCTTGAAGTTCCGCAATATACTGATCGAGATCTTCTTCTGACTTTAGCAACTGATTTAAACGTGCTTCTACTTCTTCAAAATTCTCACTTCTAATTAACTCTGAAATCTCTTCAAATTCTTCAATCTTTTCATCCGTTAGTACTTCATTTTGTATATACTGATACAATATCTCCCTTTCAGCATACGTTAAGCCTTCTTCTGTTAACATTTTCTCCATTAAACGGGCGCACAGGACATCATCTTTAAACATAGCGGATTGTAGCTTCTCTATATCTAAAGCACCTAAGTTCGCTCCACCTTTACCTAAGTCACCTTTGAATGAATCTATCGTAGTAGAAAGTGCGATAAAGCCGTCTGTAGCTTGTTGAAAATTCGTTGCCGCTTCGCTATCCACTTCAACCATGTTCTCCCAGTAATTTGTTATTGCCGTGCGATTAAGTTTTGCAGCCTCATAATCTGCTTTTAAGTGTACGTCTTCATTTCCCCCTATGGCAACAAAGGCGTTTGTATAAGAAATATATTCTCCCATGACCAATGTATATTCAGTTAGCATGTCATTCAATTGTTGTCTATCTGCAATATAATTCCCCATATGACTCACCTCACATTTGTAATGTTCTTAGTGTACTTCTAGAACTGGCTATTTCCGCTTTTAATGAATGTATCCGGCTTCGGTTACTCGCCATGAGTTGGTCTAACTGCATTAATTTCGCCCGTTGGTTCTCTATCTGTTGTTCAAGGTCCTTTGCTTTTAATTCTTTATTATTAATTCTATCAGCCATTGTCAAAAGCTTAGATTGCTGCTCTTGTTGAATATCTACCAAACGGGCTTGCATTGCTTCAAATGCCTTGCTTTCTAAACGTCCGTGCTCAAAGAATTTGATTTTTTTCATCCGGGACCCTGCACCTTGTGTAAGCTCCTCAAGCTTTTCCAATTGTTGATCCATCTTCTTGATTTGTTCCAGTAATTTTTCTAATTCAACTTCAAGACTATGAATGACTCCCAACGTCTGATCATAAGCATTCTGATGAGATACATTCTGAGAATAAAGGGAGCTTAAACTATTTTCTCGAGAAGTAATTTGACCTTTGTACTTAGAAATTAACTGACTATTGTCCATTACGGTTATCACCCTTTGATAAATCGTTAGGAAAATTTAAAGCAGCTTCTTTAAATTTTCCTGCTTTCATTCTTTTCATATAATGTCAAAGCCTTTCTTACATAACCTTATTGTCCTTCAACATAATTATTCACTCGTCTTTCAAAGCTAGTGCTAATTTCTGCATCTTTTTCTTCAAACTTTTCGATCGACGTATCTAATGTAGCCAATATTTCTGTCATAAGAGACTGTGTTTTTTCTAGTGTCTTAAAGACATTTACACGCATATCTTCGTGGGCTTTTTGCGCTTCTCCTTCCCACGAAGCTGTGGCAACGTATAAATCATAAATTTTATCCTTCACATTATCCATACGTTCTGTCGGTACTTGTCTCGCTTTTCCTATTAAACTTTCAACAGCAGCTGGATCTACTTTTATTTGTAAAGTCATCCTATCACCTCATATATTTAATTGATCAATGTCATTAAGTCTGCTTTGATACTGTTCCACTACTAACTTTATCTCCTCAAAGGATAAGAGATATCTCGTTTCTAAATAGCTTCTTACTAATGTGCAATAAGTAGTGAACACTTCTGCTGATTGACCAGTAAAGGCTCCTTCACTCTCCATAATCTCAAGAGGCGTAAAAAAGTCATTTAACATGCTTTCCATTTCATCTTGAATTGCTTGGTATGTGGACAGTATTTCTTTAAGTTGGTCATCTGATATTTTTATTTTCTCCGGTCCATTTAATTGTGCTATCGCTTTAAATTCTGCCATGAAAAGTCCCCCATAAATAGGTATTTATCTATATAATTTACACACAAAGTCAATGCCTACTATTATAAGGTAAAAGAAGCAATCTAAGGAACATACGAAAGTCATGATTCCATGAAAAAATTGGGTTGATAATAATAAAAGACGTAGGTCAAAAGTTGTTCAATTCATTACTATTTTATTGGGTAGCTGAAAAAGAACCGCTCTTCATATGAAAACCTTGCAGGGATGTTTCATATTGGCGTGCTGCTTTGGTTATGTGCCACGTGGGATATCATTAAGACCAGTCTTTCCCCACCCTGACTTACATCATCTGACGTGGGGTCATTCCCGTCAAAATCGGTTGAGTTTAACACGAAAACGTCTCATTATTGTCTATCCTATTAGCCTTGCACTGTTAATAGGCAAGAATAGGTCTAAAGTCCAATTTCCGCAGTGAGAGGCAACATAAGGAAATTAGCTGACTGATATATCCAGTCATATAAGACATAGAAATATAAAAAACGGAATATCTTTAATCCGCACCAGCAAAAGGATTTGTGTTAAAAAGTGGGGATCGCCACTACAGACAAAATCGTCCGGGAAATGATGGGACAAGTTGTATAAAAGACGACTGCGAAGAGACACTAAAGCAGGCATTCACGACTATGGTGTGAGACTGGCGAAACATCATCTCAGTCATTTATCGTCTTTTTCCCGTGTAGGTCATGTGGATTAAACGTGGTATTAGGAACGTGTATTTATGGTTCCTTCATATGTTTCAAACGTCATCTTTTCCGTTTCCTTCTATATTAATATACAAAAAATCTGATGAACCCAATTATGAAGGGTTCATCAGATTGTATGAGGGGTCAGTGCTATGAAGATTATCGTTGTGCTATGTTAGGCAAACAAAGGGGCAACGGTGTTTTCACTGCCAACTATCCGAATTTTTGTTTTCACCATTTCTTTGGCCGCTTCTTTGGCTTTTTGCAAGTATGCCCGTGGATCTAGGCTGTCTGGATCGTGGGCAAAATGCTCACGGATCGCTTCGGAATAGATGTTTTTCAGTTCGGTAGATACGTTCACTTTCGCCATCCCCAACGCCACACAACGGCGAACATCTTCTTCTGGTACAGCTGATCCACCGTGAAGGACAAGGGGTACGTCCACCATTGTCGCTATTTCTGCAATCCGTTCAAAATCAATTTCCGGTTTGCCTTTGTAGATGCCATGAGCTGTGCCAATTGCTGGTGCCAGCGTCGGTACACCTGTGGCCTCAACAAATTGCCGACATTCTTCAGGGTCCGCTTTCTCAGCATCTGCTTCGTCCACGATGATGTCATCTTCCACACCGCCCACCTTGCCAAGTTCTGCTTCCACATTTACGCCTAAAGATGTGGCTAATTCTACTACTCGTTGAGTTCGGGCTACGTTTTCAGCAAATGGGTGCATGGAAGCGTCGATCATAACCGATGTGTAACCGGCCCGAATAGCGTCCTTAATAATGTCAAAGCCCGTACAATGATCTAAATGCAACCCTGTGGGCACTTGGTAATGTTCGGCTGCCGCTTTGGCACATTCCACGATATTTTTGGCGCCAAGGGATTGAATCGTGCCAACGGTCGTTTGCAAAATGACAGGGGACTTTAATTCAGCTGCTGCTTCAAGTACCCAGAAAATACTATCAAATGAATGAACATTAAATGCTACGATGCCATGTTTATTCGCTTTTGCTGTCTTCAGCATCAGTGTTGTAGAGTATAAGTCCATTATTCCCCATCTCCTTTAATAACTTTGTGGATGAGTGCGGCTATTTCCTTAGTAGATTGCGCCCGTAAAAGCGCTTGTCGCACCTTTTCATCCATTAAGGCCCCTGATAGGGCTGATAATGCTTGTAAGTGAGTCGTGCCAGCTTCTGCCTCTGGGATGAGGAGTGAGATAAAAAAGAAAGCTGGTTGACCATCAAACGCCTCCCATTCAATTTTCGTTTCCGTGCGAACGACGATGATCGCCGGTTGTGTGATCGCTTCTGACTTTGTATGAGGAATGGCAAATCCCTCTTGAAAGCCCGTTGTACTTTGGGATTCCCGTTGTTTTAGCCCCGCCGCTACGGGATTTGTATCAGTGGCAATCCCGTTTTGTACAGCTAACTCCGCAATCGTTTCAAACACACCCTCTTGGCTTGATACAGGTGATTGTATGACAACCTGATGTTCTGTAATCATCATTTTCTCTCCCTTTTCGTGTGCTTTATCCTTTAATAGGCTCGCTTCCCGCAATTTTTTTACGATAAAGGCCAAATATTAGGCCACCTATGATAGAGCCGGTGAAAATAGCTATGAGCCACTTTATTGCTCCTGTCACAACAGGTAAAACAAGGAATCCTCCGTGCGGCGCAGGCACTTGTACGCCAAAGTAATATGTCATAATGGCCGCAATGGAAGAGCCGAACATTAAGATTGGTAAGACGACAATCGGGTTTTTCGCAGCAAAGGGAATCGCCCCTTCGGTGATATGGGTTGAACCTAGAACAAAGTTAACCATGCCCGAGTTCCGTTCTTCCTTTGTAAAGTACTTTCCGTAAAAGAGAACAGCAAACGCGGTAATAAGAGGTGGTGCAATACACGCGGCTGATACACCTGCCATGAAATAAAGGTTACCTTGAGATAAGAGCACCGTGCCGGTTACATATGCGGCTTTGTTAACAGGTCCACCCATGTCAAAGGCACACATGGCTCCCACAATTAATCCCAATAAAAGAGGGCTGGACGTTTGCACAGATGATAAGAAGGTCATCATCCCTTCGTTTAACGCTGCAACGGGAGACATCAGCATATACATCACCCCGCCAATGAGGAAAATACCGAGTACAGGGAAGATAAAAATCGTTTTCAGTCCATCTAACGCTTTCGGCAACTTTTTAAAGAGATATTGTAAGAGTACGATTAAATAACCTGCGGCAAATCCAGCAATGATACCGCCTAAAAATCCAGCGCCTGACTCCACAGCTAGCAAACCACCGATAAACCCAGCCACCATACCAGAACGTTTGCCAATGGCTTCAGCTATATAAGCTGCCAAAATTGGCACCATGACACTAAAGCTTAAGCCGCCAATTGTGTTAAGAAATCCGGCAAATGCGTTATATGATTCATGGTCTGGATCGGCTGAATAAATACCAAACAAGAACGAAATAGCAATGAGGACCCCGCCTCCTACAACGAAAGGCAACATATGGGAAACCCCGTTCATCAGCGACTTATAAATGGACCGTCCAATATTCCCTTTTCCACCGGTAGATACGTCATCGCTGCTTGCACTTTCGCCGCCATCCTTCGCTTTGTATATAGGGGCTTTTTGGTCAATTATTTGCTGAATTAAATCTTCGGGATGGCGAAGAGCTTTCGCTACAGGGACATCCACGACCCGCTTCCCATGAAAACGTTCAGCATTGACATCTTTATCAGCTGCTACAATGACGCCATCGGCTTCTTCAATTTCCGATGCTGTTAAAGCGTTTTCAATTCCAACCTGACCATGTGTTTCTACTTTAATGTCAACCTCCACATCCATTTCTTGTGCGGCTTTCTTCAATGCAGCCGCCGCCATAAATGTATGGGCAATACCTGTTGGACAACCTGTTGCAGCGACGATTTTCACTTTTGCCATATCGAACTCCTCCTTCTTATATGAATCTGTTTAAGTAATTCTGGCACATCATACAAATCACTAAGACCTTTTGAAAAAGCAGTGGAAGCACCCGTTGCCGTGGCATACATTAAAGATTCTTCTAAGTCCGCGCCACTTTTTTGATATCCGATGAACGTTGCCAGCAAGGCATCTCCAGCACACGCTGTATTAATGACTGTGCCTATGGGGGAAGATGCCAGGAGACATGTGCTGTCATTTATGAAAATACTTCCTTCAGCCCCTCTGGAAATAAGCACTTGCTTTGCCCCTTGTTTAATAAGTTCTGATCCGTAATAAATTAACTCTTCTTCATTAAGGCGATGGGTAATGCCAAAAAAATCTGCCAACTCTTCTTCGTTCGGTTTCAATAAAAAGGGTTTGTGGCGCAAAATACCTGAAAGTGACTGGATACTTGTATCAAGCACAAAGGCAATACCTTTGTCTTCACAAATTGCTGCCATTTCTTCCAATATGGACTCAGGCACATTCTTTGGTAGGCTTCCTGATACGATCAACGTATCGCCTTGTTGAATCCTCCTGATTTTTTCTAGTAACTGGTGTTGCGCTTCTCGTGCAATAGTGGGGCCTTGGTTCACGATTTTGTATTCTGTATCAGCATTGATAAAGACATTAATGCGTGTCACCCCGTCTGCATAAACAAAATCAGTCATGATCCCCATTTTACGTAATGACTCTTCAATGTAACGTCCCGTAAAACCAGCGATAAAACCCAATGCCACACTGTTAATCCCCTGTTTTTCAAGCATAATGGACACGTTGACACCTTTCCCATTTGGCTGATAATCTTCGTCCATCGTTCTATTGACCGTTTGAGGTTCCAACCTGTCAAGTTCAACATAGAGATCAATGGCGGTATTCATCGTACACGTATAAATCATGGCCTCACCAACTTTCTTAATGCCCTTTATTGTTGATGAGTTCATTATGGCATACGCTGTGATGTAAATGTTTTCAGTTTGTGAACATGAAAATAATCCCAAGACAAGCACATCCCTTGCTGTATATGAAAAAAACCGTCTTCAGCTCTCCTGAGACGGTTTTACATTTTCGTTTGTACGGATGACATAGGCATCAAGTAATACTCTGGCAATAACATTTAAGGCTAAGCGTGAACGGACTTCATATTCAGGGATCGCCGATTTGTCACTGCGGTAACCAAGGAGGGTGATGTCTGACAATCGGTTCAGGGAAGAATGAGCCTTTGTCGTTAATGTAATCGTCGTCACTTGACGAATGGTTAAGTTTTGGCAGGCTTCGACCAGCTCCCCTGTTTCGCCATTTAAGGAAATGAAAATCGCCAAATCAGTTTGATGGTTCATTTTTCGGGATTTGATACGAATAATATTTGGATCATCATGCATTTCACATGTTTTATCAAGCACTTGCAATTTCACCGCCATCTCATGGGCTATCAATTGTGAAAAGCCCCGGGCGAAAATGTAAATCTTTTTGGCATCGTGCATTTTCTGCACAGCATCTTCAATTTGACCGATGCTTTGTAATTGAATCGTCCGCTGAACTTCTTCCTCATTCTTGTGAAGGGCTTGTTTAATAGCATGGTCTATCCCACTTAAACTCCCTTCCTTATCAATCATCTGTTTGTCTTGTTCAAGTCTGTACTTAAACGATGTATAACCTTTATAGCCGATTTTTTTCATCAAACGGACGATCGTCGCAGTCGATACTGCCGCCCGTTCACTTAATGTCACGATCGACATAGTCGCAATGTCATCCAAATGGTCATGAATATACGTCAACAAATACCGTTCTGTTTCACTTAATCGTTCAAACGTCTCGCGGGGAATATTAAACAAAAGCTGTTCCATAAGAAATCCCTCTTTTATGGTCTATTTGTTATGTATAAAAACTGCTAGTCATCAGGACGTATCCTACTACAGAAAATGCGCGCATAAGACTTTTTTATTATGATCTATTGCCTATTTTACTAGATAATCAAGCTCATACCATAAAACTTTTTAACTTAAATGACAGGTGACCAGTTAAAAAGATTTAAGACGAAGGTGAAATATGGTTATATAGCAAGGCGATGATGGCGGAACTGCGGGGGTAAATTCACCCGTACTTTTTACTTTACGCCAATGGTTGGTGTGTTCTATTATCATGCTAGCTTCTTTCGCCCCGTTTTTATTAACCGCCATGAATAAAGAGATTGTTTCCAAATATCATCCATGTTATAATGACCGCAACATAACACGAAAGGACTGATGGGTGGACAATGGATAACTAAGCCTATTTTTAAACGTTGAATCGCATTATTTCAACTGATAAAAAGTAGGATTAGTCTGCCCATTTTTACATGTAACCTATCTAGCCATTCGCTAAGTAGCTTATTAAGTGCGGTAATCAATGACTAATCCTTCCAACATAATTGGGAGGATTTTTTAGTTCTCCCGGAAAAAGGAGAGGATCTGTTTGAAAGAATTATTACAGCTAAACAATGTCAGCTTCCATGTGAAAGATCACGTCCTGTTCCAAAAGGTCAGTACCCATGTGCAAGAAGGCGATATAATCGGACTCATTGGTAAAAATGGGTCTGGGAAATCCACGTTTTTACACATGTTAAATGGTGATGTCTCTCCCACTACAGGGGAGATTAAATCAATAGTAAACGCCCTTAATATCGCGATGGTTGAGCAAGAAACGGTAGCGTATGTAAGTGGTGACATGACAAAAAAGGAGGTCACCTTATTAGAGAGTTGGCGTGTGCCTAACCGGCCCTATACACAATTAAGCGGGGGTGAAAAAGTGAAAGCACGTCTTGCAAAAGGGCTGGCATTAGACGCTGATATCCTCATGTTGGATGAACCGACGAATCACCTTGATGACGACAGTACCGCCTTTTTAATCAATCAACTTAAGGCGTACCGCGGGACGGTTATCCTCGTCTCGCATGACCGTTATTTTTTGGATGCTGTCGCCACCAAAATATGGTCACTGGAAAACGAGAGATTGATTGACCATAAAGGAAACTATACGAGCTACATGAAAGCTAGGAAACAAAAGCGTGAATCCCAGCAACGCCAATACGATAACCAACAAAAAATGGTGGCACGTATAGAAGGTCAACTAAAGGAACTCACCTCATGGTCGCAAAAGGCCCATGCACAATCGACGAAAAAGGAAGGCTATAAAGAGTATTACCGTTTGAAAGCCAAACGGATGGATGCTCAAGTAAAATCTAAGCAAAAGCGCTTGGAAAAAGAATTAGAAAAAATAAATGCGGCTCCTGTGGAACAAGACGATGACGTTCATTTTGCCATGACCGCCAATACAAAAGTAGGGAAACGGTTTTTAGAAGTAAAACAGCTGACAAAGTCGTTTGACGACCACCCTCTTTTTAAAGAGGCCAGCTTTACGATTCAACACGGAGAAAAGGTCGCTCTTATCGGCCCAAATGGCAGTGGAAAAACAACCTTTTTGAACATACTGATGGGTCACGAAACGGCTCAAGGGGATGTGTGGCTCTCACCCTCTGCCACGATCGGTTATTTAACACAAGACGTCTTTGACTTGCCACTGGATCAAACGCCTTCCCACTTGTTTGCACAAGACACTTATAAAGAGCGGGGCAAGGTTCAAAACTTAATGAAACATCTAGGATTTACTGCCTCCCAGTGGACACAACCTATTCGACATATGAGTATGGGAGAGCGGGTGAAGTGTAAACTTATGACGTATATTCTCGAAGAAAAAGAGGTGCTCGTGTTAGATGAACCGACAAATCATCTCGACCTCCCCTCACGAGAACAGTTGGAAGAGACGTTATCACATTATAACGGTACCCTTCTCATCGTCTCACATGATCGCTACTTTATTGAAAAAACGACCAACACGAGACTCGTTTTTTCCCAACAGCGGATTCAAAAGCAGCTTACTGACGACAAGCCCTCCCCTGAGCGTGACACGACAGCCGATAAACGGCTAGCTCTTGAAACAGAACGGCAGGACGTGTTAGGTAAATTGAGTCTGGCAAATCCCACAAGCCAAGACTACGCCGAGCTTGATCGGAAATTTAACGAATTGACGAGACAGTTGAAAGAGTTGGATTCCTAATAGTAATAATCCCCCTTTAAGACGGCTTCGTCTTAAAGGGGGATTTAATGGTTTTGCTTGTTTCACCCTGTACGTGTAAGTAACAAATAGTCTTGACTATAGGGGGGAGTCGCCCCCCTATTGAATGCTGAAGTGTCGATTGTTTTGTAACAGATAACCGTCCGAAAAACTCCCGTTGATTGATGTTCGTTTTATCACATGCAAAGAAAGAGTCATCGTTGAGGTGGCCGTCTCACTGATAGAAGAAGGGATTTTTTTGACACCCCATTCCCCTGTGCTCGCTCTGTCTCATCATTTAAATAAAGAATCATTTTAATGGTATAGCTTACTAGAAAATTAATATAAAAAGATATTAAAGAGTCTTTATATCTCTAATTAGTTCTAAAAAATAGCGGGTTCACATATAACCGCTATTTTTGGCAAGATCAGCTATTTTTTGCTCTTTCAAATAATCTTCCATGTTCTCTTCCGCCGATACCATCACCTTCTGAATCAAACATTCTGGTCCATGGTTCAAGTTGCAGTCAAACAATGAAGCTGTACCTTCAATTGCGTGAATGACATCAAGGAACGAAATCTCTTCCCAATTCCGTTTTAATCTATAACCACCATTGGCACCTGAAACGGACTCAACCATTCCCGATTTGGCGAGTTTCGTCAGTATTTTCGATAAATACGTAGGCGAAACCTTCTGCCGATCCGCCAGTTCCTGAACACCGACAAACTTATTTGGCGTCGCTACTGCAAGAAAAAGCATGGTATGTAGGGCATAGTCTGTCGCTTTCGAATACTTCATAATGCAGTGTTCACCTCTATTAAAGACTTTACATATCCATGATAACCCCCATATTAAGTAGCGTCAAGTTTTAGCTTATGCCTCGGCTCTTGTAAGTCTACCTTCTACATAATGACAGTGAGAGAAGGACGAAAACGCTCACTGATTGTAGATTCGTTTTATTGTAGGTCCACGTAGAAAAGGTGAAAAGGACTATCCAGCAAACATGCGCTGAATAGTCCCGATTTTTCCCCCTAAAGATGTCTGCTCACGATAACGTGCTAACCGCTTCGTTAATTGGCACATCACCAGTTACCACTTGAAATGCCTTGCCAATGGTTGCATCGTTCTCTAAGCTGGCCACGATCACTTTTGCCACATCTTCCCGTCGTACCTCTCTTATTTCTGATTCTTGATGTGTTTTTATCTGCCCAGTTCCTTCGTTATTCGTTAAAGCATCAGGATGGATGATCGTATAGTCTAAATCTGTGTCCTTTAACCACTCATCTGCATAATGCTTTGCTGCTACGTACGGTGCAAATGACGATGGTGCTGCTTGAATGGCTTCTCGCCTCCCATTTAAGTCAACATCATAATGAATGGCTTTACAAGATTAACTTTTAAACAATAAAAATATATTGAATATAATGGATAATAGTGTATAATAAATCCATCATTCCTGATTAATTACTAGATTACTAGAAGGAACGACCACACTATGTGTTTAAGGAGGGTATTATTAGTCCCCTCCTCTTTGAGAGGATGACCTTAAGTGATAGACAATAATTTTGTTCATGTGGTCGGTATCATTTTTCTTGCCATTATAATTATTGGTGACCTCATTATAAATCGACATAGCCAAAAACCCCTACTATGGCGCCTTGTTCTCTATAGTTTTTTATACTATATAATGAGTGTCATTAATTTAACTATTTTCCCTATAGATCCTTATAACTTTGGATTTATAGTCGAGCCGCAGCTTATTCCTTTTTACTTCATTTATGAGTCGATTCATTACGGTATCCAAAGTGCTTATGTGTACAACCTTATCATGCTGCTGCCTCTTGGAATATATATCCCATTGTTATTCCCAAAGATGAGAAATGTTATTAAGACCACACTAGTTGGGTTGTTTTTTTCCATAATAATAGAAATAACCCAATTAATAACAAATCGGACATTTGGAGCCATGCGGCAATTTAACGTTGATGATCTTATTTTGAACACATTAGGCACAGCTTTAGGCTTCTTTATTTTTTGTTTATTATGGAAAATATTAATAAAATATCGTATCCATGCTTATCTCGATAGACAAGAAAAAGCTTAAGAATACTTCTTTTGATAGGTTAGAAAGTAGACTTGACGTATATTTAAGGTGAAAAAGACTATTCAGCGTATAGGTCGCTGAATAGTCCCGTTTTTTCACCCTAAGATATCTGCTCACGATAACATGTTAACCGCTTCGTTAATTGGCACATCACCAGTCACCACTTGAAATGCCTTGCCAATGGTTGCATCGTTCTCTAAGCTGGCCACGATCACTTTTGCCACATCTTCCCGTGGTACCTCTCTTATTTCTGATTCTTGATGGGTTTTTATCTGCCCAGTTCCTTCGTCATTCGTTAAAGCACCAGGATGGATGATCGTATAGTCTAAATCCGTCCCTTTTAACCACTCATCTGCATAATGCTTTGCTGCTACGTACGGTGCAAATGACGATGGTGCTGCTTGAATGGCTTCTCTGCTCGTATCAAAGGACGAAATCATAATGAACCGCTTGACACCAGCCACTTTGGCGGCTTCAATTGTTTTCACCGCTCCGTCCAAATCGATCAGGATCGTTTTATCCTTCCCTGTATGTGGGCCGGAACCTGCGGTAAAGACAATGGCATCAACACCTTCAGCCGCTTTAGCAATAGGCTCCACATCATCCTCTAAATCAACGATCGCCGTTTCGGCCCCTAATTTTTCAAAAAAGGGCGCCTGTTCCTCCTTACGAATCATGGCTCTAGCTTCCAAGCCTTCACTCTCTTTAATGAAGGATACAAGATGTTTTCCAATTTGACCGTTCGCACCTACAACAAGAACTTTCATGCCATACATCCTTTCAATTCATCTCATTAGTCTATTTACCTCTATATATTGGCGTAGCATTATTTCTACTATTTTAAAAAACTCTAGGTGCGCGACACTCACAGTCTTGCTCTCGCTTGAGTGGCGCTAGTCCAGCAGGTGAGCGACACTCACGGCCTTGTTCTCGCCTGAGTAGCGCTTATTCAGACAGTTCGCGACACTCACAACCTTACTCTCAGCTGAGTGGCGCTTATCCAGACAGTTCGCGACACTCACAACCTTGCTCTCAGCTGAGTGGCTCTAATTCAGCCGATTCACGACACTCGCAGCCTTGCTCTCGCCTGAGTGGCGCTTGTTCAGCCGATTCGCGACACTCGCAGCCTTGCTCTCGCCTGAGTGGCGCTTATTCAGACAGTTCACGACACTCACGGCCTTGTTCTCGCCTGAGTGGCTCTAATTCAGCCAGTTCGCGACACTCGCAGCCTTGTTCTCGCCTGAGTGGCGCTTATTCAGACAGTTCACGACACTCACGGCCTTGTTCTCGCCTGAGTGACCCTTATTCAGCCGGTTCGCGACACTCGCAGTCTTGCTCTCGCCTGAGTGGCTCTAATTCAGCCGATTCACGACACTCGCAGCCTTGCTCTCGGCTGAGTGGCGCTTGTTCAGCTGATTCGCGACACTCGCAGCCTTGTTCTCGCCTGAGTGGCCAGTTTTGTTACTTCCCCGCCACTCTTGGCCTTTTTTCTAAAACGAAGATATTAAAAGGTAAATATTTACGCAACCTTAACACGATTAACTTCAATTAAATTTTACCGAGTGGAGGGTAAACAAAGCAACCTAGACGACTCGCTTAACACGAACCCACTATATTATCTTTATAATACCTCGTACATATTGGCGATTCTTAGTCATCAATTGGCAACGGTGCCTCAGGAGAAACGAAACCTTTGTCACGCAACTCTTGCCAAAATGCGCTCGGTATCTCTTCATGTAATGCTGCGATATTTTGTTCAATCCGTTCTGGTCGGGTAGTTCCTGGGATAACGGCTGCTACAGCTGGATGAGCCGCTGAAAATTGAAGGGCCGCAGCAATCAAGTTTACATCATGTGCATTAGCTATTTCGTTTAACTTGTCAACTCTTAAGCTGATCTCAGACGAAGCTTCACTGTATTCATAATGCGAACCTCCAGCAATAATGCCAGAACCGTATGGCGCACCGACGACAATATCTACTCCTTTTTCTTTTGCTAATGGCATAAGTCTTTTTAAAGCATGTTCATGATTTAGAAGTGTATACCTTGTCGCTTGAAGCGCAATGTCTGGCTTCGTTTCCTCCAATTCTAAGGCAAGCTCAATCGGCTCAGTTCGATTGACGCCTATTCCCCACGCTTTAATCACGCCTTCATCCCGAAGCCGTGTCAGTTCGCGAAAAGCCCCTGTTCTTGCCTCTTCAAATTTGGACAGCCACTCATCACCGTGAAAATCCGGTGAAATATCATGGACGTAAACAATATCAAGCCGGTCTGTCTGAAGTCTCTCTAAACTCTGCTCTATCGACTTGCGTGTCCCCTCCGCACTATAATCATCAACGACCTTATTCTGACGTCCATATTGAAACAAACCATCTTTCTTTTCTGTTTCATCAAGAACCACACGACCGACTTTCGTACTCAACACGTAGTCATCTCGCTCATAGTGTGACAGCACCTCGCCTAAACGCATCTCCGCAAGACCTGCGCCATAAAACGGTGCCGTGTCAAAATAACGGATGCCGTGTTCCCAAGCTGCTTTTATCGTCTCTTTTGCTTCCTCTTCTGGAATCACACGATACATATTACCTAAAGGTGCTGTACCAAAGCCTAGTTTTCCTTCTTGTTTCAGATTGATCATAATCTGTCACCACCCATTGAAAATAGTTTATTAACTTCTACTTCTGTCACATAGCTCTAAGCTCTCACTTATTTCAAATAACCGGAAAAGCAGAACATTAAACATATTAAAGCCAAATAACTAACAAATTTAACCACTATATAGGAAATAGGGCAAGACAGGAATTCACTAGGTACCCGCCTCTTCTTTGCGATCATAAAGCGAACCTTCAATTTGTGGTAAGGTTGAACGTTTAGCTGTGATAAAAAGAAAAAACGGTTAAACATACGCGATACTTTCACGATGTCTAACCGTATAAACAATAATGTGAATGTTTGATGATGTTTACCAAACTTTTTTAGCAACACTTAGTTATTAACCCATCATACTCTTTGTAAGCTAAAGCTAAACGCATATCAATATTCTTCATATATATCATCAGCATGTTTGAAACGAATGTCTTCAGAATTTAACGTCGCCATTTTATCGCTTCGATCTTCCCTATCACCTGGTAATGTACCTTCTGGAACTAAATCTTGGTTATCTTTAAAAACCGTCTTCTGTTGTTTCTTATTATCGCTGTTCATTTTAACCACTCCTATCCATAAAGTGTCTGAATCGATATTATCCCCAAAGGTTTCTTTTTTAGACTAAGAAGCGGGTTAGAAAAGATTACGATGCTATAGCTCTTTAATTATTGGGTCACCAGTATGGCCGTTCAACTCTTCATTGACAAAATGTTAGAATATGTATATACTTGGAACAATTACACAACCTTTATGTTGAATGCCTCATAGACGGGGCTGAAGGAGTTTGTTTTATGAGTGTGAGTGTTCTTAACTAGTCCATAACCGGATATGTACGAATAGTTTAAAACCGTCAACAATGTCGGTTTATTTGCGTTACCTATTCGTACACGTTAAGAACCAAGCAATCGATAAATCGATACAGCACCCGTCTGTTTTTTTTCAGACTGGGCCTGTTCAACGTAAAGGGCGGCTAAACGCCTCAAGCGACTGCTTGAGGCGTTTTTTGTGTATATTTTTTTTAAGAAGGGACGATCGACGTCATGAATCATACATCATTAAAACAACTGGATTATCAACATATTTTAGATACTGTCGCCACATTCGCCCATACTGAGCGAGCTAAAGAAACCATTCGCACGAGTGAACCGAAGTTTGTAAGGAAGCATATTGATCAAATGTTAAACGACGTTTGGGAAGCTTACCGCATTATCACGATTAGTTCAAGCATCCCCATTCACTCACTGGATGACATGTCAGCTTACCTTCAACAGGCAAAGAAAGGATTGTACTTACAACCTAGTCAATTACAACGCGTCCTCTCCTTCCTTGAGCATTGCCGCAAACTTAACACGTTTATGCGCGATAAAGTGCCTGTAGCGCCAAACGTTGCCAATTATGTGTTATCGATAAACGATATGAGTGATACTGAAAACGCCATCGCTGGCAGCCTTCGTCACGGTCAAATTGATGATCATGCTTCACCAGAACTGGCAAATATCCGTCGCCACCGTCGGATAAAGCAAGCAGAAATAAAAGAGAAAGCAGAAGCAATATGCCGTTCAAAAAAATGGGCTCCGTATCTTCAAGACAGCCTCGTTGTTGAGAAGAACGACAGGTTAACCATTCCGGTAAAAAAACAATATCGTTCGAAAGTATCCGGCACTATGATTGACACGTCTTCATCTGGCGCTACTATCTTTGTGGAACCAAAAGAATTAGCCACTCTCTATGAGCAATTAAATGACTTAACTATGGCGGAAACGTATGAAGTGGAAACGATTCTTTATACGTTAACTGCCAGCATATTAGACATAGAAAGCGACTTGCATATGGCCATGGACATTATGCATCACTATGACGTCCTCTTCGCCAAAGCGAAATATGGTCAATCCATCAACGCCGTTATTCCGAAGCTTAATGAAGACTACATGATCCACCTTGATGCAGCACGCCATCCACTACTAGGAGAGCAAGCTGTCCCATTGTCCCTTAAACTAGGCATACGAGACCGTGCACTGGTGATTACCGGTCCAAATACAGGGGGAAAAACGGTGACGTTAAAGACTATCGGACTGCTTACGCTTATGGCACAAACGGGGCTGATGGTTCCGGCTGGCCCCAACACATCGCTTCACGTCTTTCAAAAACTATTTGTCGACATTGGTGACGGTCAAAGCATTGAACAAAATTTAAGTACCTTTAGTTCTCGCCTAACGAATATTATTGACATTTTGGAAATAACTGATGATAAAACATTAGTCCTTATTGATGAACTAGGCTCAGGCACCGATCCGAACGAAGGCATGGCTCTCGCCCATATTATTCTTGAACAATTATATGCTAAAGGGGCGACGATTGTAGCCACGACTCACTATCGCGAGTTAAAATCATTGGCACAGACACACGATGGATTTCTAAATGGCTCAATGACCTTTGATGTGGACACATTGCAGCCCACTTATCGGCTTTTATTAGGGGAGACAGGGAATAGTCAGGCATTCGATATCGCCTTCAAACTAGGTCTTCACCCAACACTCATTCACCGGGCTCAACAATTATGCGGAAATCTGGTCGATGAGACATCCTATTCCATAGCAGACATCGACCAAACGCAAAAAAGGCGTTATGACAAACAACTGGCCACAACGAACTATGTGAGGACACAACAGAAAAAGAAAAAAACAGCTATCCCTTTATTTAATCAGGGAGACAATGTCACAGTATCCCCCCATCAAGAAGTAGGCATTGTTTATAAAGGTCCTGATGAGAAAGGAGACTACATCGTTCAAATTAAAGGGGAAAAACACCGCATTAACCATAAGCGGCTGACCCTTCACATTCCAGCAAGTGAGCTATACCCACCAGACTATGACTTCGATATTATTTTTAAATCGGTGGATTATCGCAAAACAAAACACCTGCTTGAACGAAAACACGTAGATGGCCTCGTCTTAGACGACGAAGAGTAATAAGGGGTAAAAATGTTAGAAGGGACTGTATCGACGTTATGATACAGTCCCTTTTAAATCATGCACTCATAAAGAGTGCGACAAAGCATCTATCAAGACCGAACTTTAATTACTTATTTCAATCCACGCACTCATAAAGAGTGCGACAGCGAAAATCTCCCAATTTTCAGGAATTCACTTACCGTATTTCGAGATTTCTTTAAATTATGCCTTAAATGAGAGAGTTATTCCCTATCATTCAGGTTTTTCTTGGTGCGGGGCCTCTAGGGATTTTATGTGCGCTTATGGTTCGCACCAGTTTTAATCGGTGAACTTCAATCAGGACATTAGCGCCTCGTTATCTCCCACCTAATTAGTATAAAAAGAAGTGCTGCCGCTAGCAATTCAAAAAAGAGAAGTCATATACCCAATAGAAATCCAGAAGTATTTAAAGCTAAGTGGGAGGACGATGAAAAAAGTGCTTTCTCAACCAGTTGATAAAAAGCTAATTTCCTTCTGTCATCGTGAGGATGTCCCCTTATCGGTAGGGGATCAGATTAAGAAGCCAATATGAGAAATAGGCGGAAAAAATCCCCTTAAATAGTCATTTGCCATAACAATAGCTTGAATAGGCGGAGAGATTCCGCTAATGACTCGGAAAATCTGAAAAATGGATCGTTTTATTTTGCATAAACGGAAAACTTCCTCCTATCTTCCCAAAAATGAGCTCTCCCCTGCAGCTAACCGAAAAATCTCCGCTTATTTTACTCTCATAACTCAATCAATTATTGATAAGCCGTCTTATCTAAAGGTAAAGACATTTATACCGAGGTTTTTTATTAATGACAAGCCTCAGGTGGTAACCCGTCTAAATCTGCCTTTAACCGGGTATTCCCTTCTTTATCTCTAAACAATTAGGATTATTAAACTGAAAATTATGACATTATTGATACAATGCTAGTGAAGTTAATTATATAAAAATAATTCGAAATGTAAACCATCATTCCCCATTCGTGACCATAACTTTAAAATTGTCTCTATTTTGAGCCGGGCGTTTTACGAACGGGTTAGCTGTGATAAATGTCGAAACACCCTAAGCACGAAAAACTCCCCCACCGTGACAGAGCTTATACCTGCCACCTATATATTGGGGAGCTTAACAAAGGCACCATTATTCACTCCTGGACGACGATTTTTTTTCGATCGTAAACGACTACACCTAGTATGGCGACACTTAAAATGGCGCATACCATATACATCCTCGAGTAGGAAAGCATATCCGCTACCGGTCCCATAATGATACCGCCTAACGAGACACCTAGATCCGCCATGGCAATGAACAGCCCTAATAACACATTGCGACTCGCCTCAGGTAGAACAAAGCTTAAATAAGTGGTTAACGTCGGGTACAGCAGTGCTTGCGCGGTCCCTATCAAAACCGCCCCTATGTAAAAAAAGAAGGCGCCGCCGTAAATGGCTATGCTAACACTCTGTGACCCTAACGCTAATAAAAGCATCGTCCCGATCATAAAAGGGGCATGCCACTTGCCATCGGAAGGTATTCTTTTCCTTAATGTAAAGCGAGCAAACACTACGGTAGCAGCCATAATCATAAGGAAAATCCCAGCGTTCCCCTTGTCCACTTGAACAGCATACAGAGGAATAAAAATAGTGGTAGCTCCAAATATAAGGGAACCGACTAACATGAAGGCACTACTTCGACATAAGTCTGGATTTTTAACTAACTGACTTAATGACTGAACTATGCTACCGCTTGAATGAGCTTGGTCAGTCATAGGTTTGGTTTTAGGAGTATCTACGTTAGCACTAAAACCAAACAAACCAGTCAACATGGCGATGGTGACCATAACGATGGCGAAGTATCCCATCCCGCCTTGCCAAATGCCTATTGCCAGCAGCGGCCCAATAATTCCTGGTATATATGAAAATAACGAATACAGGGAAATCCCTTGAGACCGGTCTTCTTCCGGTAAAGCATCGATAATCCCTATTTGTAATGCCATTGAAAAAAACGCTGTGGAAACCCCTTGCATCATGCGCGCAATCAGATAGCCACCCAATCCTGTTATCGTATATAAGATTAAAGCCAAACCATTGAAAACGAGTATAAAACGTAATACTTTTAGCGGCCCATGCTTTTGAATAATTTGTCCTGCCCACGGTCTAAAAAACATCGTCGTAAACAAGTAGGCTCCCATTATAATGCCAATGGTTGTATTCGTCGCTCCTAGTGCTTCCCCACGTAAAGGAATAAACACATTTAAAATAGCATTGGCACTAAAATAAAAGAGTACCAATAGATACAAACGCAGAAAAGGCCATGACATGGCTCCATTCACACTTTTCCCCTCCAAGCTGTAACTATTCTCTCTAGCATTCGTTCAGACATTTGCTAGCGAACACCTCTCGTTTATTCAATAAAAAGCTTGTCTGACATATCGAACGAACCTTCAATAATTGGAGGTTTTCGCTCTTCCCCACTGATTGATAATTGCGTCAATCAGGACATTACCGCCCGTTATCTCTCCTCTCTATTTTGAACCGAAAGCTGTACGGACGGTTATCTGTGATAGATCATCCTCTCTAGCGGTTGACGTTAAAACGTAATTAACGCCTTTAAGAGCCGCTTGGCATATGGTGAGGTGACATACTTCAATTGGTCAATTGCGATGATTTCCTCCACTTGACCCTCTTTGAAAATCAATACTCTATCACACATATAAGCAGCGGCTTGTATGTCATGAGTAATAAAAATATAGCTCATCTTATACGTCTTTTTTAACCCTTTTAAGAGCTCCAAAATCTGTAGTTGAATAGACATATCTAACGAGCTGATCGCTTCGTCTAATATCAGCCATTCAGGCTCTGTTGCAATCGCTCTTGCAATGCATACCCGTTGAACCTCCCCGCCGGATAATTCATGAGGGTATGTCGTTTTGTAGGAAAGACTTAACCCTACGTCATGTAATAATTGATCCACTTTCTGACGAGTGTTTATTTTGTTCTTACTCATCATGAGTGGTTCCATAATGGCGTCCTCAACTGTAAAAAAGGGGTTGATAGACGATTGATAGTTTTGAAACACGGCACTCATGCAGCCTAATCTGACCTGTCTGTTGGTAACAATTTGTCCGTTTAACGTGATGTTTCCTTGATCCGGTTTTTCAACCCCTAACAGCATACGCCCTAATGTGGATTTGCCACTGCCACTCTCACCGATAATGCCTAGACATTCGCCAGCCTGACAGTCAAAACACACATTATGCAGTACTTTCTGCTTTTTGGAAGAAAACATCCCGCCTTTTTTGTAGGACTTGGACACATGACTAACCTTCAGCAACGATAGCGTCTCCTTCCATTATTTTCTTAAAATGGTCACTTAACGCTAATCTAGTCGACACTAAATAGCGGGTATACGCATGCTCTGGGTCAGAAAAAACAGCTTGTGTCTGACCTCTTTCAACAATCTCACCATTCCTCATCACTAACACGTTGTCCGCTAGCTTTTTCACAATAGCTAAATCATGAGAAATAACTATCATAGAACAGCCCATCTTTTCCCGCAGCGCCATGAGCTGTTCTACCACTTCAAACTGTGAAATCGTATCAAGCGCGGTCGTTGGTTCATCAGCAAAAATGATATCAGGCTCTATCACAATAGCTAACGCAATCATCATTCGTTGGAGCATACCACCAGACAGTTGATGCGGATATTGCGTCATAATATGAGCTGGGTTTTTCAGCATGACACTTTCCATCGCTTTCATCATTCTTTCTTCCATCTCTTTTATACTCCAACGAAAATGCTGAGTGAGAATCCCTTTTACATAACGTCCGATCACACAAGAGGGATCAAATGCGCCCATGCCATTTTGTAAGATCATATACAGGTGTTTGCCTCTCAGTCTTCTCATTTTCTTTTCCGCAAGTGTATTAACGTTGTGACCGTTAAATAAAATCTCTCCTGATTGCCTTAACGGAACTTTATTCAACTTCATAAGCGCTCGGCACGTCACAGATTTACCGCTTCCGCTTTCTCCAACAATCGCCAGGCAGCTTCCTTGCTTTAAATCGAAAGAACTATTATGAATAATCGCTTGTCCTGTGTGGCTATTCCAGACTTTTAGATTGTTAACGTTTAAAAGTGTTGTCATCATCAGATCACCTCTTTTTCCTTGATCACAACTTTTGAGAGAGGTTTGCCGCCGACTTTACGTTGCTTAGCGTTGATTAATTTGGGATCTAACGCCACTTGAAGCGCATCAGATAAAAAATTAAAGGCTGACACGACAATGATAATGGCTAAGCCAGGTGCTAACATGACTTGTGGTTGCGTAAACATAATGTCTCTCGCCTCGTTTAGCATCATCCCCCACTCAGCATTAGGCGCTTGAATGCCTAAGCCTAAAAACGAGAAACCGGATATTTGCAAAATCATTGACCCGATAGCACTGCTTGATATGACCGCAATATCTAAAAACGTAACGGGTAACAAGTGTTTGTACATAATGGTCACATGACGCATGCCGATTGCCTTGGAAAAAGTCACATACTCCAATTCAGCGTATTGCATGACAGACGTTCTAATGACACGAGCAAACCAGACCCATTTCACTAAAATAAACGCGATTAATATATTTTCAAGACCGACGCCAAAAATACCGACGAAGGCTAATGTCATGACGTAACCGGGGAAAGAGAGCATCACATCACAGCACCTCATAATAACAGCATCCACTTTCCCTCTAAAATAACCGGCTAAAAACCCTAAAAGGGCACCGATTAGTACAGACACAATTAACGCTACGAGCACGGCCAATACACTGGGACGAATACCATATATCAGTCTGGACAACACGCATCTCCCTAAGTGATCATTACCTAAAAGGTATGACCATGACGGTGAGGCATGTCTTAAAGCCATGTTCACGTCGTTAGGGGGATGAGGCGCACATAAAGGAGCAAAAATGCCGACAACAACCGTGATGACAATGATTATGAGAGAAATAGCGGCTAACTTGTCTTGACCTAGTTGTTTTAACAACTTCATTTAAAGATCATTCCTTATCTTCGGATTCATCGCCGCCGTTATAATGTCAGAAAGCGTATTAAATGCGATGAATGCCACTGCTAATATCAAAACATACGCTTGAATAATCGGGAAATCTCGGCTTAAGATCGCTCTCACCGTTAAACTTCCTAGCCCTGGCCAGGCAAAAACATTTTCTATCACCACGGTACTTCCCAATATAATCGGCACTGCCATCCCAAAAATAGACATAGCCACTTGTAATGAATTTCTTAAAATGTGTATCGTGATTGTTTTTTCTGGTAACCCGCACGCTCTCCCATATAACACATAATCTTCATTCAAGTTACTTATCATCGACGTTCTCACATTTCTAAAATAAATACCTGCATAACTTATGACGATGACCGTCACAGGGAGGATGTAGCTTTGATAAGACGTCATGCCATTTGTCGGTAATAAATCCAACTTAACAGACACAAACCATATCATCATGGATGCAAGCCAATAAGACGGGATCGCTGTAAGGAAAAAGGATACACCCCTGATCGACTTATCCATCACCCTTCCTTCCTGCAATGCGCAGATCACCCCTAATAAAATCGACAAAATGATGATGAAAAAAGAGGACACGATTGTTAATTTAAATGTATTGAGGAAAGCCGGCCCTAATAAGGACCAAACCGGTTTTCCCGTCACATAGGACGATCCAAAGTCCAGCTGTAAAGACGCTATAAGCCAATTAAAATATTGGACTATGAAAAGTCTATCCATGCCTAATTCTTCTTTCGTCTGCGCCATTAACTCATCTGTAATCGTCGGCACTCCTTGCGCTTTCAAAACCACTTCTGCTGGATCTAATGGCGCAAGATTAATGAATAAAAACGTTAAGAACGAGATGATTAACAGCATGGGGATGGCGATAACGACTCTTTTTACAATATACCTTCCCATAAAAATCTCCTTCCAAATTTAGCAGACAATCTCACTTTCTTTATAAAACGCTCCTTTCATCAATGGCTGCTTTCGCCCTTCCTCCAGTCAAAGAGGACATTATCGGCCGTTAGCTCACGCCTAAATAGACCTCGCTTTTCTCTCTATTTTGAGGCGGGAGCTTTACGGACGTTATCTGTGGGAGAAATTCTCCTATTTAAAGGACATGTGCTCAAATGGCAGCTCGAATTGTGTTTGCTTAAAAGAAACACCTTCTAGCTCTGCTGGCGCCACTACCGTGAGACTGCCATTTGAAATAGGAATAAACACAGCTTCGTCATGGACGATCGTCAAAATATCCCCGTAGAGATTTTGTCTCATGTCTTCATCCGTCGTCACCATTACCTCTTCTATTTTTTGATAAAGTGTGTCGGCTTCCGCAATCCCACTTGTGGTATGAAGATATGAGGCTTCTGATGTAAACGCAGCGATCGTGCTTTGCGGATCATACGCCAACCCCCATGTTTGATTAAATAACAACTCATACTCTCCTGTTGACCGTCTATTAGCGATTGAAGTGGATTCTTCTCCGACAATCTCTAGTTGAACACCAGCTTCTATTAAAGTGGCCTGAATAAATTCAGCCTGTGTTTTTTGTGAAGAAGAGTGACTATCATAATAAAGCGTCATCGTTAATGTGTTCCCGTCCTTCATTCGCACGTTAGACCCATCCTCTAATAACCAACCTGCTTCATCTAAAATGTCCGTCGCTTTTTCTAAATCAAATGATCTTACGTCCAAATCCACATCAGCATACATGATATTAGAAGAAAAGAGGGTGTCCGCCACGGTTTCACTACCATCTAAAATCTCCTCCGCAATCGTTTCCCGATCAATGGCATGCCAAATCGCTTCTCGTACAGCTCGTTCACTCACTGGGCTCTCATCTTGACTACTATTGGCCACGATCATTTTCGTGTTCATGGCATCACTTCTAATGAGTTGGTACGCCCCCGAAGCTACTAATTGATCAATCGCTTCCACATCCAGCGTGTCAACACCGCGATCATCCGTAAAAACAAAGTTTACTTCCCCTTTTTGTAAAGCTAAAAACGTCGTTTCTCCTGCTGGGAGCACTTTAGACGTAATCGTCTCTATGGCAGGCTCCCCTCCCCAATAAGCGTCATGGGCGGTGAAGGTGGCGTACTCATCGACTTTATGATCTGTTAACATGTATGGTCCGGTCCCATGAAACCCACTTACACCCTCTTTTGTTTCCCCATCTATAAAATCGTTTGGAGAGATAAAAACGTAAGGTCGCGTCATGGATAACTCAACTAACGTTGGATAATACGCTTCAGATAATGTCAGCTCAACCGTGTACTCATCAACGACACGGCAATCTTCTATTTGTGTAGATAATTTAATCCATGCATGCGTCTCCGCATTAGCTTGTACGGCCTCAATATTTTTCTTCACCGCCTCGGCATTAAACGGTTCCCCATCATGGAAGGTCACATCTTCCCTTAAATGAAATGTGTAGACGGTGCCGTCATCAGATATCTCCCAAGACTCCGCTAATAGCGGCTTAATACCCTCCTCTGTATTTTCAACGAGTGATTCATATATCATCCCTTGGGCTGGCATTGACCCTGTATACAGATGAGGATTCATATCATTGATATCTTGTGCCGTAGCATAGACGATTTCCTCTTGAGCCTGGGTGCTTGCCTCTATGTCAGCATCCGACTCCTCTCCCCCTGCGCAAGCTATTAACACCCTTCCGATTAAAACTATAAAACTTACAAACATCATCTCTTTCACTCTCAATGTACGTCGCTCCTTTACCTTGCGTTAAGTATGAACATTCTTGCATTCCTATCATTGAACATGTTGGGTAAAATCATGGCTCCCTTTTCCATTATGAAAAGGCCACTTTTACTATGTGAGGTCTGGCTGGCCTTCGTATTGGGCGTTCCGCTCGTTTTAAGAAAAACGAAACGTTTACTGTTTTCATAAAAAACTTCAATTAGTCGCCGTTTTCGTCCTTCTCCTACTGTTAAAGGAGCGTCAATCAGGACATAGCGCCCGTCTTAATAGATGTCGCTCTCCTCTCTATTTTGAACCGGCAGCTAGTATATTTTAAAGGGACAGGTCATCTCTCTTTTTTAGGAAGTGACGGATTTTAAATTTCGGACGATCATCGCCACATCATCATGAAACGTTTGAACACGGAAAGCATCAGATAAAGGCTTTCCATCGTGAGATTGTGCCGCATTACGAATGGCCTCTTCATATGTTTGTATGAAGTGATCGATTGTGTCGCTTTTTACTTGTAAATGATGGGCAATTCCTTGGATGATCTTTAAACGGTAATAGTCTTCCTTAGGCATTCTTGGTATATCTAAATACCCTTCTCTGTTAACGAAAACGGGTCTTATAGGAACCGCAGAAAAATCAAAATAGCGGCCATCCTTATCCGGTTCGGAAAAAGGGTCAATCAGCAAAGATGTATAACGGATATACACTAAATACTCTTGATGGATTGGAGCTAACTGATTAAAATTTTCTATATCTTCCCGTGGTAAGCTTTCCGGTCTTACTGGGTAATTGTCCTCTGTCATAAACTTCAGCAAGTTGATGCCGTCAATGTTAAGCGCCTCTAAAATTCCCATGATTTCTTTCCATTGGGCCAACATATGGCGAATTAAAGCGTACGTAATCGGGCCTTCTGGAAACATTTTGTATACGTATGTTTTCGTTTCTTGCTCTTCAAAAATGTGACGAAGTGAGAAATCATTCATAAATAATGGCGGATGAACGTATAAGGAGATATTTCGCGATTCTGCCTCAATAGGTGATCTCATCACGTTTACATTCACCCCTAATGTGTCATAAAGGTCACATAATGTGTTAACATTTTCCGATTTACCATGCGTAGAACCGATAGAAAGGTTATGTTTGACCGCTGTCGTTAAAACACGATTAGACGGCGTATCATCTCGCCATCTTGTATCCCCCAAGTACGTTGAAAAGCTGATAACCTCTATAGTGTCATCAAAAGCACTCATATAAGCGTCCACTAAACGATTGGAGCCGAACGTCGGGGAAATTAAGACGACACATTTGACTCCTTCTAAAACCGTTTTATCCAACTGCTTGAGTACATCTAGATAAGCATCTGTTGTGACTGTCAGAATGAGCGTATCCCAATCACCTTTAACCGTTTCATAGCTTGTAAACACCTCGTCAACCGCGCAATCACCTGCCAGGTTGTCATTCTTGCTGTTTTGAGTGGTCACGTCTAGACGTTGATGCTGGTCTGTTAAAGCGTCAAAAAAAGCGTCGGAGCGAACAGATTTTCTTCCGGCGATACCAATTTCACACGTGAGATGACGTTTAATAATCACCGCAAGTTGAACCGCAACAGGTCCCGTCCCTAATAGTAAGACTCGCTTAAAAGCATTCATCTGATCCTTCCTTTCTCAGCATGTCTAAGCTATGCCTTTTGATACAAAATAATGTCAAATACATGCTCTGGACGTACGATTGTGTTGACTTTCCGCCATTTATGCTTATCTACCTCTCGGCTTGGGTAATTAAATAACGATTTCAACTGGTCACCATAACGCATGGCCACCACTACGTCATTACGGGTTAATGGATGTAAGTGATCTAGTAGATCGTACTTTTGTTCAACAGTGGAACTAAAAATAACATGAGAGACCGTTTTTAGCTTATCTATGTTTTCTATTGGTGACTGTTCTAACCTCACATTTAATCCTTTTCCTAGTTTTTCAACGACTTCTCTGCCAAGTTGTACCGCCTCGTCATCAATATCGATCCCAATCACATCTGCTCCTGTCCGCTTAGCAATTAGCAATAGTGTCATGGGGAATGCACCTGAACCGACTAATAAGACCTTTGACTTCGCTGTGACATGAAAGCTACCAAACTCACTTTCTATACTTGACTCAATGTTTTTAAAATAGTCTGTCATGCTTTCATGGTGATTTAATAGTTTTAATGCGCGGTATTTCTCCATAATTGCCACACAGCGCGCTGATTGTCTTCTTAAGTTCACCACAAGTTGTGCTAACTGAGCATTGTCTTCATGTATGAGCTGTTCCCATACGTTTTTATTCGCCTCATGTGTAATGAATGTGGAATACTCATCGATTAACCTCTCTAACTCTGGACTGTAAGTCATCGTATCATCATAGTTGCCTGCTAAATCATCAAATTTAGTTAAAAGCCTACTCAAATACCCTTGAAAGGTTGTTAACGTATTCATTTCTTCACCCCAATATGCTTAGTTAAAGGTTTATGTAAGCTGTTCCTTTGGCAACGAGCTCAACACTTCCTTCAATGTTAAGATCGCGTATTTCTCCAGCTATATAATCCCCTGACACCGTGATAGAGCCACCGGGCTGGCTAATATCCGCTACAGTCTTCCTTTTATTTTTCCAAGTGAGATAGGCTCCGATAGAAGCTGTCCCAGATCCACAACCTCTTTCCCAAATCATGCTATCGAGGTGTGGCACATAGATAAGTGGTGCCAATTCATTGGATATAGGGCTATACATTAAAATACCGATTAGATGGGTGTTTAGAGTCCCTCCTAACAGCCTTGCTAACGACTCTGCTTTGTCCTTTAGTGAGTCATTGAAGGTGTCAGCCTCTATGATGAGATGAATCGCTTCTCTATAGGTGACGAACGTGACAGACAGCTCACTTCCTTCATAGTGTAAGGTCGTTTGCTCTAACGTTGTAGGAATAGGCATGTTCAGTTGACAGTAATACTTATGGGGCGTTCTCCTCACTTGGCACGTGATTAAGTGATCTGTGCCCGTAACTTCTAACACGATATCTAACGTTTCATTAAGTTCCAGCCCTTGTTCGACCGCCTTTAAAGTGCCTAATGCCATGCATGCATTACCACAAAACTCACCTCCTGCCATGCGAAGTAATGCGGACGCTTTTTTGTTTAAAGGTGTTTTAATAAACCCCACTTGTTCCCCATACACATTCTCGTAGGCCATTATTTTAGTGGCGATTTTTTCATAGTCTTGCACCACATTGCTATCATCAATTAGAATTGTCATGTTTTGAGTCGGGTTAAATTTCACAAAATCTATCTCTCGCTTCATCTTCACCACCCTCTAAACGCCATTCATATGACTTATTAATAGGTTATTCGTTGATAATCGTAATTATTACGATTTGCTTTATAAAAGGATTATAGCATAATATTGGCAGTCGTCAACTTTTAATTTAAAAAAGTAAATCCATTTAATAATAGAAAGAACACCTGTCAAAAGTGACTCATCCAGTGATCTTCTGATAGAGATGGGCGACTAAATGGGGCGATAAAATCTTTTCTTATAAGGGGAATTTTCAGACGTCACTGAGGCACTAGGAACCACCGTCATTTACTCCATCCCAGACGATTGATCATTGCCGCTTGTTAGTGTTGAACATTCGATTATGTCAGTTATTCACGGTATATAACTGAAAAAGAAGGAATGCCTCAGTGGCATCCCTTCTTTTAAAGAGCGTATTTAATCATTTAAGTACGGTGCTCTTATGGTTAGTTTAAGTCTTCCAGAGTCTACTCAATAATTTCTCTTTCGAAACTAAAGGGACCCTCGCTTTCAGCCAAAAATGGGTGTCATTGCAATATCGGCTCCACATTCGCTGACCTGTCTTAGTTCATAAAGAAAATACCGATAATAAGAGCCATACTCACTATCCCCCAAAACGTTGTTCCTACTATCCACAAGATGATAGGTGTATTAGCATTTTTATGATTATCAGCGTTTTCTTGTATAAAGGCGAGCTTTCTTTCCATTTTTCCCTTCATAGAAATGACAACAACAAATCCGATAATGATGAAACTAACCGTTAGGAATAAAACCATTTTTATCCCCCTTTTTGTGACCTGCTCTTTGCATCTCCCCCTAGTTTAACATGTATGCACGTATGAATTCCCGTCAATAGAACAATTATTTAAACTCTTTTTCTGTAAATGCTCTTGATTTTTTTCACACATTTTATAAACGCCCTAGTCAACACAGTCATAAATGAGCACAACTTGAAAACTATTAAAAAATGATTTTGTATAACTGATAACCTATGAAGAGAGACACTCCCCAAATCATGATCGCAGATACTTTGTTAATCATTCTTACAATCTTTCCTTCTTTATCAATAGATCGTATGGTTTTACCAATGTATGCAAGGGCAAAAAAGGAGACCCAAGATACGAGAATACAGGCCGCTGCGAATGCTATTTTCTCTGGAATTGCGGTATACCTTATAGAGCTAGTTCCGATGACTCCCACTGTATCTAAAACAGCATGAGGGTTTAAAATCGAGACGGAAATAGCAAACATGGCTTGCTTTTTACCTGTCATGGCGGCATGTTTTTTGTTCACTTCAGATGTATTGCTATTCCAGATCGACCAGCCTATATAAATTAAAAAGAAAAAACCAATAGCAAAAAAGATTAACTGGAAGGCCGGTATTGTCATAACGATGACCGACACACCTAGAACTGCCAATATTATTAATAACGTATCACACAGAGACGCTGTGATCACTGCAGGCAAAGCAAATTTGACTTTACTGTGGGCAGCGCCTTGATTAAATAGAAAGATATTTTGAGGGCCTAAAGGCAATATTAAGCCAAAAGATAATATCATGCCGTGTAAAATTGCTCCTAACATTTAAAATCCCCTAACTCATCTATTTTATTTTTGCCGTTGATAACGGCTGATTTTTTTGGTTGCATCACTGCAAATATCTTCTATGACACTTTTAAATCCTGGTAGGAATGTTTTAAAAAAGCCTGTGCAATGATGGGCTTTTTTATAATCATAGTCTTCCATTAAAATTAAATGGACTTTCTTTAAATTGTAGTGTGGAACTGCCGGAAATAAATGATGAACTAAATGATAATTATCATGGTGTGGGTGCAAAAGAAAGATTTGAATAGGATTGCCAAAAGTATTACGGCTGGCATATAACTCGTGGTCATTTTTTAGACCAGAATGTTCCGCCATTTCTGCCCAATATCTAATGACCTGAAAAGTCGTTAATAAAGGAACGAACCAGAACAAAATAATATGTAACCAAAAGTTAAAAATGATACTGCATGTTATTATAATACACCAAAATATGGGCTTTGCAACTTTTTCAGAAAGCGGCTCTTCTTTAGACATAACATTCACTTTTAAAGTCCCGTAAATATATTTTGGCACGTGAGTTAATGTTAATGGCTTAATGATGTGTTTAAAAATAAAAGTCTTAATACTTTTTTGTGGTTTATCCAATCCAATAAGCGAATACCTTTGAGTGTCTGGGTCCTTGTCAATATTCCAGAGATGTCTATGGTGAGCATGGTGAGAGTTGCAATAGGCTGTAAACGAAGTGAAAACAGGAAAGGCAACAAAAAAACACGTTATCCATTTGTTCATTATTTTATTTTTGAACAGAAGAACGTGGCTGGCTTCGTGCATTAAATTATCAAAAGCTCGCATTCTACTTCCGATAATCGTAATGGCTATCAAATAGGACCACCAGTTTGATAATAATATGGCGCCATAAGCCGACGCTATTATGACTAGCCAATCAAATAAGATGGAAAATAGATTCGTATAATTATTACGTGTTTGAAGCGCTCTTACTTGATTTACAATCTCTTTAGAGAATGTTGCTTTCTTTAATTTTTTGTCCTCACTCGTCATTACAGTCATTGGTCAACCCCTCCATCATCATAGATTCTACCCAATCTTTAAATGGTTAATGTCTACATGTTCATCTATTTCACAGCAATGACCGCGCCTATACTTATCTTCTTCTCTAATGTTATCTGCCCTTTTTTCTCCTTTTAAAGTTCTATTAGGAGCATAAGTGTTATATTAATCAAATGTCACTATTTTAATAACTAGACATGTTCCAAGTTATTCATGATTCGGTTTTTACACGCCTTTTCTCTACTAAGTAGCAGGATTCTCTCTTGTTGCGACACTCAATGCCCTTCTTACGGCTGAGTGGCGCTGGTTCTCTCTTTTCGCGACACTCGATGCTCTTCTTTCGACTGAGTGGCATGGCTTCTCTCTTTTCGCGACACTCAGTGTGCTTCTTACGGCTGAGTGGCGCAGATTTTCCCTTTTCGCGACACTCAGTGTTCTTTTTACGGCTGAGTGGCGCTGGTTTTCCCCTTTCGCGACACTCAATGTTCTTTTTACGGCTGAGTGACGTGGTTTCTCTCTTTCCGTGACACTCGATGCTCTTCTTTCGGCTGAGTGGCGCTGGTTTTCCCTTTTAACGACACTCGATGCCCTTCTTTCGACTGAGTGGCGCTGGTTTCTCTCTTTCCGTGACACTCGATGCTCTTCTTTCGACTGAGTGGCGCAGGTTCTCCCTTTTCGCGACACTCAATGCTCTTCTTACGGCTGAGTGACGCAGGTTTTCCCTTTTCGCGACACTCGATGCTCTTTTTTCAACTGAGTGGCGCTGGTTTTCCCTTTTCGCGACACTCAATGTTCTTTTTCTGGCTGAGTGGCGCTGGTTTTCCCCTTTCGCGACACTCAATGCTCTTCTTTCGACCGAGTGGCGTGGATTCTCTTTTTTCACGACACTCGATGCTCTTCTTTCGACTGAGTGGCGCAGGCTTTCCCTTTTCGCGACACTCAGTGTGCTTCTTACGGCTGAGTGGCGCAGATTTTCCCTTTTCGCGACACTCAGTGTTCTTTTTCTGGCTAAGTGGCGCCAATTCACACAAGTGACGATGACTATAAAAGATTATATCCTACAAAATTATCCTAAATCAACCATAATTTATTAATTATTAGTAAATTTATTCTAAAGGTGTGTAATAAAGGAGCAAGCTGGTGAAGAGAGTATGTCGTGTCAACAGTGGGGGACTTCACTAAGTGAAATAATCAATAAACCATAGTAAAATTTAACTGACAGCACATTTAGAAAGGACGGGATGTAGAGTGGGTATAAATTTTCATAGTGATAAGAATAGCACGACTTATACAACTCGCAAGGCTGACAAAACATGGGTGGAAGCTATAAGAAAACTCGTTCCTATTGAAGAAGTGTCTTATGCTGCAGATATTGGCTGTGGTGGTGGTATTTATTCTAAGGCGTTATCGGATATGGGAGTGGATGAAGTCACTGCCCTCGATTTTTCTAAGTCCATCCTTAACGGAGCGAAAGAAAACTGTAAGGACTATCAAACTATTTCTTTTAAACATGGCAATGCTTTTGAAACAGGTTTAGCTAGTCACCATTATGAGTTAATCCTTGAGAGGGCTTTAATTCACCATATAGAGGATTTAAACGCTTGTTTTAATGAGGCATTTAGGTTGTTAAAAGATGGTGGTTACTATATTTTACAAGATCGTACGCCAGAGGATTGTTTAGTAAAGGGTGAGGACACTCATATTAGAGGGTATTTTTTTGAACTCTTTCCAAAGTTAGTTGAAGTAGAAACGAGCCGCAGACATCATAGTCAACATGTCATTGACATGCTAAAGAAAGTTGGATTTAAGGATGTTGAGGAAGTTAAGTTGTGGGAAACACGACATGTTTATCATACTAAAGAGCCGTTACTAAATGATTTGTATGAAAGGACTGGACGAAGTATTTTACATGAATTAGAAGATGACGAGTTACATTTAGTAATCGATCATATAGATCAATCATTACCTAAAAATACACCTATCGTTGAGAAAGATAAATGGACCATTTGGAAGGCAGTCAAGTCGGTTTAGTAGTTTGAGCTATTCTTTTAAACAAAGGGTGTCATATCAGTATTGTCATAAAAAGCGAATAAGAAATATTCGCTTTTCTTATTCGATTATATATTCTACTCCGTTTTCATCCGTGTAAGATTCTAAAATTATGTCGTCATTTTTATCTTTATAATAAAAGTACGTATTGGTATCGTTTTCTATTTTTATGCTTACCATATAGTTTCTTAATCCTGGTAAATTAGCTATAAAAGCTTCACTAGATTCTATACTCTCTGTTGGAATCTTCATTTCAACCATGACGTGTTCAATTACATCACTCTCTAGTTTATTCTTTGCGTAGAAAATATACCCTGAAATACCGATCCCAATCATTAATATAATCGATATTATAATCCTAAATTTTCTTTTCATTTTCATCATCCTTTTCGAAAATGGCACAATAGAGGTAATATCATGAAAAGATTTTTAATATTGTTTTCAACTTTCCCTTTAAAAATCGTCATGGTGTGCGTATTAAATATGTGTTTTTTAAGGAACACGTCTACTCTATTAAAATCATTATCTATTCCAATTGCTAAGGCGCCGTTAAATGCTAATTAGGTTAAACACGATTTAAATGTGTGTCTTTAAAATCAGTTGGGTATTTCAATCCCAATCCAACCGCCCTGTCCATACCAATATGAGCAGTCCATATTATCCCTATCGCTAAGACAGTTTGATTTGATAACACTAAGCCACATATGACAACGCCAATTGATAAAATGTATGTATGACATATGTTATAAATCACAGCACCCATCTTGTTATTAATCACATACCCTAGCATCGATATATCTGGAACTAATAACAATAGCACAAATAACACCCAGCTCAACTGATTATACGAGTAAAAATAAAGACTGAGTGATAAGATCACAAGCCCTTCTATGTGCAAAATTATTTTATTCACACCCATTCCCCATTCCTTCTTTATTCATGAGTAAAAAGCGGTCTCTAGGAAACGATGGCTCTTTTTTAATGTTGTCATGTCGATTAATCATTTTAGAAAGCGACTGTACATCGATCTTCCACTACAGCATGATGCTTTCTCAAGGGCTCATCTTCAGCTTATTAATCACCAACGTTATCATTCTTAACATGGTTAGACGTCCGCCATTTCATCACGCTTCTTCCATGGTTAGATCTTCACCAAACGTACGCTTATCTAATTCGCCCAACAGCTTATCTCTATCCTTGCGTTTAACCTGCCCTAACGCAATGGCAAACGGAGCGAAATTCATAGCATCATTTAGTTTGTTCAACCATCTTGTTGTTTTCGTCATCTGAAGACGGTATTTTTCTTCATCCTCTAACATAATTTCTAGTATTTTAGAGCCGTTGACTTTGATCAAGTTATATCCTCTTATATCCTGCCATGCAATAGGAATTGGATTCTTTGATGCAGCACTTGTGATTAATTCTTCCTTCGTTAAAATCAGATAAGGTTTTGAAGTCAGTTGTTGTTTAACTAACATTATGAATAAGAAGGCAAAAAATAAGCCTGTAACAGCCCCTAAAGCACTTATGACATAATCGCCATCATTAAAGGTAACGACACACATTAAAAACCCCAATGCTATAAAACGAACCTTCAATCAGTGGGAGTTTTCGTTCTTCTCCCACTGATTGGTAGTTGAGTGAATCAGGACATTAGCGTCCGTTATCTCCCGCCTAAATAGATTTATCTCTCCTCTCTATTTTCAGGCGGGAGTTTTACGGACGGTTATCTGTGATAAATGCCAAACACAATAGCAGTAGTATGAAATTTTTACCCTTCGATGGATAAAATTGTAGTTCTTCCATAATCCCCTTCAACCTCCAAATTCTCTATAAGTGACACTATATTATAACCAGTGCACACTATTTTTGACAACGGGATATCTGCAATTAACCAACGATGGGCATGTTGTTTAGTTACGCTACGCCATAGATTAGCAGATGAGAGATTGGGCCGCTAATGTGTTTATACCCATCACACTCACACTCTCTCATTCCGAACCTTTGTCTTTACGAGACCACACAACCACGGGTATAAGTGCTAAGGACAAAATCCCTCCAGCCAGTGATAGCATTTCAAAACTGGAACCAGCCACAACCATTCCTGACATGGCACCACCAGAAGCACCAGCTAATGCTATAAAAACGTCGACTGTCCCTTGGGTTTTAGCCCGTATTGAAGGGGCTGTTGAATCGATAATCAGTGCTGTTCCGCTTATCAAACCAAAATTCCACCCTAAACCAAGTAAAGAAAGGGCCACTATTAAGAGAATCATAGAATCTCCTGGCGCAATAGCTCCCACAATCCCAGCTAGCAGCAACGTAGCACCAGAAGCAATGGCCATCGTCGTTCGACCAAGTTTATCAACTAGAACGCCAGTAACGAGAGAAGGAAGGTACATCGCCCCTATATGAAAGCCAATTACAAGTCCTACTGCACTCAATGCATGGCCGTGGTGACTCATATGTATTGGAGTCATTGTCATAATAGCTACCATGACAATTTGAGTAAGGACCATCATAGTAGCCCCGACCACAATCCCGCGTTTATTTTCCATTTGCCCAGTATGTGCTGAGATCCCATTAACATTCTTTTCTTCTTTATCCCTTTCGATTGCCCTAGCTATAATTAAAGGATCTGGTCGAAGCATGATAAAAAATATAAGGCCAGCTATAAGAAATGCCGCAGCTGATAAGATAAACGGGCCTGCTAGTGACGGTACACCAATTGAAAGAGCGACATCCCCCATGACATCTACTAAGTTTGGACCTGCCACTGCACCGAATGTAGTAGATACCATGGCTATACTCACTGCCGTGCCTCGTTGTTTGTTAGTTGCTAAGTCGGTACCAGCATAGCGAGCTTGTAAATTAGTCGCCGTACCTGCACCATAAATGAATAGGGAGGCGAGTAATAGAAACACACTATTTAAAGTAGCAGCCAGTACAACCCCTACTGCTCCAAGTCCACCTGTTATAAATCCTGTTGCAAGCCCCATCCGTCTACCAAAACGGTTAGAAAGTCTTCCTACTGTTAACGCCGCTCCTGCTGAACCTAACGTAAATAACGCAGCTGGAAGGCCAGCAAATGCGTTTGTTCCAAGCATTTGTTCTGCAAGTAATGCGCCAACTGTTATGCCAGCAGCTAACCCTGCACCACCAAATATTTGTGAAATCACGACAATGATTAACGTACGCTTATATAATTGTTTCTGTTTCTCTGGCTGATCGACATATATGTGTGCTGAATGAGTCAATTTATTCGACATGTTGAATACCTGCTTTTCCCTTAGTTTACTTATCCCTTAAAAGAAAGATCTCGTGTGAATTTAACAGGCTTTACGGACGGTTATCTGTCATAAAGAAATCATTACCCTTGCTCATTGTTAACACGTCATGCTTTCCTGTTAAAACGCCCTTCTACCTCTCTGGATTAACTCTAACAATTGTTCCAGAAGGGTCAGAAATCCAGTAACCTTTTGAATCCTCATGCACCTCTACTTCATCTCTTCTATTAATATTGTTCTGCTTCAAATACACGTCAGCTTCTTTCAGATCATTAGTCTGAATTTCTAACCATACGTCCTGTTGCGCATAATTGTCCATACAATCCAACCATAATGTAACATCACCAAATTGAAAAGCATGTGACTCCGAATTAAACCCTAAATATGGAAGCTTAATGACATCCTTGTAAAACTGAACGGTTTCTTCATATTTAAATTTAGGAATCTTCAAAGCAATGTTATGGCCGCCTTTAAATTGTAGCACGTCCTTTTCCAAATGGTTAACCTCCATTTCGTTGGCATATTCTTTTATAGTATCATCATATGTTTTTCCTTAGCATCCCATTTCTTAGGGATTGTTCATTTTGGTAAGCTGTTTTTTAAAAGTCGGTCTTAGAATGCCAACTGACATGTTGCTTCACCTAACGCTGTAAAACACCTGACCTGCGCCTTCTTTTTTCCTGCTAATCACTTCTATTACGATAACACGTCGGTATGGGCGAGAAGATGCTGGTGTAGACATGCGTAAGAGCGTGCCTGCACTATATATTATCATCCTCGTATTGAGGGAACTAATAGACTCATTTTTATTGACGGATTATCTTCTCAATTCATGAGGTCCACCTAAAGCAGTTTAAGTTTTTTGTTTTTTCAAAAAAAGAGTTGCCATGCCTCACCGCTTTAGATATGTTTATTTAAGCAAAGGTATTTTAATGAAAAGAAGACGTGATTGACGTGAGATTATGATGAAAAAAAGGAGGTAACATCATGAACAAACGATTTTGGCCTTTATTGATGTTTTCACTTATTATTCTTTCAGGTTGTCTCTTGAAGGGTCAAGCAGATCCTGACTTCTCAAGAGAAAAATATGATAGCTGGTATGAAAAAGACCAATATGAATTGGCTTTAGAAGATCTGAACGAACGATTAGAAGCATACCCTGAAGATCCATACCTGCATAATGAGAAAGGCTATGCTCTCCAATCTATTGGGCAGCATGAGGAAGCTTTAGAATCTCTAAAAAAAGCAACTGAACTTAATGACCAACTGGATGCCGCATTTAATAACAAAGCTTGGGCATTAAATGAACTCGGTGAATATGAACAAGCGATTGTGGCTGCACAAAAAGCGATCGATATTAGTGATAAGGAGCCCGAACAATTTATTAACATGGGAAATGCTCACTTCTCGCTTGAAAGGTATGAAAAAGCGATAGAATATTATGATGAGGCTTTGGCAATTGATGATCGTACACCATTTGCTCTATATGGTAAAGGGATTTCGCTTTACTTCCTATTTGAAGATGAAGAGGCCCTTCCTTATTTAGAAACATTCATCGAAGGCAGCCCCGAAGATACTGACGGATTATGGTATCTTGTTTACACCCATGAGTCCTTAGGCGAATATCGTGATACGATTACTTACCTCAATAGAATTATTGAACTAGATGAAGAACAACGATTAAATGCTTTAGATTATAAAGGCTTCATGCTTACGTATGCAGGTGATTTTGAAGACGCTGAAGACATCTATAACGCTATTATCGAGGAATATCCAAATGAAGCCATAGGCTATTACGGAAAAGGTGTCGCCCTTGTACAACAAGGAGAGATCGATCAAGGACTAGAGGAATTAGCTAAATCAATTGACTTAGAAGATGCCTTCAAAGATACAGCCTACACTGACCCGCTATTATCAACCATTTATGACGACGAGACGTTTATTGAGTTGACAGATTATTAATGAGAGTAGAAGTGGCTTCCTTATACACTAAAGCTCTCGATTGCTCTTCTCCTATTCCATATGTCTCTTCGTTCAGTAGTTATGTACGATTGATTGCTTGACTTCACATAGGAATGTAATTCAAAGAAGCCACGGTAATTTATGCTACCATGGCTTCTTCTTTGCTACCTTTTTGGGTTTTTATCCCCAAACCCTATCAATGCGATTACGAACGGAATACTAAATGTCCAAACAGGTACAACACGTCTTCCACTTAGCTCATTTATAAGGAGCCAATTTCTCATATATATATCAACTAAAATGATGAAAAGGACAAGAATTAAGGCTATGGTTAAGTAATTAAAATTATATTTCATTGCTCTTCCTTTCTCTCTCTTATTATGGTCGCGTCTTACTCGTTTTTGCATAGTAGACCCCGTCTAAATCCCCGTTGATACTTTTAGGTGCATAAGCATTTACATACTTTCTATCTTTATATTGACCAAGCCAATTATAGCGCTCAACATATCCCCACGTTCGATTCATATAAGGTGCCATTTCCCACCATCCATATTCTTTTGGATTTAAATTCATCTTTCTTGAGGTAGAAATTGAGCGTTTATTATGCCATGTGAATCCTGCATTAGCTTGTACCTTCGAAGCTTCTGCCGATTTCAATGAAATGGAATACGTACGACTTTGTGTATTATTTATATCGTAAGTAAGTGACGTCTTATTACTTGTTCCATTGTAATCTACTGGAGATACTCGTTTTCGCAAACTTGTTCTTAGCACACCTTTTGTATAGCCACTTCTTTTAAATTTGTAGGTATCCTTCGTCATGCCTCCTCCTGTATTCAGGATATCGACATTTCCAGAATTAACAGGAACAGATTCTGAGATTTCGTCTATTGCCTCATGTGCTTCTTCTGCAGCTTCCTCTACAATCTCCAAGTACTCATCAACTGTAAGCTCTACCCATTCACCATCTCTCACTTCGTAAACAGCCTGTACTACGTCCCCATCAAGAAGAAACAGTCCATCTTCCTCTTCACTAAGCACTTCAATATTCTCTTCTGCAAAAGCGTTTCCTGTAAAAATAAGCGATGATATAAAAGCAACTACAACCAATAAGAATTTTTTCATTCTTTCCCTCCTTTTCTAATATATTGATTAATATTCAATTAGATTGTTAAAATTCCTTTATTCTGTTTAAATATAGTTATTAATACCTAGTAAAATAAATTATGATATCCCTATCTTTTTTTCATTTTCTCATCCCACGGTTATTTATGCTGACAGAAAGATTGCCTCTCCATCTTAATAAGTAATAAGATTGGGTAATCAAAAACACCTCAAAAAACATCTTTTGTGATAATTAAAAAGAACCCGCTTGAACAAAGACTGCTCAAACAGGTGTTGATTACGGGTATTCCTATGTCTATTAAAGCATTCGAATATCCATTAGGTTTTCAGATTATAACTTCACTGCCCCACCATAAGCTCTGCTGCCTCCATTGTCATCTCACTTAAAGTTGGGTGAGCATGAATCGTGAGAGCGATATCTTCTGCCTTCATCCCAGCTTCAATCGCAACACCCATTTCAGCGATCGTATCAGCCGCATTAACCCCTACGATTTGAGCACCGATTAATAAGTCATCGTCTTTACGCGCAATCAGTTTCACAAACCCTTCCGTTGCATTTAAAACTAGGGCACGACCATTTCCTGCGATTGGATATTTCACTACTTTCACATCAATCCCTTCTGTTTTTGCTTGCTCCTCATTGTAACCAACAGTGGCGAGTTCAGGATCTGTGAAACATACAGCTGGGATAGCTAAGTAATCTACAATTGATTTTTCGCCAGCGATAGCTTCAGCAGCTACTTTACCTTCATACGAGGCTTTATGTGCCAGTTGTGGACCAGAGATGATATCTCCTATTGCATAAAAATTTGGTACTGACGTACGGCATTGTTTGTCTACTTTTAGTAGCCCATTCTCTGTCAATTCGATGCCTGCGGCTTCCAGACCCAAGTTATCTGTATTTGGGCGTCGACCGACAGTGACTAATGCATAGTTAGCTTCAACGGTTTTCTCTTCTCCCTCGGCTTCATAGGTTACAATCACACCCTTTTCCTTCTCTTCTACACCTTTAGCTGATGCACCAACAACCACCTCTACACCTTTTTTCTTTAAGCTTTTTCTCACAAGTTGTGTCATGTGCTTGTCGAAGCCAGCTAAGATGTCGTTGCCCCCTTCAATGATTGTGACGTGAGAGCCTAAGTTAGCATAAGCCGAGCCTAGCTCAGTCCCAATGTAACCCCCTCCGATGACGACTAATTTTTCTGGTATTTTCGGGAAAGAAAGGGCATCCGTTGAGTTGATAACACGCTCGGAAAATGTGAATGTTGACAGCTCAACCGGCCGGGAACCTGTTGCAAGGATGGCATTATTAAAGGTGTAAGTTTGTACGTTCGCACCGGCGATGACACGTACTGTGTTTGCATCTACGACGTATGCTTCGCCTTTCACAATGTTAATTTTGTTGTCGATTAATAAATGCTCAACACCGTTTACTAATTTAGAAACGACCCGTCTTTTGAATTGTTGCACGTTTGTCCAGTCAAGTTTTGCCTCCTGTGTTAAAACACCCATATTATCTGAATGCGTTGTTTGCTCCAACCGGTGTCCTACTGAGATCAACACTTTTGACGGGATACAACCGACATTTGAACAAACTCCCCCTAAATACTCTCTTTCTATAATCGTTACCTTTTGTCCCATTTGAGCAGCGCGAATAGCCGCCACATAACCTCCTGGACCTGCACCAATGACAAGCGTATCACTATGATTCATCTATGTTATCCTCCTTAATTCTTTTGTTAATACAAATCTTCAATCAGTGAGCGTTTTCGCTCTTCCTCCACTGATTGGTAGTTGAGTCAATCAGGACATTACCGACCGTTTGCTCACCTCTATAATAGAGTTAGTTCTCCTCTCTATATTGACCTGGAGCTTTACGGACGGTTATCTGTGATAAAACGAACCTTCAATCAGTGGGATTTTTCGCTCTTCTCCCACTGATTGGTAGTTGAGTCAATCAGGACATTACCGACCGTTTGCTCACCCCTAAAATAGAGTTAGCTCTCCTCCCTATTTTGATTTGGGAGCTTTACGGACGGTTATCTGTGATAAAACGAAAAATTTTCTCCCAAAAACTGTTATCTTTCACACAATTGTCATGGCCTTTCGTTTCAACTTTAATCACTTGTTTAAAATTGCTATGAGTTAATAAGACATTCACATTCGAAATCGGCACTTTCGTATCCTGAGTTCCGTGTATGGCAAGCGCTGGAGACTGTTGGTTATTCATTATTTTTTCTAGACGCCATTCTTTTCTAGCTTTTATAAAAACACCACCTCGTATTAAAAACCAGCTGATCAATAGCCAGCCAAATGGTCTATAAGGGAGCGTGATATTGCCCGCCATTGATTGACTAATATTTTTTAATGAGGTGGGCATTGAATCGGTAATAAGTGCTTGTATTCTCTCATCAGTGGCGTTTACAATACTTGCGGCCGTGCCTCCCATTGAATGCCCTAAAACATAGATGGCGTGACTATTAATATCTGTCCTTTCCTCCACATAATCAATCGTTGCCTTGATACTTTGGACAAATGATTTAATACTTACTTGCTTTTGTATTGCATCACTTTGTCCGTGACCAAGGACGTCCATCATAATAACGTCATAACCGCTAGCTATGAGGGGATCGACATACCGTAGCATGTTTGATTTATGAGAGCCCCACCCATGTACTAATAGAAAGCAACCTCTTACGCCTTCACTTTTAATAAACCAGCCTCGCATTGTCCCAATATCTAGCTCAACTTCAATGTTCTCGTAAGTTGAATTCGGATATGTTTGAGCTTCTTTCTTTTTCGGTGTGAAAACATGACGAATGATATAGCGTCTTAAAAATAAACTCATTCCTACCCCTACGAAAGCCATGAATAAGGCATATTTCATACTAATCCCTCCAAAAAGATACTTTACGGTCTCTTTTTTATTCTAAAAAAAGACGGCGTTATTGACGATCAGCCGCCATCATTGAAATAAACTGCTTCAAATGATTTATTATGATAGTTGTTAGGTGCTCTTCTTTCTTTAAACGGTCTAATACGAGTCCACCTTCAAGTGTTGACACAATATATATGGCACTGTCATATGGCTGTAAGGACTGCTTCAGCTCCTGACGTGTCATACCCTCTTCTATCATTGTCACCAACCCGTTTATCATCATGTCCATGGCCTCATGAATCGCTGGCAGTAACCCCCTAACATCCAAATCATCCATTTCTATAGCGGCGTTAAAAATAGGACACCCGCCTACTATCGGTTCCCCTTTAGTTAATTGTAAAAAAGCCTCCACAAATGCGAGTAATTTGTCCGTGGCATGCTCATGTTGTGAAACACTCGTCATTAAATGCGTCCGCATCATGTCGGTAGAAAAATGAAACGACTCGACCATCAGCTGCTCTTTATCTTTAAAGTGCCGATAGATCCCCCCCTTTTGAATACTTGTTTCTTCAATAATGTCATTCATCGTCGTTGTCATGTAACCTTTTGTGTTAAAAACGGGAGCAGACTTTCGAATAATGTGCCGCCTTGTTAATTCACCTTTTTTCATTGACACCCTCCATAAAACAAACCTTCGATCAAAATATTAACGTCCGTAACCCCCACCTAAATGGATTTCGTTTTGCCCTCTATTCTGTGGCGGAAGTGAACGGGCGATTATCCGTGATAAAAAGATACCATTTAGTCTTTTTTAATATATAGGAAACGGGATTTAAATGCAACAATTTATTTGCTGTGATTATTTAAAAGGTGTATCGAGACCACGAGTCCTTCAATTTCCCCTCCATAACGACTTATATATCCCTTCTTAAAACGTTTTTCTCTGATAAATAGTCGTAGTAATTCTCCAGGAAGCAACATAGAAAAACATAACAACTACAGCCGCCCCCGTATATATAACCGGAATAGATAAACTGTTAATAAAATCCGTCATTGCTGTTAAATTCTCTGCCAAAAATATTACAACAGACGGTCCTATACCTGCTAATAGAAGAAAACTAACGAGAACAACGTAAAAAATATAGCCTGGCTTAAAAATATAAAACAGTGGAAAAGTGAACGCCGAAAACAACAGGAATAAACCAATGGCAATATCCGTTATCGTATAAGAGGTATTCGAAACAAATAATGCTACACTTGCCACACCGATAGCTAAAACCATATAAATAATAGCCCCGATATAGCGTGATGCGATAATTTCCTTACGGGTATAAGGTAAGGAGTTTAACAAAATATTCGTCTCTGCTTTTTCGTCGTAAGCAAATGCATTAAACGGAATAAAAATACTGGCAACAAGAAAAGTTAAAGCCGGGTGAGATTCCATAATAACAAAAAACATGATAAAAGGGATGAAGATTAACAATTGTCGTTTCTGTAATATGACATCACGCCTGACCAAATTAAACATGTTGTATACCTTCTTTCATATAATACATAATATCTTCCAATGATGCCTGCTCAATGACAACCGAATCTCCGAATATCTTTTTTACTGCTTGAATATTATCCGTTAATGCCTCAAAGCCTGTTGGCGCACGATGTACATAGAATAAAGCCTTTTCCGTGTCTCTATCCAAAAGATCCATACTTCCTTTAACAAGGGCATAGTTTTCTGTTGCCTCGTGAATGGACTGATGAAATATTAATTCGCCTCTATTTATAAAAGCAAGGTAATCTGCAATCCGATTTAAATCGGATGTGATATGGGTAGAAAAGAAAATGGTCCGATTACCATCCACCATGATTTCCTGTAACAAATCAAGCAATTCCCTTCTAAAAATAGGATCAAGTCCCGCTGTCGGTTCGTCCATAATGATTAACTCAGCATGATGTGACAGAGCGATAGCGAGTGATGCCTTCATTTGCATCCCTTTTGAGAACGTTTTTATTCGTTTGTTAAGCGGTAAGTCAAATTGTTTCACATAGTGATAAAATAGTGTGTCATCCCATTGTTTGTAAGCTGGTCCAACAATACGCTTAATGTCTTTTAAGTTCAATCCTTCAAAAAAGACATTGCCATCGTATACAAACCCGATACGTTCCTTAATCGCCTTTTCATGTGTCTTATAATCCAAACCAAACACCTTCACTCTTCCCACATCAGGCTTTAATAAATTCATCATCATTTTTATCGTTGTCGACTTCCCCGCACCGTTTGCACCTATAAACCCTGTAACAAACCCCTGTTTCACTTGTAGATTAATGTTTTTAACAGAAAAACCTTTGAAGTTTTTCGTGACATTTTCAATTTCAACCACATGCTCCATCTTGTCACTCCTCATATAAAAGTTTCAGTAATTGTTGCAACTCATCTAAAGATAATCCAATTTCCCTGCTGTTCGTGATAACTGCAGTAAGTTGCTCTTCAATGACTTTGAGCTTTTTCTCTTTTATAATCTCTAAATTTTGCTCTGCCACAAAAGACCCTTTTCCAACGATGGAATAAATAAATCCTGCTTTTTCTAATTCCTCATAAGCACGTTTCGTCGTTATTACACTAATTTGTAAATTTTTTGCCAAAACACGCATGGAAGGTAAAGGCGTCCCCTCTTGGAGTTCCCCTGCTAGAATAGACGATTTAATTTGATTCGTAATTTGCTCATAAATCGGCTCCTTTGAACTGTTAGAAATAATGATTTGCATGCCAATCCCTCTTCTTTATTTTTATAATCACACTTGAGCAAACATCCTAGGCTACTGAATTAGTAAAGCCATAGTAAGTTACAATTTCTAACGTTGTTTTATAACCAACATTATATAATGTATATATACTATATATATTATATACTCACTTAACCCTATCATGCAACCATTTGGAGGAATGCCATTTTTCAAAATAGATGTTACAATCCGAATTATGACTGTGACCTTCACGTCAGACGGACGCTTTTCCGAGGGCTTGTCTTCAGCTACCTTTTTATCATCCGTATGTTAAATAAAATCACAAGATATTAGTCGTTTTACCACTCATGAAAAGGCTGAAAAAGTACTTTTTCTTCACAAAAAAGCATTTAGATACTCCTATCTAAATTAAAAACAATGGGAAAAATCCCAACTTTATTTCAAAGCTAAAGTTGTTGTTAAACGACAATAAAGTTTGGCTAATCCCCTTTGATAGTTGGATTAACAACACCTTTAATCAATCACGCCAAGCTAAGCATTCAGCCTGATTCCTATAAATAATGGATTAATGTCGTAGCGATGGAAAAGTAAACGAATAAACCGACTAAGTCATTGATTGTTGTAATGAAAGGACCAGACGCCACTGCTGGATCTATTTTAAATCGGTGGATAATAAGGGGGATGACTGTCCCTGTTAACGTTGAGATGACAATCGTTATAAATAGGGACAGGCCGATAACACTTCCTAAAATTAAATTTGCCCCAGGGATAACAAGGGTTATGACGGATACTAATAGCCCACACACTATTCCCATTAGCCCTCCTGTTAATAATTCTCGTTTCAACAACTTAACAATCCCTTTGCGATCAAACTTCTCCAACGCCAGTCCTCGGACAACGATCGCCAAGGATTGTGTCCCTGTATTTCCTGCCATATCAGCAATTAGTGGAATAAACACCGCTAAAATAGCAACTTCCGCCAACGTCCCTTCATACCTTCCAATCAAACCTGCTGTGAACATTCCCACGAATAATAATAGAACCAACCACGGCAGCCTTTTTTTCGTAGCCGTCAAGGCATTCACATTTAGGTCTAGCGCTCCTTTTACGGCTGCTAATTGGCCAATATCTTCTGTTGTTTCTTCTTCAATAACATCGATAATGTCATCGACCGTGACGATGCCTATCATTTTTCCATCATTTGTGACTACCGGAACAGCTAATAAGTCATAGTCTTTAATAATGGTAGAAACCTCTTCTTGGTCTGTTAAAGGAGAGACAGAGATCACTTGTTCTTTCATTAAATTTTCAATGGTGTCATCGGCTACAGAAATAATCAATTCACGAAGGGAGACGATGCCAATCAACTTATCTTCGTCATTTGTGACGTATAAATAATAAATTGTCTCAGCATCCATACCTTCTTCACGTAACCGCTCCATGACTGCCAACACTGTGTCCTTGGGAGCCAATGTAATAAACTCCGTAGTCATGATTGATCCTGCTGTTTCTTCTTTATATGATAATAATTGCTTAATATTATTAGCTTCCTTTTTCCCCATTTTACTTAATAGAAATGAAGCGATACCATCTGGAATTTGTCCAAAAAAGTCCGTAATATCATCTGCAGCAAGCTCGTTTAACATATTTAGGGCAAACGCATCTTCCAGCTCAGAAAACACTGTTTTTTGCTCGGCTAAGGCTAGACCTTGAAAAATGCCCGCAAATTCTATAGGTTCAAGGTAATCATACACACGCTTTCTTTTTTCCTCACTCATTTGTTTAAAAATATCAATTTGATCGGTAGGGTGAAGGTCTAAAAACTCCGTTCGAAAGCTTTCTTTTTCGTTTTTTTTCAAATACAAAAATAGATAGTAGGTAAATTCTTCTCTGTTCTTAATATTTAATGTTCTTTCCATCCTGTTCTCCTCCTTTCTAACCCTTATAGGTGTTCTACATTCACCGTTAATACGAAGTCAATTTTTTTAATGAGATAATATATTTCCGTTGTATACTGTTTTTCAGGGGCTGAGAGTCGTAAGTCAATTTGTTGATTGCCGTTATCTAAGTCTTTTAACTTAATATCTCGAATTCTAATATCACTTTTTTCATTTTGATTGAGTCCTTGCCCCTTTTGCTCTATCGTTTTAATCAGTTCCGTCATTTTATAATTTGGCTCCATAACTATTTTCACAGCCACGTCTCTTTCCCGTAACGTAGCAGGACCGACGGATTTAATAATCAGTGGTAAGACATTAACTGCGATGATGAGCAAAATGACTGCAATCGTCGCTTCTGAGTAAAAACCCGCTCCCACGGTAATTCCTAACCCTGATGCTGCCCATATCATCGCAGCACTCGTTAATCCGGAAATCACATCATTGCTCCTCCGAAGAATGACACCAGCACCAAGGAATCCGACACCACTGACAATTTGCGCTGCTAAACGCATCGGATCAATCGCATTGTACGTGGGTGATGCAAATTGATAAAATGATTGTATCGACACGACCGTCACTAAACAGCTAGCAACACTAATGACCATACACGTTTTAAGGCCCAGTGGCTTATGTTTTAGCTGCCGGTCAATACCGATTAACATACCAAAAAATAAGGCAAGAGATAGTTTAAATATCATTTCTAGTTCGAACGTCATCGTCGTACCTCCTTTCACAGACACGTTATAAAAAGCCACGCTTTAAACTTTTAAAAAACCATTTTTTCTATATACTTTTTTGAATAACACAGCCATTCTCCACAGTGATCATTATTTTATCAACCGAAGTCTAACAACGTTATCCACTGACTAACCGGTTGATAGATATCAATAGTATTGAGCTAAATACAGCTTTAGTATTAAGAGCAAGCAAAACGCTAGAAGGTTTCTTTGCATCACCCGCTTGAATCATCCCTTCGAAGAATTTAGACCAAGCTTTACAATAAAACCATTCCCTCTGTAACCTATACTCCAATCGTTAGACACATGAAGCAATTGGCGGGGCCATACAGATACAAATGGAAAAGGGGACCGTGATTAACACAACCCCTTACCAGTGGAGGCAAAAATGGGCCATGTGTTTTCACCTAATGTTAATAATGCATTGGATTGGTTATATCTCCTCGAATAGTGGGGACTACCCATATCTACTTCCCACCTCCTTTTATCAACATAAAAACCATCTTCATACGAATGAAGATGGTTTAGTCACAGTTAATCACATGGATTATGAGCACACTTAAAAAAAGCACACCTATCCTACTTAATCCTTCCTCCATTCGTAGAGCTTTAGCACTGTGCGGCATAGGACTATGTCCAGCTACATTAAAAACCACCTTATGTCGATAGTTTCTGTTGACCCATTGGCGTCTTTGGACATTTTTGGGCAGCAGCGTATCTCCTGCACAGGAGCCTCACCTAACGAGGATTATTAAATTAATTTCACAATGAACAGAGTACATCATGAGCAAATATCTGTCAACATTTTTTCATTTTTTTACAATAAACATTATTGCTATTTCATAAAAGGCCCCTTCAATCAGTGGGTGTTTTACGGACGGTTAACTATGATAAGAACCAACCTCGACTATACAAACTTCGCTTTTTTTAAAAAAATGAAGTCGTTTTGCCTATTTTACCAATGACCCATCATCAACTAAATCTGATGGTAATGGACGTGGTTGATACGGATTAATATGGACGAACACTCTTTTAATATCACTGTGCTTTGTAAGTAATACCTTTTTCACTTCCTTTGAAATGGAATGACCTTTCTCTACACTAAGAGTGGGGTCTACACTCACTTTTATATCGATGACGATATAATGACCGTGTGTTCTAGCTAATAATTCGTCCACCCTTTTGACACCATTGATTTTCTTCACTGTCTCAATGAAAGGTCTCGTATTTTCTACATCAAGAACTTGCTCCATCACAATTAAACTAGATTCCCTCGCCAAAGAGTATCCAACTTTAATAACAATTAAAGACACGAGTACACCGGCTAATGGATCTAAATACATTAAAAAAGGATAGTTAAAGTGCTGGCCCACTACCGCTCCCAGCACACCTATAAAGGCTGCGATTGACGAGAGAGCATCTGACCGATGGTGCCACGCTTCTGCTAATAAGGCTGAACTATTTATTTTTTTGGCCAGACGCGCTTTGTATTGAAAGAGTAACTCCTTAATTACAATTGAAATGATAATGGCTACTAAGGCGATCCCTTTCGGTGCAACTGGTATCCCACCAAATAACGCTTTAGATGATGACAGAATAATTTCAACACCTACTATGATTAAAAGAATACCGACAATGATCGTTGCCACATTTTCCGCTTTTCCATGACCATATGGGTGATCTTTATCTGGGGGCTTTTGCGCCGTTCTTATGCCAGCAAGCACGGCAATGGACCCTGCCACGTCTGAAGCTGAATGAGCAGCATCTGCGATTAAAGCCCGGCTTCCAGCCAGCCATCCAACAATGCCTTTCATGATAGCTAATAGTCCATTTAGAATAATGCCTACCCATGTCGCTAATTCTGCTTGTTTTAAACGATTACTCAATTTCAATCACCACCACACATGTTATCCATACCCATTTAAACCCCTACCGCTATTACAAATTTATCCTATCAGACGACTACCATGTGGGTCTAGAGCAACGTTCTTGCGGTGGCTTAAGTAATATATATCTAGTCAAATAACTTTCACAACAATAATAGTTTTGCCTTAAGTAAAACTGGCATTAAGAACAACACGATTCGATTTCTACTAGAATGAATGTGCCCTTCCCTTCAGACGGACGCTTTCCCGAGGACTCGTCTTGCTACCTTTTGCGCGCGATAAACCTAACAAATGGACAGACTGCACTTAATCCTTAGGAAGTCGTCTGATGTTCTGTCCCTTTTACATTCGTATATTAAATAAAACGAACGTTCAATCAGGGCATTAGCGTCCGACATTACCACTCCTCTCTGAGGCGAGGGTTTTATGGACGCTTATCTGTGATAAAGTTTGATTCATCTCCCCAACCTAAGGCATTTAAGTAGCAAACGTTCTATTGGACATAATGAGTAGCCCCCTCTTCCCTATATCTCTTACCTCTACCAACACATTAAAGCCATGTGTCGTTCTACATCAATTCAGCCATTTAACTCTAGCCTATGATGGAGCCACTAATGTCAAACAGGCAAGAGCTCTAGTTGAAATGATACTAATTATGTTATTCGCACCGTTCGTTTGGACAGCTCTGACTATACCCCTCTTAATCAACAGATAAGAGCAAATATGAAGTTCCTATGTATGTTTCTTACTATGTTGCAAACCTTGCGTTATTTTATTGACTCTCCAGATATCAACTTCTGCTTAATACTCTTGTTTATTTCCATTTGTTTTATTTTGACATGAAAAACGATTATTTATATTGACGGTTACCGGTACTGTGGTAAAATAAAGTAATAAATCGGCGATGGAGATCCGCCATTAACCGCTCAATTTTGAGATAATGACTCCTGCTAAGTAACCCTTAGCAGGAGTCTATTTTTTTTCACCTAGAGGAGGGACATGATGAATAGACTCAAAGAAAGAGATTTTATTCTAAATAGCTTTCATATCCAATCTTTATTTTTTTTAGGAAAATGGTTAATTATTAGTGGGATTATTGGGGTACTTGCGGGATCTGCTTCAGCCCTCTTTTTAACTAGTCTAGATTGGGCAACAAATATGAGAAATAACACACCCATTTTAATACTCTTTTTACCGATTGCCGGTGTTATCGTTAGTTATATGTATATGAAATTTGGGGGCACAGCTGGTAAAGGAAATAACCTTATTTTAGAACAGATTCATAACAGCCAAGACGGTGTGCCACTCAGGATGGCACCTCTAGTTCTCTTTGGTACCATTATGACACATCTGTTTGGAGGTTCTGCTGGTCGTGAAGGTACCGCTGTTCAGATGGGAAGCAGTTTAGCAGATGCAGTATGGAAATACTTAAAGTTACGTGCGACAGATCGTAACATCATATTGATTTGTGGAATTAGTGCAGGGTTTGGTTCTGTTTTTGGGACCCCTTTAGCTGGAGCGATTTTTGCATTGGAAGTATTGGCCTTTGGAGTCATTCGCTATCGAGCATTAATTCCTTGTTTTTTTGCCGCTTTAATAGGTGATAGAATTACTAGTGCTTGGGGCGTTCCGCACACCCATTATAGCCTTGGCGTCATCCCTGAATTTTCAGTAATCTTATTAATAAAAATTATCCTAGCGGGTATCATTTTCGGTTTAACAGCCCTATTATTTAGTAAATTGTCACAAGGGTTTAAATCACTGTTTTCGACTTATTTCAAAAACCCAATGATGAAAAGTTTTGTAGGTGGGGCTATCGTTGTCACTATTGTTCTAATATTAGGTACTAGAGATTATACTGGGTTAAGCCTTCCATTAATTCACGAATCATTTGAAGGAGACGTTTCACCGCTTGCATTCTTCTGGAAAATGTTATTAACAACAATTACTCTTGGGGCAGGATTCCAAGGTGGTGAAGTTACCCCCCTGTTTACGATTGGTGCTACTCTAGGAAACACGCTATCTAGCTTTCTTGGTGTACCTACACCTTTACTTGCCGGATTAGGATTTATCGCTGTTTTCGCAGGAGCTACCAATACACCTTTGGCATGTTTTATTATGGGAATTGAGTTATTTGGAGCAGAGGCTGCGGTCTATCTATTCACGGCCTGTGCCATCAGTTATATGTTTTCTGGACATACAGGTATATACACCTCGCAACGAGTTGGAGTAGCTAAATGTCATTCTCTTGAACATCATGAAGAAAGTTCACTAGGTCATTTACCAAAATCGCCTAAGTTAAAGGAGGGTGTAGGATGGTCACGAAAATATACTTCTTAATTTCTGCATTTCTTTCTATTTCCCTTATATTTTTTTTCCTTAGGAAACCTATACTTATAGGAAAAGAACAAGGAGAGTCAACTTTAAAGGGACAGTTAAAAGGAAACTCTTCTATGCTATTACCTATTACAAAGACTGGAACTTATCATCTTGAGTTACAACTGATAAGTGGAGAGTTACTTCTCGCTCACAGCTCCTACAATATAGCTACAAATAGTTGGGTTATGATTTCAAAAAAGGAAGCCAAAACATGTATTAATAAAAGCAAAATACTCCGAATAGATTTTTCTATTGAAGAGTTCTCAGGTGAATTGGACAAAGTTGAATTTATTAATCCTAAGCTTTTTAAGCCTTGTAATTTCAAATACACTTGGAAACAGGAAAAATCAGTAGCAACATAAAATTATGAAGAGCTATACATAAGATACATTCTTATTGTATAGCTTCGTTGTTTTTCTTCCCCTAAATCGTTAACCTGATCGACAGGAACTATATATATCACTAAAAGAAACAGAGAAGTTAAACTCACAAGATATTTGAGTATACTTGTTTGTTGAATGTTGAGTCTGATCATGAAAAGGCTCTCTGCAAACATTGACCAAAGTTGCAATAATGGCTGTGACTTTCACTTCAGACTGCACTTAATCCTTAGGGAGTCGTCTTATGTTCTGTCCTTTTTTATCACAACTAACCGTCTTTAACCTCAGGCACAAAATAGAGATGAGAACGAAAGCCCCACTAATTATCACCCTCATACTAAAGAAAATTTATTCCAATTTATACGTGCTGTTGTATTTTAAACATCATGATGAAATTGCCTCACTCAGTTACTACCAGATGTATGATGTCTTAATATGGCGCCTTGCCTGTTCAAGGTTCAGCGATATGTCAAAGCAAGTCTTACCACAGGCGCTCTCACCGTCAAAATAACCTCTAGCTTCCTGCCCACTCGCGTTGAAAGGACGATTCAAAGAAAGTCGTGCCATTTAAAGCGTTATGAGGATAACTCAATGTTTACTTTTAACTTTTTTAAAACCCTTTCATTTTTATGGAAGTTGATGTATTCTTGAAACAAATTCAATTGAAATAACTAGGGGAGTCCAATGAGTTGGGCTGAGACAGAAACGCGTTAAAGTTTCTTGACCCTTTGGACCTGATCTGGATCATACCAGCGTGGGGAAGTTAGAAAGCTCATCTTTTTTTATGAATTAACTTCTACATATAAAGCCGGGTCTACTTTTATGGATTCGGCTTTTTTATGTTGTTTTATGGCATGTCCCACTCGATATGTTCTTGGTCTCGTCCCTTACTACATTTTTTAAAAGGGAGAGATTGAATCAATGTCAACATCTTCATTCAATGAACAAAACATTGCCATCATGTCTAGCTTTTCAGGGAGTAAAAAAGTATATGTAGAAGGTTGTAGACCTGATATGAAAGTACCGATGCGTGAAATTGCGTTAAGCCCGACTACTGGTAGCTTTGGGGAAGAAGAAAATCCGCCAGTTCGTGTTTATGACACAAGCGGCCCCTATACAGATAGTCATTATGCCGTTGATATAACAAAAGGTCTCCCTACGCTTAGAAGCAAATGGATTCGAGAAAGAAATGATGTAGAGGAATATGAAGGGCGAGAGATAAAGCCCCAAGACAATGGCTATCAAGATGGACATGATCCTCGTGCACATCGTAACGTATTTCCTGGTTTGAAAAGAAAGCCGTTACGTGCAAAAAAAAGCCGAAATGTCACACAACTTCATTATGCTAAAAAAGGGATTATTACACCTGAAATGGCGTTCATCGCAATAAGAGAAAATATGAAACCTGAATTTGTTCGTGATGAAGTAGCAAGAGGGCGAGCGATTATTCCTTCTAATATCAACCATCCAGAGACAGAGCCTATGATCATAGGCCGACATTTCCATGTTAAAATTAATGCGAATATTGGTAATTCAGCTGTTTCTTCATCTATTGAAGAAGAGGTGGAAAAAATGACTTGGGCGACCCGTTGGGGGGCTGATACTATTATGGACCTTTCAACAGGAAAAAACATTCATACGACACGGGAATGGATTATTCGTAATTCCGCTGTCCCAGTTGGTACGGTACCTATTTATCAAGCACTTGAAAAAGTGAATGGAATTGCGGAAGACCTAACATGGGAGATTTATCGTGATACACTCATCGAACAAGCAGAACAAGGTGTGGATTACTTCACTATTCATGCTGGCGTTCTTTTAAGATATGTGCCTCTCACAGCAAAGCGTTTAACAGGGATTGTATCGAGAGGTGGATCGATCATGGCGCAATGGTGCCTCTATCATCATAAAGAAAGTTTCTTATATACTCATTTTGAAGACATCTGTGAGATTATGAAAACGTATGATGTGGCTTTTTCTTTAGGTGATGGCTTACGCCCTGGCTCAATTGCAGACGCAAACGATGAAGCTCAATTTGCAGAGCTAGAAACTCTTGGGGAACTAACCAAGATCGCTTGGGAACATGATGTACAAGTGATGGTAGAAGGACCTGGGCACGTGCCGATGCATCTTATAAAAGAAAATATAGATAAACAACTAGAGGTATGTGAAGAAGCACCTTTTTATACACTTGGACCACTGACTACTGATATAGCCCCTGGATATGATCACATTACATCGGCTATTGGGGCTGCCATGATTGGATGGTATGGCACGGCGATGCTTTGTTATGTGACACCAAAAGAACACCTAGGTTTACCAAATCGAGACGATGTTCGAGAAGGTGTAATCACATATAAAATCGCCGCACATGCTGCCGATTTAGCAAAAGGACATCCTGGTGCTCGTCAAAGAGATGATGCTCTATCAAAAGCGCGATTTGAATTTCGTTGGAGAGACCAGTTTAATTTATCATTAGATCCGGAGTTAGCATTGCAATATCACGACGAAACGTTACCTGCCGAAGGGGCCAAAACAGCGCATTTCTGTTCCATGTGTGGACCGAAATTTTGCAGTATGAGGATCTCCCAAGACATCCGGCATTATGCTAAAGAAAACAAGCTAGACACAAAAGAAGCCATCGAAAAAGGAATGAGAGAAAAAGCGAACGAATTTAAACAGTCTGGAAAAAAGTTATATCAGTGATTCATATGGGATGCCATTCTGTCGCTGCCGCAAAAGTTGAAGCAGACATGGCTCGAATAAAAATAGTTTGGTAAACTGTATGCGCCACAAATAACAAGATATGCCCATCAGTTTAAAGGTCAAAATTAAAAGCAGAGTTAGCTCTCTGCTTTTAATTTTGTTATTCATTATCGCCACAAAAGTTATACCTAATGCCTGAGAAACTTATGAAAAAAATAGCAATTCGGTATAATGTAGAGGATTTATTGGAAGCATTGATTTATTTCTCTTCTCGTTTACGCTCTAAAATGGACCGCAGTTCGTCCAGTTCTTCTTTCGAGAGAGATTCTTCTTCGATAAACTGAACCAGCATCGGTTTGAACGTCCCACCATAGATTCTTTTAATGAAAGACTGTGCCTCTGCGCGTTTGCATTCATCTTCCGAGTATAACGGGAAAAAGGTATACACTTTTTGATCTTTGTTAACCCCTACGACCTGTTTTTTCGTTAATCGATCGAGAAGCGTTCGAATTGTTTTTGGTTTCCAATCCGTTTGTTCTTGCATAGCCTGGATCACTTGATTGGCAGTCTGAGGGCTATTTTCCCAAAGGACTTTCATGATCTCCCACTCGGATTCAGAAATACTAGGCAGTCGATTAGACATCTCCTTCCTCCTTCTATTCACATTATTTATAAATCCCTTTGCTACTTAATATGGCTTGCGTAATCTCAGCAGCTTTACTTCCATACGCATGATCTTGATGTTGGATATTCGTTGCAAAGAAATACGTATCCGTTTCGGTTTCGACGAATCCTATAAACCAACCGTTTACAGCTCGATCATTCACAATCCCTGTACCGGTCTTTCCAAAAAGCGTGCCTTCTTGAGTTTCTTCTAACTTTATGGCCTCTTTAACTAATTGTACATTTTTTTCTTTAAAATGATATTCATTCATATAAAATGATTGAAGGAGTTCTACCTGTTCAATAGGCGAAATCTTTAAAGACGATTCTAGCCAATACTCGTCTAACCGTCCCGACAGATCTTTATTACCATAATCGAACATTTCCAAATAATATTGAATACGATCTCTTTGTATTTGTCGATCTAACTCTTGAAAGTACCAAGTGACCGAGTAGCTCATGGCGGTTCTTAAGTCGTGATTGGCATGCCATTCCTCATAATCATACTGTAAGCCGTCCCACTCTAATAGTGAATCATCTCCTGTAATCACACCTTCCTCTAACGCCATTAACGCGGTGAACATTTTATAGGAAGAGTTAGGAGAGACTCTCATGACACTTTTTTCTCGGTTATAAATTTGATATTCATCGTTGCTCGCACTGTATACTACAAAACTACCTTCATTCTCTCCAAAGTATCGACTCAAATCTTCATATATCGCCCGCTGATCATCAAATAAATAGCGCTCACTAGAAGAAGCGGTTACCGATAAAAGAGGGAATTGAGCGATTAAAAACAGCGTGATAACGATAAAAATAAACATACTTTTTAATTTTAATAGTTTCGATTCTTCAGTAAAAGAAGCAATATGGATCATCCGTCTTTTTATATGTTTTTCAGAACCTAATAATGGCGTTGCTAAATTTAAAATAGCTGATTCCTTATTCCTCTCCACAAATCGAATGATCGTCTTTCCATACTTTTCAAAATCGCATCGATCTATTGAATGTAGCACTTCCGTGTCGCAAGCCATTTCCCGATCAAGACGCATTATTTTAAAAGCTTTCCATACAAGCGGATGAAACCAATAAACAATCTGATATAGGACAAATAAAAAATTTACTTTAATATGCTTGCTCTTATAATGGTGCAGTTCATGTAGCAAGACATAGTTTATTTCATCATCAGATAAATAGGATGCCATATCCTTTGGCAGTAAAATATAGGTGTTAAACAAACCGAATGTCATCGGGGAACGTACACTCGAAGTCTCTAAAATCTTTGGACGCTTCTTTACCCCAAGCTTTCGTATACAGTCGCTATATAATTTTTTCACCTTTACATTTTTTATTTCTGTGGCAGCTGATATAAGACGTTGTAACTTTGCATAATGATACAATGCCAAAAGGAAGAAAAGGACCATACCTATAACCCAAATAATGATGAAAAATGATTGGACGAATGAATGGTCAAAACGGCTGACAGAAGTGCCAAAATCATTCACCCAATTTTCCGATTGATCCACTAAACGCCAACTATCCTGAGTCGAAGAAGACGGCTTTCCTTCACTCTCATGGATCAAAGACAAGCTTGGGATCTCTACAAGGTGAACGGGTATAAACGGGAAGGTTAAAGCAAAAATAAGCAAAAACCATAAATGATAGCGCCATTTTGCTGATAATTGTTTATAAAAAAATTTCCTTAGGAGTAGGATTACCGTGATGGTTACCGTTGATAACACAAGAAAAAGTACTATATGTGGCAATGTCATTTTTATTATCTCCATTTTTAGTCATTTTTCTTTCCCCTCTCACTAAAACAATAAAATTCTAACATTTAGATTTAAAGTTGTAAATTTCTGTTGACATTTTAGATTACATGCGTAATATTAGATTACAGGTGTAGTCTATAAACTATTGGCTCCAACCATTATTTTAAGACTCATCAAAATAAATAAAGTCGAAAGGAGATTAATATGAAGATCACAAAATTAACATGTACCATTCTCTTAGGAACCTTTCTATTTTTCGGATGTTCGAGTGACCAGGAACAGGCCAGTTCTGATCAACAAGAATCTGAAAAAACCACTCCGACGGTAGAAGACACCTTTAGCCAATTAGAGGGAGAATACGATGCCCGATTAGGAGTTTATGCATTAGACACGGGTACAGGTAAGACGGTTACATATCGTTCTGATGAGCGTTTTATCTATGCATCTACCCACAAACCACTCTCTGTTGGCGTCCTTCTTCAGCAAAAATCGATAGCGGATTTAGATGAACTCATCACCTATTCAAGTGAAGATTTAGTCAACTACAATCCGATAACAGAAAATCATATCGATTCAGGATTGACATTAAAAGAGCTTAGTGATGCCTCGATTCGCTACAGTGATAACACAGCTGCCAATTTAATTTTTCATGAAATCGGTGGACCGGAAGGCTTTAAAGAAGGACTTCGAGCCATTGGAGATAATGTAACCGAGCCTGAAAGAATAGAACCTGAATTAAATGATGTAGAACCTGGGGACATTCAAGATACGAGTACACCGGAAGCATTGGCAAAAAGCCTGCAACAATTTACTTTAGGAGATGCACTAGCAGACGATAAACAAGCGTTACTAATCGATTGGCTCAAGAGAAACACAACGGGTGACGCTCTTATCCGTGCAGGCGTACCAGAAGGTTGGGAAGTTGGGGACAAAACGGGCTCTGGCTCTTATGGGACTCGCAACGACATCGGCATCATCTGGCCGCCAGACAGAGACCCGATTATCCTTTCCGTACTAACAAGTAAAGAAGAACGAGATGCAGAGCACGATGATGCCCTTATCGCAAGAGCAACAGAAGAAGTCATTAACATTCTTTTTGAGACAGAGTAATGAGTATACGGTTGTTATCAAACTGTAAGGCTAGGCATAGGGGAGAACCGTTTGATTCAGTTCTCCCCTGATTTTCTTCTTTGGGTCGCTCGTTTTCTTAGAAGTGAGAAAGGGAGTGGCAGAAAATAAAATGGTAAATTAAAACCCTAAATAGGCCCCTACTATCCCCATAATTCCTAATAATGCATGGGTGATGGAATTGGTAACCTTATTTCAGTTTTCAATAAAAGTGGTATTACAAAACAGGCATTAATGAATATTGTCATGAATGGATAACGGGAATGATAGTTGTTGCTTTCAATGATGAAATGCTTAGTGATATGAATATACACGCTGCTCTTCTTCTGTTGTTACTTAGTAGTTATCTTCTGGCTTCTTCCAACGCTTCTGACAACAGTCATAATAGCTGTCGTTTGAGGCTTTGTAGGTCGTGCGCGTTACCCCGATTATATAAATGATGAGCAAAGATGCTAAAAATTAGTGGACAGTCATCCTATAGTTTTCTTTTTCTTCAAAAAAGGGTATACTGTTATTAGAAATAGAATAAATTAAAAACGACTGAAGATGTGCTAGCATCTTCAGTCTATACAATAGCTAGGTTCCCTTCAAGGGGACTGGCACCAAGCAGAAGAATAATCCACCTGAGCCGCCAAACTCAAGGGTGGATTATTTTTTGTGGTTAAAAGCCAGTAGCGCTATAACAAATATGCCAAACGACAACATAAGCGATAATGCTTCAAACACAGTTATCATAGCACCACCCCCTTTCCTGCCTACTGGGGATGATACCGTCACCCTTAAGTAACCTATTTATGCCATTGTAATCAAATTATAGCATTTACAATAGAGAATTGATAGAACGACTAACATACCAACACCATCTTAAGGTAATATCGCTTGATCTTTTACCTTCTTCACCTAGGATCTAAAAACACCCCTTTAGACAATGATATCTAAAGGGGCAAACCTGTAATTTTAAAATAAGGTATGATCAAAAACGACTGCTAACGTTGTGTCAGTTAAAAAGAACCCGTTTTAAAAAAAGTTTGATCTTTTTCTAGGTATGGCATCCTGAAGTCGCCATTTCGTTCAATTTATCTCATACCGAAATAGCTCATCCTTTAAATTGTAATGTATCGTATCATTTTTTTGCTTAGATTTTTGAAATTCAGATTAACGTGTTCTATCACTTACTCTACCAATTTTTTAAAATATGCCGTGCGTATAATAAGAAAGCTCAGCGTAAACAACAGTAAAATAATGCCTACACCAACCGTAGTCATCTGGAAAAAGGCGGTTGAAAATGCATCACGAATACTGAATAACACGGTAAATAATAACATCGCAGCGATTGTAAACGGGACAAAAATCAGTATGGATAATTCTCTTGTCACAATAACACGCACTTCTTTCATAGATAGTCCGATTTTGCGCATGCCCAAGTACTTTTCTTTTTCTCCCGCTAAAGAGGTCTGCAAGTAAAAATAAAGAATACTCATGGCTGCACTTAAAAAAATCAGACTAAGCATAAAACCAATAAAGAAGATGACCCTCTTTACAAATAACTCCTCAGCATATAATGCAATTTTAGAGGAGACATATCGCTCACCTGGTACTGTCATAATTTGTGCTTCTATTTTTTCTGCTACATCCCGTTTCTCTGTCCAATCCTTCAATTCATAGGCAAACACATGATATTCTGGATAATTGAGTGCGTCATAAATCGCATCTGGTATAACATAATATACTGCTCGAAAGCCTGATACAAGAATCATCCGTTCTTCTAATCCTACGTATTGAAGAGGGTCATCCACATAATCCTGAATGGCATCCGTATTTGGCATCACCCCCGCATTTCCTGCCACAACATAATATTCATTGTCGCTAAGTGTTATCGCTTCGTGTGTACCAAGTGCATTGAAATACGTATTCGATAGGAAGCCAATCCTGCGGTCTTCGTCTGTTTTGAACGCAGATTGATAAGCATCGACATCTCCCTCTGTTTGCTCAAGGGTTGTCTCCATAAATTCAATGTCTTGCTGTTCTTTTTCTATAGGGTTATTTGGATGTGAAATATATTGAAAGCTATACGGATAGACAGCTTCCGTATTTTCTTCGACATTATAATACGAACTATACAAAACACTCGTCGTCACAAATACGGCAAGCAGTAAAATACTGAGCAAATAAATGACATGAGCATGTGAATTGCCTTTGGCTTGTAAATTCGATACAAATAACATATTTGTTTTTTTGTAATACGAGGCGCTTTTTTGCAATCTCCGAATCGTAAACAAGATGCCTTGGGTTAATACAATATAAATCGTCATTAACAGACTGATAAACAACATCATAATATAAACAATGCCTAAGCTTTCAACAACATCTGGGCTCACTTTGAGAGGTAGTAATAAAACTGCACTCACTAAGATGGATAAAATAAGTCTCCATGGTGTTGGACGTATTAATTTTTCCTGTGTGACATCTGCTTTTAACAGTTGTACAGCTTCTTCCTTCTTGATAAATCGTGTCGTTATTTTGGAAACAATTAAAAATAAAACACTAAATAAAATGAATGTCATGGCAATAGCTTGTATTGGTACATACATGCCAAAGCTATCTGCCTCTAAGACATTTTTAACGACCATTAAAAACAGAGGAGAAACGATTAATCCAACAACAATGGCTGTTATAATTGCAGCAAAAGCAATCAGCATATTTTCTCGGAATACCATTTTCTGCACTTGCTTCGTCGATGCTCCAGAAATGATAAAGACGCCAAGGCTTTTGGTTTTCTTCTTTAAAAAAGCCAGCATCGAATAAATAATAAATACAAAAGAAAAAATATAGACAATCATACTACAAAGGATCATGACGATTCCAAGTGTGCTATTCGTATCGATAGCTTCCATCATCGGATGAAATGCCGTAATCAAAAAAAAGAAAAAGACTAAAATCGAAAAGACACTGCTCAGAAAATAGGAAATATAGGTCCATTTATCCCGTACTATATTTTGAATGACAATATGATTAAAGCTCATGATAGCCACCGCCCAGAAATGTCAGTGTATCTACAATTTCTTGATAGAATTGCTGCTTGTGGTCACCCTTCTGTATTTCATTGTAGAGCATCCCGTCTTGCATAAAAATCACACGCTCAGCAAAACTGGCAACATACGGATCATGTGTGACCATTAATAAAGAGGTTTGAAACGTTTCGTGAATGGATTGAAATAGTGTCATCACACTATTGGCTGCTTTAGAGTCCAGATTCCCAGTCGGCTCATCTGCTAATAATAAACTAGGCTCATGAATAACTGCTCGTGCAATGGCCACACGTTGCTTCTGTCCCCCTGAAATCTCAAAGGTTCTCTTCTTCATAATGTCTTCAATCCCTAAAAACTTAACGACTTCCGCTAAACGGGTTGTCATTTCTTTTCCATTCACGGCATCGAGTGTCAATGGTAATAAAATGTTTTCTTCTACAGTTAATGTGTGAACCAAGTTAAAATCTTGAAAAACAAAACCCAATTCACTTCGTCGAAACTTTGCAAGATCTTCATCATTCAGTTCATATGGATCTTTTTGATTAATTGTCATAGAACCATTTGTCGGACGGTCTATCGTTGATATACAATTTAAAAATGTCGTCTTCCCACTTCCAGATGGACCCATTACAGAGACAAATTCATTACGTTTTAGTTGAAAGTCAATGCCTTTTAACGCTTTATAGTTCACCTCTCCCACATAATCTTTATGGAGTTGTTGAACATTTAAAATGATGTCTGACATATATACCACTCCTGTTTTTCTTTTCATTGTTAACTTTAATATACCGAAGTCATCCATTCCTTAACATTTAAAAACATGACGGCAAAGTGACACTATTGACACATTTAAAACGGCTACCTCAATCGGCAGCCGTACGAATACTTTTCGAAAGTTCAACGGTAAAAGTGGTTTCTTGATCATGAGACGTTAACTCAAACGGATGATCTAGCGTCACCAAAATCCTTTTGACTAAGTATAAACCTATTCCTGTTGCTTCATTCCTTTTCCGTCCTTTTGAACCTGTATAGAACAAATTGAATAAGCGGTTAATCTCGCTCTTTGGAATGGTTTCCCCTCTGTTACGAATCGATAACTGACCATTCCTGTAATTAATATGAACAGTAGAGTGCTTCTCACCATATTTAATCGCATTACTAAGCAGTTGGTAGATAACTACTTTCATCCACTTCCGGTCTGAATAAAGTATAACGTCTTCCGCTATTGTCACCTTAGGGAATAGTTCTTCCTCAATAAAATAATCTTTTAAATCATTAATAACTTCTTGTATGATTTTCTTTAATGGCATCGCTTCAATTTTCAAATCAGATAGTAATTGGGTAGAGCGGCTATACGACAATAGCTGATTTAACGAAAAGTTTATTTTATCGCATTCAGCTTTTACTTTCTGCCATTCTCCCAACGATTTGACGTCGTTTATTTGGTTCGATTGAACAAGCAATTGCATGACAGAAATAGGCGTCTTCATCTGATGCACCGCATGTGAAATAAGGAGCTGCTGCTCCTGTAAAAAATCTTGATACGCGTCCTGTTCTTTTAAGAGCAAAGAAGAAAATGCCTGTAACTGATTGGCATATGCTTTTTCTATTGGAGCATGTGGACGATAAACAAGAAAACTAGCTTGGTCGACATTTTCTTTCTTTAATTGTATATACATTTTTTTACGACGAAGATAGCGAATAACAAGCAGACTAATTAATAAAGTGATAGCTAAAAAACTAAAATAGCCATAATGATTCTCAAAACCATCTAATTGGTCAATGATAAAAGGCAAGCAGATAAACGTTATCAGATACAAAAGAATAAAGCTGAGATGGTCCTTTATAAATAACGTCATGTGTCTTTCTCCATTAATTGGTAGCCGATTCCTCGAATCGTCTTAAGTTCTAAGGAGGATTGGACATTTTCTAATTTTTTTCGCAATCTTTTGATGTTCACTGTGAGTGTATTTTCTTCTACAAATCCTTCTTCATCCCATATAACAGAAAGGAGCTGCTGTCTTGTGACAACATTTGGACAAGCCTCAAAAAACATATGACAAAGCTGGAGCTCTTTTACCGTCAATACTTCCTCCTGCCTCGGTGTAGATAAACGTACTGTGTCCAAATTTAAGGTAGTATTCCCCACATGTAATAGTCGTCGTTCTGCAGTTTTTGCATACTCTCCATAGGAACGTCGAATTTGCCCATTGATTTTTGCTACTACGACATCCATTACAAAAGGCTTAGTAATAAAATCATCTGCACCATTTTCAATACCATATATCTGGTCTAGTTCACTCATGCGAGCAGACAAAATCATAATTGGACATGTGGATATCTGCCTTATTTTTCTTGACCAGTAATAGCCATCAAAGTAAGGAAGGTTGATATCCATAATAACTAAATGCGGTTCTATTTCTTGAAAAACATCCAAAACTTTTTTAAAATCTTCTATTGCGTGACACTCATATCCGTATTTTCCAAGACGCTTTTTTAATGTATCAGTAATACTTATTTCATCCTCCACAATTAATATTCTATACATAAAATCCCCCGCCTCTTTATTCTCGAAATTTTTATGTAAACATCGTATTTGTGAATTGATTTTATTTCCGAACGTTATGACTCATTTCCGACAGATGGACGCTTTCCGCAGGGCTCGTCTTCAACTCACCCACTGCCAGTTCCACTACCTTCTTTTATTCACTCATCAATTTAGAAACAAAAACACCCCTTTAGATAATCATATCCAAAGGGGTAAAAATGTCGCAACTTTTTTATAGACATTGTGACTTTGTTTTAAATATTTTATCTTTTTTACAAACGTCGCAACTTTATTTCAAAGCTACAACACATGTAGCTTTGGAATAAAGTTTAAGCAGAAATATCTCACAAACCCACAACCTTACGTTAACTTAAAAGTACCCGTTTGAAAAAAAGATTGATCAAAACGGGTTCTTCATGTTTGTGAAACATTACGCATCTTTTGTAAGAAAGTTTGATCATTTTCTGTGATTCGATCTTCATCATAAGCACTCGTTCGATGAAGAAGTGCTAACGATTATCCAACACTTTATTTCGTTTAACCAGTGCTTCACTTACTTCTTTTCTTGATTGCTGTTCGGATATTTCAAAGGCAGTTTCTTTTCGAGGAACCCTTGCTCTAAATTTCCCATTCTGTGAACCCATTGATTTTTGGATATTGCATTCTTGACATTACAATATTCACAAGCTGAAGTAATGATTTTTGATTATCTACAACTTTTAAATTATCACTTGAATACATTAGTAACTCATCAGAAACTAATATAATCATTTTAAATCTTGCCTTTGAAATGATAACGTTAAGTCTTTTATGGTTTTAAATAAACTCTTAGGCAATCAAAGCTTGGTCACTTAGAACATAGCTGCAAATCATAATATCTCTTTGCCACCCTTTCCTACTCATTCGCCATTTTAAACTCAATTCCTCTCCATATCATTATTTGTTATGGCAACTTATAAGTATACTTCCTCCACAGCCATTCCATTGGCCCAGATTTATATCGACTTAACCAGTATCGGCTCATGAATACTTGAATCGTAAATATCACCACTGCAAGTAAAAAGCCACCAGCCGGATCAACCGATCCAAATAAACCTAGTCCATAGCTGTAAAAAAGTGTTGTACAGATCAACGTTTGAAGCAAATAGTTAGTAAAGGCCATCCTTCCAACAGGCTGCAAAAAAGCAACAATAACCCTAAATCGTTGTGATCGCATACACACATAGAGAGCACTTACATAGAAAAGAGCTAGCGCTGGCCCACTTACAGAATACCCGATATACTGAATCACATAATAAGGTGAGCTAATCGAATCGACATAAGATTGAGCCCAAATGGACAATAGAGCAAAGGGAAATCCAATACAGAAGCTATAATTCCGAATTCGTTTCATCGTCCCTTGATGTTGCTTGGCATTGGTAATTAATCGACTTTGCCATGCGTACATACCAAGTAGAAACAGGCCAAGAATGACAGGAGCCATTAGGATATATCCTTGATAAATCATGGCTATATCAACTAAGCGCTGCATAAAGATCTCCCAAGCTGATCCATTCGAATAAGCGTATAGAGCTTGATCATACATATCTCCAGCTACTTGGGGAAAGGAATCTCCTGAATCAAAACCTATTAACAATAAGAGAGACAGCAACACCAACGGCATGATTAATAATGCTCCCGACCAAACGAGCAATGTCCTATTCTTCTTTTTCAAATAAAAGGGTAGGAGAAAAGCGATGAGGGCATATAATGTTAAAATATCTCCATACCAAAATAGGAAGAGATGAATGAGTCCAACAACAAGAAGAAAACGAATCCTCCTTCTATAGATTGATCCTGCGTGCACCTCTTTCCTTTGGAGTTTTGAAAGGAACAAAGCAAACCCAACTCCAAACAAAAAAGAAAACAAACTAACAAATTTAAATTCAAATGCCACCGCCATAATGACCACAACAATCTCATTTAATAGACCCTCTGATTTTGATAAACCTAGTATATCCACAAGCAAAGCTGGTGTAGAAAAATAGCTCATATTTACAACGAGTATGCCAAACAACGCTATTCCTCTGAGTACATCTAACTCTAATAAACGTTCCTTCTCCTGTGTTGGAGCTACTTTACTCTCCATCATCCCCCCTCCGTATCATCTAACTCTTGCTCTGACGTTGTAGCACACGTTCCTATGATAAAAGTAATAACCAAAACGATTATTCCAGTAAACCATTTCACTTTCCCTTCACGACCTTTCTTTTCATATGTATAATAATAGTAATAATCATTATCAATTATAGGAATAGTCACTATAAAAAAATATCCCACATAGTTGGGATATTGATTATAGCTAGGGGGATTTATGCTCTTAGTAATCGTTACACACACATTTTAGCACCTGCTGGATTTCATGTTGAGCTGCGTACCGCATTAATCTGTCAAGGAAAGTGTTGGGGATATGTAACACTTTTTCGTTCCAAGCATCAGCTCGCTTTTTCAAAAGAAGATCAACAACTCATCCAAAGACTACTACCTACTTTAACGAAAACCATGGTTTATATTCTGAACTAAAACCTGAGCCGCCGCCTTCTTTTATCCATTTCTCAATTTTAGATGTTCTTTTTCTTTTCGACATAAAAGCACCCCTTTAGATAATCATATCTAAAGGGGTAAAACGGTTTAACTTTTTATAAACATCGCGACTTTTTTTCAAAGCCACACAACACACATATGTTGTTTTATTATTTATTCCACTGTCACACTCTTCGCAAGGTTACGTGGTTTATCCACGTCGCAACCTCTGTGAAGGGCGGCATAGTAAGAGATAAGCTGTAATGGCAGGACGCTCACCAATGGTGTGAGGTAGTCGTGGACTTTCGGGATGACGATGTTGTCGTCGTCTTCCTGGAAGCCTTCCATACTGATCATGCAAGGGTTAGCGCCACGGGCTACAACCTCTTTCATGTTACCGCGTAAGTTAAGGTGCACATTCTCTTGCGTGGCAAGACCGATAACTGGTGTGCCTTCTTCAATAAGTGCAATCGTCCCGTGCTTTAATTCACCACCAGCAAAGCCTTCTGCTTGAATGTATGAAATCTCTTTAAGCTTTAATGCTCCTTCCATACACACATGGTAGTCTGCGGCACGCCCGATAAAGAAGCAGTTGCGCGAGACGCTGAGATAATCACGGGCAATCTGTTCAAGAACGTCCTTCTGTTCTGTGAAGATTTCCATGGCGTTCGCTACGATACCAAGCTCTTGCAACGGATCGAAGTTCATTTCCATACCGGATGCACGGGCAGCATCCACCGCCATGATCGCAAGCACAGCCATTTGTGCTGTGTACGCCTTCGTTGACGCTACGGCAATTTCAGGACCTGCATACGTGTGTAAAGTGTAGTCTGCTTCTCGGGATAAAGTTGATCCCGGAACATTTGTAATTGTTAATGTACTGTGGCCTAGCTTTTTCACATTCACGAGAACACCACGGGAGTCCGCTGTTTCACCGCTTTGTGAAATGAAAATAAAGAGTGGTTTTTGACTTAATAACGGCATGTTATACAGAAATTCGCTAGCAATGTGCGTTTCAACTGGAATACCAGCAATCTTTTCGATTAATTCTTTACCCACAAGGCCTGCGTGGTAACTTGTACCTGCCGCAATAATATAAATACGGTCCGCTCCTAGAACAGCTTGACGAACGTTTTCATCGAGCTTAATGTTCTCGTTATCATCTTTATATTTCGTGATGATGTTCCGAATAACGAACGGCTGTTCATCAATTTCTTTGAGCATATAGTGAGGGTATGTGCCTTTTTCAATGTCACCAGCATCTAGTTCAGCAACATAAGGAGCACGCTCTACGGTATCACCAGCAAGTGTTTTAATTGTCACATCGTCTTTTGTCACGATGACGATCTCTTCATCCATAATTTCAACGAATTCATTCGTCACTTGGATCATCGCCATAGCATCACTTGCTACTACGTTCACACCATCACTCACACCTACAAGAAGTGGACTTTTATTTTTTCCTACATAAATTGTGTTTGGATCTTCAAGGTCTAACAGAGCTGTAGCATAAGACCCTTTCAATAAGCTTAACGCTTTGCGGAAGGCTTCTTCTGTGGAAGCACCTTCATTAGCGAATTTCTCCACTAATTGGACGATGATCTCTGTATCCGTATCACTGACCATCTCCACGTCAGAAAGGTAATCTCTGCGCACATGTTCGTAGTTTTCAATCACTCCGTTATGAACGATCGTATACCGAGCACTTGTACTTTGGTGCGGGTGAGCATTCAACTGGCTTGGCACACCGTGTGTTGCCCAGCGTGTATGTCCGATTCCGACAGTAGCTGACTGCGACTGATCAACGATGTCACGTAATGACGCGATACGTCCCTTCTCTTTATAGACGTGAATGCCGTCATGATTTGAGATCGCGATACCTGCAGAGTCATAGCCTCGGTATTCTAATTTTTCAAGACCTTTTAAGAGAATTTCCTTTGCATCCTCTGTTCCTACATATCCAACAATTCCACACATACTATCATTTCCTCCCTCGGTGGGGCAAGAAATGCTCGGGGCATACTTGCCCCACTCTTTATCTTTGTTAGTTGTTATATTTGGAATCATCGGTACATCAGCCATTGTTCAGAAAGTCGCCTTTCTGGTTTGGGCTCATGCTTTCGGTTGCGATGAACAACCGGGAGGCATCCGCCGAACATTTCGATAAACCTCCACCTCGTCAGCTGTGTTTTTCTCGATCTCACAGCCCTGGCGCTTTGTATTGCGTTGTCTTACTTGTCTGACCTCCTCTCATGTGTTGAATAGCCTAATCATACTACAGGTGTAAAATTGTGGTCAATGTTTTTTTAACCGAACATCATCATAGTTCAGTTAAATAGGGAAAGAGTCCCTTGTCACACTATATGCGTGTTACATCTAAATGGTCATCACTTTTAATAAAATGGGCACAATAAGCGAGTACGTCTATCTAAATTACCACACTTATATAACCTTTATACGTCATTATGAAAGGTGTTCGCTGACACTGAACGTCAGCGGTGTTAACGTCTTTGTAAATGGTCTCCAGTGTCAAAGAATGACTTGTCAATAAGTGAATTTTACGATGCGGGTGTGAGAATGAGATGCTGTCACGCATTCTTTCTATAAAAAGATTTGATTAAGAGGGAAGACCCATGATTTCTTATAAAATGGTTTAAATGGGCTTAAACGGGTAAGGGTTAATATAAGTCTCTTCCTGTTTCTTAAAATGAACACACCTAGAGTGAAGATACCCCTTTTAAACGAAATTGGCCCTTTTCTCCTAAATTTTTTAGATGCTACATGTTTCTTCTATATAAAACAAACCTTCAATTAGGACATTAGCGTCCGTTAGCTCCGCCTAAATAGATTTTCTCTCCTCTCTATTTTGAGACGGGCGTTTTACGGATTATCAATAGTTAAGCATTGAGAAGTAGACCTGCGCCGGGACACCTTGTGCCCCAATCGATTCGCAGCTTAGTGCAAAAGATGTCAACAATGCTTATGACGAAATTAGCTTTTCATTCAATTGTATTCGTCATGATAGCGCTTTACTATTGAATTAGACAAGGAACATGTCTAAATGCCTAAAAAGAGGAGGAAAACGATAATGGCACAAGAAAAAGGGTCAATACGTACTCGTGTTCAAAAGTTCGGTAACTTTTTAAGTAGTATGATTATGCCGAACATCGGCGCGTTCATTGCCTGGGGGTTGATTACTGCACTTTTTATTCCTGATGGCTGGTTCCCGAATGAATCGTTCGCTGAAATGGTCGGACCAATGATTACGTACTTATTACCATTATTAATCGGTTTCACAGGAGGTAAGTTAGTTCACGGTACACGTGGGGGTGTCGTAGGGGCAACAGCTACGATGGGGGTTATTGTAGGCGCAGAGATTCCTATGTTTATCGGCGCAATGATTATGGGACCACTCGGTGGTTTTGTCATTAAACAGCTCGATAAAGCGATTGAAGGCAAAATTAAGCCTGGTTTTGAAATGTTAATTAACAACTTCTCAGCTGGTATCTTCGGTGGTGCCCTTGCTATCCTCGGTCTCGTAGGTGTAGGGCCGTTAGTTAATGCTTTCAGCCAAGCGGCAGGTGTAGGGGTAGAAATAATTGTAGACGCAGGTTTATTACCGCTTGCAAGTATTCTCATTGAACCTGCGAAAGTGTTGTTCTTAAATAACGCTATCAATCACGGTGTTCTGACACCACTTGGCCTTGAACAGGCTTCTGATGTTGGACGCTCGATTCTATTCCTGTTAGAAACAAATCCGGGACCTGGTCTTGGTATTCTTCTTGCATATATGTTCGTCGGTAAAGGAATGGCAAAACGTTCTGCACCAGGCGCAGCAATTATTCACTTTTTCGGTGGGATTCATGAAATCTACTTCCCGTATATTTTAATGAAACCAACGTTAATTATCGCAGCTATTGCTGGCGGCATGGGCGGGGTATTCACGTTTAACTTGCTTGGTGCTGGATTGCCTGCCAGTCCATCTCCAGGTAGTATCATCGCTTATACTATCTTAATTCAACCTGGTAACTATATCGCAGTATATGCAGGCGTCATTGTCGCTACCGTTATCTCCTTTGCCGTTGCGGCTGTCATATTGAAAGCGAGCAAAAATAAAGGTGAAGAGGATCTATCGGAAGCAACATCAAAGATGGAATCGATGAAAGGTAAGAAAAGTTCAGTGTCTTCTACTTTAACTGAGGGTGACCATGATGAAGTTAGTGCGGACACAGTCAACAAAATTATCTTTGCTTGTGACGCTGGTATGGGGTCCAGTGCAATGGGGGCCTCCATCCTTCGCGATAAAGTAAAGAAAGCGGGTCTAAGCATTGAGGTCGCTAACACAGCCATTAGTCAATTACCTGATGATGCTGATGTGGTGATAACGCACAAGGACTTAACACCACGAGCCAAACAAAAGCTTTCTTCTGCTCATCACATTTCGGTCGATAATTTCTTGAGCAGTCCAGAATATGATAAGCTGATCGATCAGCTAAAGTGATACAGCCTATCGCTGTAACGGAGTGATTAACCATGATGTATGTGTCTGCTAGGGACCGCTACATTTTAGATAAACTAATTGAACAACCTGAGGGAGTGACGATCCGGGAGATCGCCAGCTCCCTTCAAGTCAGTGAGCGAACCATTCACCGTGACTTAACGACGTTTGATGCGCTTCTACGCCCTTATGAATTAACGTTGAAGAAAAAAACGGGTAAAGGAATTTACCTACAAGGGGCTAAGGAACAAATTAAGCAGTTCGCTCAAGACTTACAAGATTCAAAGCATGTGGATTTCATGCCTGAACAGCGTCAGGTGATCATTACGTGTAAATTGCTAGAAGCGTTTGAGCCTACAAAGCTGCAATCCCTCGCTTCAGATCTAAATGTCACTGTGGCGACTGTTAGTAATGATTTAGAAAAAGTCGCTGAATGGCTGGCCAAGTACGATTTAAACCTAAAGAAACGGCGCGGATACGGCATCCAAGTCACTGGTCTTGAATCAGCAAAACGCCGCGCCATCAGTGGTATTCTTGCGGAAAACTTCGATGAAGCTGACATTCTCCAATATATCCGGCGACAACTGCCTTCAGAAAGTGCTGCAGTGAGTCAGTCGATCGCTGGACAATTACTTGGCTTTATAAATGTGGAGAAGTTGAAGCAAGTGGAGGAAGCGGTTGAAAGAATCAGCCGCTCTTTAGATTATCGTCTGGCAGATTCCGCATACATTGCTCTTGTTGTGCACTTAACACTCGCTATTGAACGTATTTTAAAAGGCGAAAACATTCAAATGAACGATGAGTTAATGGACCGTCTCAAAGGAAAAAAAGAATTTAAGCTTGCAGCAGAAATGGCACAGCAGCTTGAAGACACTTTTTCGTTAAAAATCCCTGATGCCGAGGTCGGGTACATTACCATGCATTTACGGGGGGCAAAGATACGGCAAGATACGGCCGTCTTGTTTACCGAAGAAAATATGGATACGGCTATGATTGCTAAAAAGCTAACGGAACAAGTTAGTCAACGGGTAAAGATAGACTTGCAGAAAGATCTGTCCCTCTATCAAGGACTGATGGCTCACTTAGACCCAGCCCTTTATCGCTTAAAACAAGGCATGCACATTTACAATCCTTTGCAGGACAAAATACAGCAAAACTATCCTGAACTTTTCACGATTGTTAAAGAAGCTTTTCAACAGGTCCTCACAGACCTTCCCATTCCCGATGAAGAAATTGGCTTTCTCGTCCTTCATTTCGGTTCAGCGATTGAACGGGATAATCAGCGGAGAACCCATGAAGCCGTGGTTATTTGCTCCAGTGGTATTGGGTCATCCAAGATGATCGCAAGTCGGTTGCAGAATGAATTTCCTGCTATTACAAAGGTTAAAAATATGTCCCTGTTTGATTTAGATGATATGAAGCCTGAAGAACTCGATTTAGTCATCTCCACCATTCCGTTAGTAGATTATTCGGTGGATTATGTCCAGGTGAACCCCTTCTTAACAAAGGAAGACGTGTTAAAAATCCAAGAGTATATCGACAGGCAAGAACGTCAAAAAACCATGCCGAAACAAACGGTGCCATCTATCAAAAAAGAATTGAAAAGCACTCATGCAGCACAGAGTGTATTTATGAAAATGCAACAAAGTCTCACCTGCACAGTGGCATTGCTAGAACATTTTAGACTTATCAAGAGCACAAAAACTGGCTCGCTCTGGCCCTCTCTTACAGAAACGATGGAGACATTAAAAGAAAAAGGCCTCATTACTCATGTCGAGGCTGTCATAAGCAAACTAAAAGAACGCGCTAAAATGTCTGGGTTAGGGCTGCCTAACACCACTATGGCCCTTTATCACGCAAGAAGTGAACACGTCTTTCAGCCACTCTTTCTCATACATGAATTGGCACAACCCGTCACCGTTGACGCAATGGATTCACGCACCATTGAGATGAAAAGGGTGCTGATTATGCTTGGTCCAGTCGATATGACGCAGGAAGAGACTGATATATTAAGTTCAATCAGCAGCATGATCATCGAAAATGATGACAGCCTTCACTTATTTCAATATGGAAGTGAAGAGGACATCTCACATTTCATCAGTCATCGGTTGATGACGTACTATCAAAATTATTTTAATGAAGGAGATTCATAATCATGAGTAAACCAATCTTACCGAAAGAAAATGTTAAATTAAGCGCTGCTATTTCTACTAAGGAAGAAGCAATTCGTGAAGCTGGTCGCGTTCTCGTCAAAGGCGGCTATGTGGATGAAGCCTACGTGGATAAAATGTTTGAACGAGAAGAGCTCACATCTACGTTTATGGGTAATTACATTGCTATTCCACATGGAACAGAAGATGCTAAAGATACTGTTCTTGCATCAGGTATCTCCATTCTTCAGCTAGCCAGTCCCATTGATTATGGTGATGGCAATCAAGTAAAAATGATCTTTGGAATTGCTGGGAAAAACAATGAACACCTTGATATTCTTTCTAAAATTGCAATTGTGTGCTCTGATGAAGCTAATATTACTAAAATGGTGAATGCGTCCAGTGAAGATGAGCTTTTATCCTTGTTTAGCGAGGTGAATTAACATGCAGGTTGTTCATTTTGGCGCTGGTAATATCGGACGGGGCTTTATTGGCAAAATTCTAGCGGAAGCAGGATATGACATCATCTTCGTAGATGTGAATGAGACGATTATTAACGAGATCAATGTGCAGGGACACTATAACGTGTTTTATGCTGAAGAAGAAAAGCGCTCGTTTACAGTAAGTGGTGTAAAGGGGCTCCATTCAGTCCATGATGAGGAAAGCGTGATTCAAGCTATTACTGAAGCGACGTTAGTTACGACTGCCGTCGGTGCTCATATCCTTCCTCATGTCGCTCCTGTTATTGCGAAAGGACTCATTAAACGCGTGATCATGACAGACGACCCGTTAAATGTCATTGCTTGTGAAAATGCGATCGGTGGATCAGATCTTTTAAAAGAAGCGATTCATAACCATCTTGAAGAAGATACTACTGAGCATATTGAGCGTCTAATTGGTTTTCCAAATGCGGCCGTTGACCGTATCGTACCTAATCAGTCTCAAGCGAATGTTCTAGATGTCCTCGTCGAGCCATTCTTTGAATGGGTTGTGGATAAGAGTGGAATTAAAGGAGAGCTTCCACCGGTTAAAGACATCCATTTTGTTGATCAGCTTGAAGCCTATATTGAAAGAAAGTTATTTACAGTGAACACAGGGCATGCTCTCGCCGCTTATGCTGGATATAAAGCCGGCAAAAAAACCGTGCAAGATGCATTAAATGATGACACTATATTAGCCTCTATCCGAAAAGGCCTCCAAGAAACCGGCCGTTTAATTGTGGAAAAACACGGCTTCAACGCTTCTGAACATGACCACTATATTGAGAAAATTCTCGGGCGATTTTCTAACCCTTTCATTATTGACGAGGTGACTCGTGTGGCTCGTCAACCTATCAAGAAATTAGGCTACAATGAACGGTTAATTAGTCCTGTACGACAGTTAAAAGAGCGCAGCCTATCAGCCGATGGCTTAATAGCTGTCATTGTAGCTGCCCTTCAATATGATTATTCAGAAGATACTGAAGCTGTCGAATTACAACAGAAAATAAAAGAGAAGGGTGTTCAAGCGGCCTTTTGTGAGGTTTCAAGATTATCTCCTGAAGACAGTATTACTGCAGAAGTGATATCTCTTTATAATCGCTAGAGAAATAATGCCTTGTATAAAACATGAGCGTTATCTTCATATTAAGTTTATATGAGCGACTCATTCTATTGAGTCGCTTTCGTCGTGTTATTACGGTAACTACAATAAAGAGTAGTGAAGCCATCATCTCGTTATTAATTTTACCCGTTCTTTTATTTCTGTCACCACAAGCTTTCGTCAAACTATGCCCTTCGCATTTTTAAGTAAATTCAGTGTGAATGCATGTATTTTGCTTCTTGTTGGACCAACTGCTGATTTAATCTTTGTCTTATATACGGTTTATTCCTATTGCCTTAAGCATGTGCCGAGTCACTTAGGCATATTCTTTCATAGTCAATTAACACAAAAAAGGCCAACGTAGCAGCAAATTCCTGCGCAGTCAGCCTCCCTTTATGCGTCTATTCTAATGACCCTAGTTCGCGTTTAACAACGCCAACAATTTTATCCACATATTTATCGCAAAGCTCTACAGTTGGAGCCTCTGCCATAACACGGACGAGCGGTTCTGTACCAGATGGTCTGACGAGCACTCTTCCTTCACCGTTCATTTCACTTTCGACAATATTAATTTCATCAGCGATAATACTATTATTATGGAGAGCGTTTTTATCTGCTACACGAACATTAACGAGCTTTTGCGGGTACTTCGTGACTTCCGCAGCAAGCTCAGACAATGCTTTACCTGTCGCCTTCACAATTTGAACAAGTTGAAGAGCTGATAACAATCCGTCTCCTGTCGTGGTGTAATCTAAGAAGATGATATGTCCCGACTGCTCACCACCCAGGTTAAAGCCGCCTTTTCTCATCTCTTCCATAACATAACGATCACCCACAGCTGTTTGCTTCGTATCAATATCTGTATGTTCAAGCGCTTTGTAAAAACCAAGATTACTCATGACAGTTGTCACAATCGTATTATGCTTCAACTGTCCTTTTTCCTTCATATACTTTGCACAAATATACATGATTTGGTCGCCATCAACGATGTTGCCATTTTCATCAACCGCAATTAAACGATCCGCATCTCCATCAAAAGCAAGGCCAATATCAGCGCCTTTCTCTTTCACGAGAGCAACTAGCTCTTCCGGGTGAGTTGAACCGAATCCATCATTAATATTAACTCCGTTTGGTGAAGAACCAATACAAGAGATTTGGTCAGCTTCCAAATCAGCAAACAAATGGTTCGCTAAAGGTGAAGCCGCTCCATGAGCACAATCAATGGCAATATGTAAGCCAGAGAAATCTTCTGTAACTGTCTGTTTGAGGAATTGTAAATATTTTTGTCCACCCTCAAAATAATCATTAACGGAACCAATTTCTCCGCCAACTGGCCGTGGGAGGTCGTCTTCCATATCATCCTCTTGTTCTAGTAGTTTTTCGATCTCTTCTTCTTGACTATCAAGTAGTTTAAAGCCATCAGAGCCGAAAAACTTAATCCCGTTGTCCTCCACAGGATTATGAGAGGCAGAAATCATGACCCCTGCGTCAGCACTGAGCGCTTTTGTCAAAAATGCCACGCCAGGAGTCGAGATAACTCCGAGTCGCATAACCTCTGCGCCGATGGATAAAAGGCCTGCTACGAGAGCTCCTTCAAGCATATGACCAGAGATACGAGTATCCCGCCCAATTAGAATTTTAGGTTTATCCGTTTCTTTCGTCAGAATGTAGCCACCGAACCTCCCCAGCTTAAACGCAAGTTCAGGTGTAAGTTCTTTATTTGCAACCCCTCTCACACCATCAGTACCAAAAAATTTACCCATTCATATCGCTCCTTCAGAAGTTAAAAATTCAATATATATATATCACCGAATATGACGCCCTTATTCATTCAGGACGTGTCCTCTTCCTCATGCTCATTGTTCACATTTTCTGATTCTTCTTCTTCATTATTGTCGTCTTCAGGCTCTTCTTCCTCATTATTGTCTTCCTCATCATTTTTTTCTTGATTCGTGTTTGCCTGACTGACGCTTCCCCGAGGTGTTTCAGTAATAATAAATGTGACTGTCATGCCTTGCTGAGGAAAGCGAAGATTCTGCGGGCCACTAATCTCAATATTTGCTTCATGCTCCCCGGCTTCTAATCCCTCTACATCTAGAAGAGCTTGTAATTCAGAACGTTCCAATCTTCCTAAAAGAGTCGAACTTCCATTAACGATGAGATCGAATTGACCATCGTCAGGAGAGGTTATCTCTATTGATTGATTATCTTCCAACCCTTCAACATCAATCGAAAAATCAGAAAACTCTCTTTCCTCTTCTTCAGTTACTTCGATATCTACGGTAACTGTTTCTGGACTAACGCTTTCCACGCCGTCTGGCAAAGGGACTTCTAATTCGAATGTATCATCTCCAGAAATCTCGCTTAAATCAATGTTAGGTAGATCGACAAAGGTAATATCATTAATAACCTCCACTGGGCCATAAATCGTCACATTTTCGGGATTTAGTCTGACAGTATCTATTGCCATACCATCGGGAAGCTGTCCCTCTCTCCCAAGCCTAACTGGCACTTCCTTATTCGGGCTTGTGACCGGCACAGAAACTTCAACAGCTGGTGGATCTGCATTTAACTCTAAATCGTTGCCATTCTCATCATAAAAAATGACCGCCACGGATTCCTCAAATGAGGAATCTCGGCTAGATAAATCTATGACGGCTTTCGCTGATACAATCTGTTCAATCATCCCTTGAGCAGCTGTAATATCAACGGTCGAAGGGGTCACTTCGGGGGTTCCAACCACATACCCTTCTTCCATTTGCCCTTCATTGATGAGCTCTACCTCCACGGGGAAGGACACCGTCTGTTTCTCTTGAATCGTCACCCTAACGGTCATAGGAACGATAGAAAGCGTGAGATCACTAGGGAACCCACTATGCTGCACGCGTTCATAATAAACACCCTGTTCTTTGTCAGTTAAGTCTACATACACTTCCTGCTGTGGCTGAGTGACTTGGGCTAAAGTCAAGATATTTTGCGGTCCCCTCAGTGTCACTTGTACCGTTTCTGGCGCCTCAGTAAGTACATAATTTTCCTCGTCATAATAGACTGTTAACGCCACTTCTTCCATGACTCTTGAGCCATCAGTTATACCGGGAATCCCCCCTGGCTGATTCGGAGTGCCATCCATATTGACCATGAGAAATAACATGATGGCAATCACTAGTGAACTCAGTTTAATGAACCAATTTCTATTAAACCATTTATCCATTTTTCTTCCCTCCCCATTGCCAACGGGAAGATGAACCGTTACCTTCTGGCTTTAACAGTTCTTTTTCTAATAAGTTTCGTAATGCTTCCTCATCTAAACTTCGATGGAGCTCTCCATTTTTTGTCACGGAAATGCCACCTGTTTCCTCAGATATGGCAATCGTGATAGCATCCGTCACTTCACTGACACCTAAGGCTGCTCTGTGCCGTGTCCCTAACTCTTTCGAAATAAATGGATTTTCTGATAATGGTAAATAGCATCCTGCGGCCATTATCTCATTATTTTTCAAAATAACAGCACCATCATGAAGCGGTGTATTTGGGATAAATACGTTAATAAGAAGTTCGGACGTCAGTTTAGCATGCATACTGATACCTGTCTCCACATAATCTGTCATCCCTGTTTCTCGCTCCAACGCAATCAGTGCCCCAATTCGCCTTTTCCCCATATAGTTAGACGCTTTAATAATATGTTCAATCGTTTGTTTAATTTCATCATCATCGGCAATGGAGCTGGAATGAAAGAAGCGCCCTCTTCCAAGCTGTTCTAAAGCCCGCCTTAATTCAGGCTGAAAAATAATAATAATAGCTAACAACCCGTATGTAACAGCTTGCTGCATAATCCATTGCAATGTATTTAAGCCGAGGTAGCCACTCAAAAACCACACAGCCAAAATGACTGTGATCCCTTTAACAAGCTGAACGGCACGTGTTCCTTTTATCACCATAATTAATTTATATATAACAAAGGCTACGAGCAGGATATCCGCTATGATAGCCAAAGCTCTAAAAAATGAAATGCCTTCGATCAGATTCATCAGGTTCGTCATGTTCGTTCCTCCAAAATGCCATACTCAGCAAACATGTACTCAACTCGTATATTATAACATATTTTCATGCTGTATCATTCTAACTAAGATGATTAATGTTTCTGCTGGCTTAATATAAATATAGAGACATTTTTTAGACGCTAAAAGAACACAAAACGTTTCTTGATTACTTAAGGAAATTTAATGCATGTTCAAATTTACGATACCCGATCAATCTCATCAAACAAAAACGACTCATACAGGGATGTCGTATTACAGACAGATGTTTTCCCATGGGCTCTACTTTAGTTAAAAAATATGAAAATATGCCCCTCTTTCTCCCACTGATTAGTCATTGATTCAATTAGGACATTACTGGCCGTAGCTCACGCCTATATGGATGTCGTCTCCTCTATTTTGAGCAGGGGGCTTTACATGATAAAAGCATACAGTCTTTTCTGTATGCTTTATTCTAAGTTATTTTGGCTATCGTTATGTGTCTCCTTCTCTACAAAGCTAACTACTTCAGAAAAGAAGGATTTCGTTTGGTACCATAGCCACTCCATGGCTTGATTGATTTCCTTTATTTCTCCTGTTACTTGGTCTGCTGAGGCTAAAAGATGTTCTCCGTTAATGATAGTAATATTCCCTGTAACCTCACCCTCAATTTCTATATCCCCGTTACGAATGATTAAATCCCCTTCAATATTTTCTCCTTCAGGGATAATGACGACGCCTCGCTCCTGATCAACGATAAATCCGCCATCTCCTTGAACGACAATCTCTTTATTGTCATCAGAAAAGGTAGCTGAAAGGCTGATCACGAACAGAAGGAAAAATGTTGCTGCCGCTAAGATAAATGGATGTTTCCTCACCCAGTGCTTCCATTTATATGTTTTGGATTGTTTCGGTAATTGCTTCATAACATTTTCGGTAAAATTAGCCGGTGCTTCAAAATGGGAGCCACTTTGGACAAGGGCGATGGTTTTACGTAATTCCTTAAGATCTTGTTCACAATCCTTACAAGTCATTATATGTTGTTCAAATTGCTTTTTTTCAAGCAATGTCATGTCTTCATCTAAATATTGATGGATAAGAACTTTATTTTCCTTTGAACAGGCCATTCCTGTCACTCCTTTCCACGACTATGAATGTTTAAGCCGCTTACGCAACGCTTCTCTCCCTCGATGTATCCTCGTTTTTACCGTTGCGACTGGAAGATTTAATATCTCACTAATCTCTTTTAAAGAGAGGTCCTCTAGGTACTTTAGAATTATAGCTGACCTATATTTAGGTGGTAACGCCATGATTTCCTGCTGTACCCATTCCTGCATTTCTAATTGGACAACCTGATCTTCAGGTAATTCTTCTTCTGATGAGATTTGTGAATAATATGTAAGATCCTCTGTTCCTGCTACTTGATCTTCCAGGTGAAAGTCCGGTTTTTTCTTCCGTATTCGGTCAATGGCCAAATTCGTAGCGATTCTGAACAGCCACGTAGAAAATTTCCGATTAATATCGTAGGAATCAATGTTCGTGTATGCCCTAAGAAACGCTTCCTGCGCTACATCTTGTGCTTCATGAACGTTTCCTAACATCCGGTAAGCAATATGGTACACTTTATCTTTATAAAGATCCATTAACTCTCCGAAAGCTTGTTGATCCCCTTTTTTAACTTCAACAATAATTTTTTTAACAACAATATCCATACCGCATAACCTCCGCTTCACTGCGGTTACCTTGTATACGTTCACGCAAATGAAAGGTTTCAATTTAATACACAATCTTTATTTTATCACTTAAAAGCAAAAAAAGAATAGAGGGTTTCCATTAAATCCACGTTTACTAAAAAATTGTAAAGGGTATTATAAGAATAAATATTTAAACTTTAGTGACAGATGTTCCCTACTGTACAACCATTGGTGCACACTACGTGTAGAAGGGGGTCATTGACGATGACTGTGGCTGTTCAAAATCTTTCTAAACACGCTTTACTCACGGAAATCGAGAAAACCCGTTCAAAGATGCACTATCTTACAGCTAAAAAACATCGCACATCTGAAGAAGTTGTGGAAATAAGTACACATTTAGATAAACTCCTAAACCAATACCAATCGATGCAACTAAAAAATAACAGCTCGCTCTTATGACAGAAGAATAGGCTTGTAGCCAAAATATTATCGGGCATACAAGCCTTCATTTTTCTTTATAAACGACTTTTAAACTACCTATATATCACGAACACATCCTGACTAAACATAGTGTAGTGTGGCTTTTTATTTTGTGAAGGCACCACGAACTCTCCTTTAATCCTCTCGTCAATTCTTCACGTTGATCTATGCCTCACACGCCCTTCAAGGTAGTCCTTGTCACTTTATAACGAACCGAATTATTAGAAAACATTTTCATCTGACAAAACACCCCTATTTAGCACAACTCATCCAGCGATCTTCCGCTATAGACGGATACTTTCCCAAGGGCTTGTCTTCAGATAATATATTTGTATTCGACTTGACCGTGCTCCACTCTTTTCGTATGATCAGAAGTTCAACAAGTGAATCACCGATAGCTGGGGAAGGAAACGGATCAAACGAGTCTTCCTTAGGAGAAAAAGAAATGTTGCAGCTAGCAATCGAAAGGGAGAAGTGAGAAAACCGTGGAGGTGCTTTATAAAAAGATACTGATTCCCAACTCTGGGGTCGTGAGGGGCCGCTCTTATCGGTTTGGGGATAAGGTTAAGAATCCAATTAGAGAAATAGACGAAAAAAATCCTCTTAAATAGCTACTGGCCCTGACAATAGCTTAATTAAGCGGAGAGACTCCGCTAATGACCCGGAAAATCTGAGAAATAGGTCTTCTCGCTTTGGATAATCGGAAAATTTCCTCTTATATTCCTAAAAATGAGCTCTCTCCTGCATCTAACCGAAAAATTTCCGCTTATTTTACTCTCACTCGATAGTGACAAGACATCTTATCTAGGGTGTATTTCATTGTTCGATTTTAGGCGTTAAAAATGTCTTTGGGACCTTCATTCAAACGATTATAAAAACCCTAGAGATAGCCTCCAGGGATTAGTCATATGTATGGTGGAGCCTAGCGGGATCGAACCGCTGACCTCCTGCGTGCAAAGCAGGCGCTCTCCCAGCTGAGCTAAGGCCCCGTCGTGTAGTTATAGATATTTCACGACTAAATATATTTTCATTGATTAGGTATGGTGAGCCATGGAGGATTCGAACCTCCGACCCTCTGATTAAAAGTCAGATGCTCTACCAGCTGAGCTAATGGCTCACTGTCTTAAATAACTGATTGGCTGTTTACGGTTCTGTCCACTGAGGCTCTTAAAAAACTTTATAAAACGAACCTTCAATCAGTGGCAGAGACTTTAGCAGTCGTTATCTCTCGTCGAAAAGGTTTCTCTATATTTGAGCCGACAGTTTTACGGACGATTATCTGTTATAAAATAAAAAAATGGCAGGGCTAGCAGGATTCGAACCTGCGAATCACGGAATCAAAATCCGATGCCTTACCGCTTGGCTATAGCCCTATGTATGTCAAATGGTTGTTTACCCTCACACCAATAAATCCGTAATAGTTACTATCTCCCTCTTTCTAAAAATATATACGCCAATCATTAGAAGTAGGAGGAATGCTTATAGGTAGTCAACATAGAAAAACAAATTGTGCATTCACACAATTCGCTAATATAAAATAGTTGGTGACCCGTACGGGATTCGAACCCGTGTTACCGCCGTGAAAGGGCGGTGTCTTAACCACTTGACCAACGGGCCAAATCTCCTTTTTAATATGTTCCCTCATTTTTAAATGACGGGGGAACCTTTACCAAAAAAGATAATAACAAATATATTTAAGTTTGACAATACTTTTTATAAAAAAAGTATTATTCAGTCGTAATAAATCAAAATACGGCGTTTTTAACAGTCTTTTGTCACCTTGATACTCAATTAAATTACACCATTTCGGGATTAACAATAGAAGATGAAAGGAAAAATTTAGACAACAACAGGTTGCCACACATAGCCAGTTTTCTATTGACCATGCAAAAAAGGAATCCTTTATATCGGATCCCTTGTCATTACAAGCTTTATCTGGAGCTTCCTAGCGGGCTTGAACCGCTGACCTCATCCTTACCATGGATGCGCTCTACCAACTGAGCTAAGGAAGCATGGCTCCACAGGTAGGATTCGAACCTACGACCGATCGGTTAACAGCCGATTGCTCTACCACTGAGCTACTGTGGAATAATGTTTTATTGGTAATAAGCGGCGAATATCTTCGTCAGCTTCGCTCTCTCATTTCTTCACGTATGTCTAATACGCTCAGTCACTCTTTCCCTTGCTTCCTCGATCTTCTTGCTTCTTCCCAATAAAATAATATTGGCATAACTGGCGAATCTTCGACGCACAGGACGTGCTAGTGCAGGCGTTGTCACACGACGTGACGTTCTTAGCCTGTATTCCTTTAAAACAAGCAGCGGAATCACAAATAATTTACTCAAAATCCCCTGAAATATGTAGCCTACACCCTTTAAGGGTTGAGCTTAGCGACGTCCTACTTTCACAGGGGGAGAGCCCCCAACTATCATCGGCGCTGGAGAGCTTAACTGCCGTGTTCGGCATGGGAACGGGTGTGACCTCTCCGCGATTGTCACTAAACTCCGTCTCCACAAAGTATAACTTTGTGAGACAGTAGCTATCATACTATTTTTTTTCATCCATTTCAAGTAGTTGTCCAAAAAAATATCCAATAAGATAACTTTTAAAGTAATCTCACTTCAAGTACTTGGATGGCGCAAGTACTTAAGGACTTCCTTAGGTGGTGCCAACCTTTTATAAAGCTTATATATAACCGTATATCTCGCTTCCATCGCTTGGCGAATTTGCCCGTCAAGCCGCTCATCCATGAGGTCAAGTAAAAGCTCTTCTAGCTCCCTTTTTAACATATACTCAAATTCTTCCGCTTCTTGCTCTTTCAACATAAATCCAATCACGAACAGCCCCCCTTTTCGTCGTCTTAAAAATTATTTTCCTGTTTCACTATTTTTATTCATAATTGCCTGTCCTGCGAATACATATGTGATAAAGACGGACAAGGGGGCACAAAACGCATGAATTTCATTTGGATATGGCGCGCTAAATCATTAAAGCGATTTATGATTATAAGTATTGCAGCCTTTTTTACAGCAGGAATTTTATACGTTGAATCACCTCTTCTACCGGTATTTTCTACGGGGGATAAACCTGTAGCCATACATCGCGTAGAAGCTGAGCGACCAGATTTGGCACTGACGTTTGATATTAGCTGGGGAGAAGAACAATTAGAACCAATTTTAGCTGTCTTAAAAGAGGAAAAAGTTGAAGAGGCCACTTTTTTCGTCTCTGGCGCTTGGGCTGAGAGACATCCAGACCTTCTAGAAAAAATTGATGAAGCTGGTTACGAAATTGGCAGTCACGGTTACCGTCACGAGCACTATACATTATGGGAAGAAGAAGATGTCAAAAAAGATATTCAAAGAGCCCATAATGCCATATCAGAATTAACCGAAGAACAACCTAAGTATCTACGTCCACCAAACGGAAGCTTTGATGACAGGATTTTAGAAGTAGCCGAGGACCTTAATTATGATGTCATACATTGGAGCATTCATACACACGATTGGGAAAACCCTGGTGTGGATACAATCGTAGCCAATGCCACAACGAACGTAGAGAATGGAGATATTATTCTTTTCCATGCCTCAGATTCCGCTAAACAGACCGTAGAGGCACTCCCGATCGTTCTAGAAAAACTTAAGAAAGATGGTTTCTCATTCGTCTCTATCTCTCATTTATTATCAGGGGCTTCAGTGGATGCTAAAGAAATTGATTAGCCCACACATTTTACTCCCCTCTTCAAACGATAAATCTTCAATCAGTGGGCGTTTTGGTAGATGAATCAAGACTTTAGCTCCCGCCTAAATAGAGTTGTCTCCACTCGCTATTTTTGAGACGGGAGCTTTACGTAGGTTACCTATGATAAACAAAAGTCCGCCCCCTATTTAGGATGGCGGCTTTTTGTTATCGTTCATTTTTTATATCTTCCACACTCGGCTGCTTCCCATTTGGCTGACGATGTAAGCGGTGGAGTACAAGGATTTGCCATGTGTTAGCCACAAGCAATGGTACAATGGCATTTATCATGAAGGTCACGTCATTTTCCCTTAGGGCTGGAATCCATTCGATCGTCGTCACTACGACGATGAAAAAGACCGTCGGAACAAATGCTGTCCGCTCTGTTTCTTTCCTCTTTACATAGGCTACAATGAGACCGTATGCAAGAAGCATTAATGGCATTACCGCATACCCACGCATGGACTCCCCTTCAGCCGCAAAAAAGTAATGTCTGAAAAACATTAAATCAAATAAGGCAAAAACAATGAGAACAATTTGTACCTTATTCCAAAGGCTAACCGATTTGAAAATACCTAAGCCGAACCGATGGATGGTTAAATAAGCAAAAAAGCCCATCTGTGCAATCACGGTCCAAATAGCCGCTGTAATAGCCACCATGACGACACCGCCAAAACTTAAGTTAGCCATATCACTTATATGGGTTTGCCAATCAAGTAATAACCCAATTATAAAACCTGCGGAAGTCCCCATAATAAAGGTTGAGTTAAATAAAAATACCACTTTTCTTGAATTCACGTCCGTTCTCCTCCAATCACACCCTATATTGTATCAAAGTTTGGACGTAATACCCAGCTTTTTCAACACGCTTCCGTTTGTTTTCAGTATCGTTAATTTTTCCTTTTTGCCCCTTTTTAAATCACCACATTTCCAACATTATTTTAACTATTAGTGACAAACGCAAATACCTGCGTTATAAGAGTAGCCGAATAAATAGCTTAAAACATATTTCCAAACTCTCTAATGAGAGGGACAATCCACCTGCATAAAAATCAAAGTATTTTCCCATATTAACACTAGTGATGACCATAAAGGAGGGATCAATATGCGATGTTATTCTGCCATGATTTTCTTTATAATATTATCTTCTCTTTTCGCCTCGGCTTGCACGGTAACAGACGATCAAGGGCAACAAGCGGATTATGAAGCGACGAAGCAAATGGTCGTGGATGTGTTGCAAACAGAAGAAGGAAAAAAAGCGGTTCAAGAAGTGGTACAAGATGAAGAAATACAGGAACAGCTTATCATGGAGCAGGACTTTATAAAAGAAACGATTCAAACGACTTTGGCATCTGAAGAAGGACAGGAGTATTGGCAAGAGGTGATGAAGGACCCTGAGTTTGCGAAAACATTCGCAGAAAGTATGCAGGAGGAGAATGAGAACTTATTAAAGGGATTGATGAAAGACCCTGAGTATCAGTCCATGATGCTTGACATCATGAAAGATCCTGAGATGGAACAAAATTATGTGGAACTAATGGAAACGAAGGATTATCGTGAACAAGTGAGAGCTATTGTCATGGAAGCGATGGAAAGTCCGTTATTTGTTGCTCGTCTCAATGAGTTGTTACAACAGATGGCGAAAGAAGAACTCAAAAGTGGGGAAGCACCTGATAATGGTGGCGGTGAAGGAGAAGAAGGCGCTCAAGGTGATGGTGGTTCGTAACCGATAGAACCTTCACATACGTGCCTATATTGCTCACTTAAAATGAAAGCCTGTTCTGACAAAAGGTCAAAACAGGCTTTTTTGCTCGTCAGGATTCAATCTTTTTAATGACGTTATCCGCCATTTTCATGTAAATCTTTCCTATAGGATGAGATTCATCGTATACAGATGGGGCGAAATCATTTTCATCGATGTCAGGCTGACCTAACGGAATATGAGCTAAAACTTCCGTTTGTAGTTCTTCGGCAAGTTTCGGTCCGCCTCCTTTACCAAAGACGTATTCCTTCTCCCCTGTAAGCTTGCTTTCAAAATAAGCCATGTTTTCTACAACACCTAGAATATCATGCTCCGTTTTAATCGCCATCGCACCAGCACGAGCAGCTACAAATGCAGCGGTTGCATGGGGTGTCGTGACAATGACTTCCTTTGAATGAGGGAGCATGGAATGAATATCAAGTGCTACATCCCCTGTTCCTGGCGGTAAATCAAGAATGAGATAGTCAAGGTCTTGCTCCCATTCCACTTCATTAAAGAAGTTATTAAGCATTTTTCCGAGCATAGGCCCGCGCCAAATGATTGGAGAGTTATCTTCCACGAAGAAGCCCATAGAAATGACTTGCACACCGAAACGTTCAACTGGGTAAATACGCTGTCCCACTACTTTCGGTCGTTCTTCAATGCCCATCATATCTGGAATACTAAACCCGTATATATCGGCGTCAATAATCCCGACCTTCTTGCCTTTCCGCGCTAACGATGTGGCTAAGTTAACTGACACTGTGGATTTTCCCACACCGCCTTTTCCGCTCGTCACAGCAATGAATGTCGTATGCTTGCTATCTAACAATGAGGTGCTGTTACTCTCTTCCGTTTCAGCGCCATGTTTGGCAAGCTCCTCGTCAGACAGTTGCTCGAATCGCAAACCGACAGACTCGGCCCCGGCAGTTTTCACGGCGTTCACCACTTCTTGCTGTAGCTGCATCTGTTCAGCGGTTCCTGGCTGCGCCACCGCCAACTTGAGGCTCACAAGCTCCTTTTTAATTTTAATTTCTTTCACAGCTCCGATTTCAAGCAAACCTTTATTCAAATGTGGGTCTTTCACAGGCTCTAACGCTTTAAGCACTTGCTCTTCTGTTAACATGAAGACACCATCCTTTATTCATTATGTATGCACTCCCACTACGTCGCTATTATAACATATATGTACACCGACTATGGTGATACATCGCACACTCCTTTTGTTTTAACTCAGATGAAAGACCCTTACATCTAAGAAAAGGCGATGCGTCATTGAAATCCTCTACAAGACACGTTTACATTATCATATACGCTTGAGCACCGATTCATGCCTCTGGACCACTAGTACAGAGAATGAAAAATGGCCCTCATCCAAGTAAGAGTGAGGGCCATTTTTATTTATCCAGTCTTAAGGTTCGGGAAAGGGCTCATTATTGGCATATCGTAAAATCCCATGATAAATAGAAGCGGCCACCTTTTTTTGATACGCATCAGTACTAAGAAGTTCTGCTTCTTCTGGATTAGATAAAAATCCTACTTCCACGAGAGCACCTGGAATGGCTGCTTGTTGAATGAGATACACATTGTGAATGGGCTTCGGTAAGCGGGTCGTATTTTCTAAATTACGAATCAGCTCAAGTTGAACATGTTTAGCTAACGCTTCGTTCCCTTCAATAGCACGGTTATAAAACGTTTGAGCGCCCGACCAACGTGACTCCCCAATGGCATTTAAATGTAGGCTAATGAATAAATCAGCATCTGATTGGTTTATAAGGCGAACTCGCTCTTTCAAATCCTCCACCTTACGAGAGCGAACACGTTTGGTATCAGGTGAAGCCAAGTCTTTATCTTCTTCACGTGTCATGAGGACGAGGGCGCCGGCTTCCTGCAAATAATCACGCAAATATAAACTAATAGCTAAACTCACATCTTTTTCTAAAAGGCCGGATTTAGCACTCGCTCCGCCATCAATTCCGCCATGCCCAGGATCTAAAATAATGTATTGCCCGGAGAGGGGCAATCCATAACCTGATGAATCTTCCGTCGTTATTAATAAAGGTGTTATTGCCAGTACAGTGGCAATGACAAGCGTTAACGTCAGTATTCCCCACCATTTTTTCATTCATTGTCCCCTCCCTGCCTGTACTATATATATGGGACAACTAAGAAAATATGTGTGGTTTACGACAGTTAATATTAATGTAGCTTCAATTGATGTCGTTTCCGTCCTTCATCAAAGCCTTGGCGCCACCACTCATATATAAAACCAGTGGCCACTTCTTTATATACCGCGGTTTGTGCATCATCTAATTTAAGCCATGCTACAAACTGAGCAACTGTTTGGTCAATTTGCATGTTTATCTCCCCCGCACAACGACGCATGACCGTAAATTCAGGTTCCCCGTAGTAACCAAAACGGGCAAACTCAGCTCCCAAGAGGAAAGCATCAATACCCACATCCAAGCAAAAATCCTGGAGGTACAATTGCGAAACAGTTTCCTCCATCTCATGTGCGAAAAACCGACGTTGGACATCTTTTTTCATGTCATTTATCGATAACGTCCGGAGCATGCTTCGTTGATATTTCCATTGCTTTTCCTTCCGCTTTTCTCCTAACGTAAAAATCACATTCATCCCCATTGCTACTCCCCTTTTTTCTCTCTTTTCGTACCCTTAGTGTCCATTGAAATGCTTATTTCATAACGGCAAATATCTGGTATAACAGGGAGCGCAAGAGGTGTATTATGTAAAATACTTTACTAAAGCTATGCCACGTAATAGCATTCTCACAGTTGGGAAAAATGAATGTAAGCAGTCAATGCTCATTACCAAATACAACGTAGGTTCTTCTATTCGCCAGTCCATAGTAGTGGGGTCATTGTGTCCATCCTTCTTTGGTGCAACAATTCTAATGATTGGATTCATATCGGTTTCATTTCATGTCCCTATAAAGGTTCTAGTTGACCGCTTTGTAAAACGAGTAATTTCATACCTGTCTTGCTCACAAAAGGGGCTCAAGCCTTAACTTTCGTTGAACAGTTTAAAAACGACAACATCACGTAAAATCCTAGGTTCCTGCATATTACTTTTTAGGTTAAACAACCGGGTTATCGTGATACGTGTTAGATCTATCCAGGCAACATCTAGCTAGTATAACATTCCCGCTGATGGACACATTATAATAAAAAAAGCGAGGTACTTACTGTAGGACTTTATAATGAACCTTTAATCAGTGGTATTTTCGTTTTTCTCTCACTGATTGGTAGTTTTTAGTGATCGTTAGCTTACGCCTAAATAGATTTTTTCCTCTCTATTTTGTCACGGGCGGTTACGGACGGTTATTTGTGATAAAAAAGAACCTTCCTTAGTTCTAAGAAGATTCCTGTCTTATCTGTTCGAGATGACGCTTTTTTGTAAAGGGGAGTATGATACCCACTAATATGGGGACAAAAGGGAAACGCTCATCAGTCAAACTAAAATAGACGAACAAATTGATTGGAATGACACACCCGTATAAGAAGATAAATAACAATATATAAAAACGTCTCCAGCGCCTCTCTCTTTTAGACATCTTATCACCTCAATGGTTATCAACTTTCATAATGGTTATTTTAGTTAGACATAGTTGCCATGGACTAATTTATCTAGGCAATCTTCTCAATGGAGCGTTTTACGGACGATTGTTATCTATGTTAAAGATCAAGACACTCGTGTTGCATAAATAAATTTGTCTTAATGATTGTCTCTTATCGATTAGGGGCTCAGGTTAAGAACTTGATCTGAGAAATAGACGGAAAAAATACTCTTAAATAGTTATTAGCAATGAAAATAGCTTAAATAGACGGAGAAATTCCGCTTATTAACTCGAAAAATCTGAAAATAACTCGTTTTGCTCTGCATAAGCGGAAAAATTCCTTCTATATACCCAAAAATGAGCTCTCTCCTGCATTTAACCGAAACATATCCGCTTATTTTACTCGCACTAATGACGCAATTATTAACAAAGCTTCTTCTTTAAAGGTAAAGAGGTGAATAGGTTTATAAAATAATGACATTTTTATGCCATGCTAGTGAGATCAAGGGTATCCGTTAAAGTGGTGTAGTGTGTTCTCAGACCATCAGCCTCGTTACGAATGGCATCACTACGAAAGACAACGAGCAATGAGTCACTGTCAGGTTCTTCAACCTCATAGTCAAATCCAACTGTCAGTGTTTCCCCTGGCGCTATTTGCGTGAAATCACCCTCCCCTTTATGAAGGCTGATCCCTTGAACTTGTTCATCATCTGCATGCTGATCAGCATCTGACCGATTAATAGTCTCAGTATAAGAAGCATTATCTTCTGATAAATGAGTCTCTTTCGTCATCTCATCGACAAAGATATGATTCGTTTCTAATGTCCAGTCGCTTCCATTAGTGATTTCAACCTCAATATAATAGCTATGATCTGTTTGTTGGTCGCTAGAGATAATGTGAAACTGGACGTCTTCGTTTTTGACGGTTTGGGATGATTTTGTGTTTAAGACAAATAAAGCAGTCACTATGAGAGTACTGATCACAAATAAGAAAGTGCCTAGTGTACGTTTCACTTTCTCTCCTCCTCGTAACCCATTCTATTTCGCTGAAGACACGAAACCATTTTCTCATTTGGCCATTTATGTTGCAACACATAGATAAAGAACCTAACAAACCGTTAGCAAGGATCTAGACATAATTTGAACGACTTTGTATTACAACCAGTTCACCCATCTGTATAAGCAAACCTCTCCCGAGGGCAAGTCTTCAGGGGTAAAGGATGCGACAAACCTTATCCTAATATCATTCGAAAATTAGATCTCGCTTCGGGAGCCTGTTAAGGTAACTATTTTTTTACCTAGTGTTTGTTTATTAACTGTTTCGTGTTGTAACTTTTGTAGTTGGGAAAATTTATTGTAGTTAGTTTCTATATCTGCATTTATATCCACTTCTCTTTTGAATGCCATTAAGTTTGTATCGTTTATGTAAAGATTTCCTCATGATAAAGGAGTTTTTCTGTTAGCAACAGAATAGTTCCTTTGAACATAGATTTTTATTGAAGGAGTTGGTCACGTCATGACACAACAGACATTAATTTTCGCTCATCGTGGGGCATCTGGTACTTACCCGGAGAATACGATGGACGCTTATAAAGCTGCCGCTGAAGCGGGAGCTGATGGATTGGAAGTGGATGTACAATTGTCGAAAGACGGTGTCCCTGTCCTGATCCATGATGAAACCGTTAATCGGACGACAAATGGAGAAGGCTGGGTGAAAGATCTGACTTATGAAGAATTACAGACAATGGATGCTGGCAGCTGGTTTCATGACGATTTTTCCCATGCGACCATACCATCATTAGAAGAGTTACTCATCTGGTTAAGGGGACAGTCGTTACAATTAAATATTGAATTAAAAACGGGAATCGTTGACTATCCTGGGATAGAGAAGGCCGTCATTGAACTTATAAAGCATTACGATCTGATAGACCGTGTTATTTTGTCATCGTTTAATCATTATAGCCTCGTAACTGTTAGACAACTGCACCCAACTATCGAAACGGCCATTTTGTTTATGGAAGGCCTATATGAGCCATGGAATTATGCTAAAACAGTAGGTGCTCAATCACTACACTGCTCGTTACCGGTGGCAGTCCCTAAACTACTCATGGCAGCCGCAGAAGCTGACACACCTGTCAGACCTTTTACAGTCAATGAGCCCTCACATATGAAAGCTCTTTTTCAAGCTAAGTGTGCTGCTATTATGACTGATTGGCCTGAACAAGCCCTGCAAGTACGACAGGAAATAACGAAAACATCATGAAGGGTGGTGCGTTTGAATGGGGACAAATCGTATATCCTATGGCAAGATCGCTGTCATCGGATGTGGCTTTTTTGCTTTAACCCTTATTTGGACGTTTTACAATGCCTATATGCCTCTTATTCTCGGTGACTTTATTGAAAGCCGGGCAATTCGAGGTGGGATCATGGGGCTTGATAACGTTCTTGCCGTCTTGCTGATCCCAATCATTGGAGCGTGGTCTGATCGTGTCAAAACACCGCTTGGCAATAGACTTCCGTTCCTCATCGTTGGGATGCCATTAGCCGCCTTGTTTTTTATGCTTATTCCTTACAGCGCCAAGTCAACGTTATGGCTTTTGTTGGTGGTGGATATTCTCTTTCTACTGGCTATGACCATTTATCGAGCACCGGTGATTGCGCTCATGCCTGACCATACACCCCCACAAAAACGCTCCTCCGCCAACGGTATCATTAACGTTATGGGCGGTATAGGTGCGATTATCGCTTTATTCGGATTATCACAACTTTATCGGCTGAATAGCGCTTATCCTTTCCTTGTAGCAGGTGGGTTATTACTTCTCTCATTCATGCTGCTGTATCTGATTGTGGATCGTAAACCACCTTATGCAGAAACGTCTTCTGATGATATGGCAGGGATGAAAAAAGACGGTTCCTATATCCACGGACTTAAAACACTTTTCGTTCCTTCCTTTAGAGGTGAGCTGTTTATTCTACTTGCTATCTTTTTTTATTTCATCGGGTACGCTGGCGTGGAAGCGCAATTCACCGTTTATGCAGTGGAATATTTAGGTATGGCGGAAAGTACGGCTGGGGTAACACTTGGCTTTTTCAGCTTGTCATTTGTGTTATTCGCTATTCCTGCCGGTTTAATTGGAAACAAATGGGGCAAGACACCTGCCATGCTTATTGGGCTAGTCGGTTTACCGCTTATCTTTATATGTATTCCTCTTATTCCATTTATCACTAGCATATGGCCAATGGCGGATACCGTTCTTTTACAAATTCTCCTGCTTACCGGCGGGTTGTTCTGGGCCTTTATCAATGTTCAAGCTTATCCTCTCGTAGCTGACTTAGGTGGGACGAAAAAAATCGGCTATTTTACAGGACTCTATTATCTATTTTCCATGGCTTCTTCCATCGTGGCTCCCGGTTTTTTAGGACTTCTCATGGATATCTTTTCACACCCGGCTCTGTTCTATGGTGCCGCTGTCAGCTTTATTATCGCGTTTGGCTTCCTTAAAGCAGGCAGTTACCTTACTCGTTCAGGCTCCAGATACGTCTCCTCCCAAGCAAAATAAGACCGCCCAGAATTGGGCGGTCAACCAACGTTAGAGGGTCCAATATAGCAAAATCATCCCCCTCCTACACCTCATAAAATGTAGTTCCCTTTAGAATAATGGATAATTCTCTTCCACTCGGACATTCGTGTAAAACGGTGGCCGTGGGCCGATTTTCGGCATGGCCCATGTGTATGGGTTGTGGTTATAAAGCATTTGCACCGTTTCATCGGAATCGTTTACTAGTAGCAGCCACTCTTCTTGTTGGGTCATTCATCATTCCTCCTCTCACACTTATCGTTAGCCTATGCATACATGCGTAAGATGAGCACGTATCACAATTGGACATTCACACAATTTTCTTCAATACATAGAGTGATAATGATATTTAACTAGGAGGCCAGTGATTATGACAAAAGAACGTGATTACCCACTTTATCCAAACTACGGGAAGGTGACGCGATATGAAGATATTCCGATCAATGTCCCTGAACAAAGACAACTGAGACAGCCTGGTTACGAAAAGCTAATGGATCCACCGCCCATTATTGAAAGGCCAGATAATAAGGGAAGTGGCAAGCTAACAGGCAAAACCGCTCTCATTACCGGCGGAGACAGCGGAATCGGAGCCGCTGTTGCGATTGCGTTTGCAAAAGAGGGGGCAAATATCGCTATCTCGTATTTAGATGAACACGAAGACGCTCAACGCACGAAAGATCGTGTGGAAACAATCGGCCAGCAATGTCTTCTGATGCCCGGCGACTTAAGGGAAAAAGAACAGAACCTCGCCATTGTAGCCGAAACCGTTCAAACATTTGCTGACCTTCACATCCTTGTTAATCATGTAGGAATTCAATTTCAACAGCCAAGCTTACTCGATATTACTGACGAACAGTTTGATGACACATTTAAGGTGAACATCTACTCGCACTTTTACACGACTCGGGCTGCCCTTCCTCATATGCCTGTTGGCAGTTCGATTATTAACACCGCTTCTGTTGTGGCTTTTGCTGGTGAACCACAAATGATTGATTACACGGCTACTAAGGCTGCCAACGTTGGTTTCACTCGGGCACTGGCCAACAATGTGGTTGATAAGGGGATTCGTGTCAACGCTGTCGCTCCTGGGCGTACATGGACACCGTTGATTCCTGCCAGCTTTTCTTCGGATGAGGTCGCTATTTTTGGTTCGTTTAATCCGATGGAGCGCATGGCCCAACCGTTCGAGCTAGCCCCAACATACGTCTATCTCGCCTCGGATGATTCTCGTTTCGTCACCGGTCAAACCCTTCATGTGAACGGCGGTGAATGGACGTCTTCATAAGTAAAAGCTGAGACAAATGGGCCACTTCATATGGTATTTTTGGAAGCGTCATAGTCTTGTAGGTACCACACCTACGACCATTCTCGTTGAGGTTCTCATGGAAAATCTTATCCCTCTAGCAATGAAAGGTTAATTTAAAGTTATTTTGCAATCAAAACATTTGACTAAAAAACAGCCTGCCGCTAGACCTCACATTAAGCGACAGGCTATTTCGTTATGGTTTAACTTCATTTACCTCACGACAGTCATTAAATGATCGCCATGTTTGACCGATTTGGCTTCAGTTAGTGACAATTTAGCGTCACCTAAGTTCGTCACGACAATTGGGGTTACTGTCGTGTAACCAGCGCCTTTAATTTGAGCAATATCAAACGTGGTCAAGAGCTGGCCTTGCTCTATACGTTCACCTTGTTTAACATGAGAGGTGAAGAATTTGCCCTCTAATTGGACGGTATCCATCCCAATATGGATCAGTAATTCTACCCCATTGTCCGTCGTCATGCCTATTGCATGTTTAGTTGGAAAAAGTGTCGTGATTGTACCGTTAGCAGGAGCATAGAGTTTCCCATCTTGCGGCTCCACCGCCACCCCTTGACCTACCTCACCTGATGAGAAGGCCTCATCCGCCACATCACATAGAGCAAGTACCGTTCCTTGAAGCGGACTCACAATGTTTTCATCAGTTTTTGGCACATTTTTTTCATCGTCTGTGCCATCAGGGTTAATCGGTTCCCCTTCTTCAAGTGGGGTCAGCTCTTTGTTAACGCCACCGAATAAGTACGTTAGTACAAAGCCTAAGATAAACGCCACGACGATGGCGACCATAACGGCCCAGAAAGCCGTCGTCATACCCTCATCTGGATCGATAAAGGTTGGAATTCCGAAGATACCAAGTCCACCAATCATATATATCCGAGATCCGAATAAGCCGATAATGGCACCACCGATAGCCGCCGCGATTAAACTTATGATAAATGGTCGTTTTTTCGGTAACGTTATCCCGTAGATCGCCGGCTCTGTCACCCCAAAAATACCTGAGATAAACGCTGGTATACTCAGTGATTTTAACTTTTGATTTGTTGTCTTTAACCACACCCCAAGAACTGCCCCAATTTGAGCAAAAGAAGCAGCAAACGTCATGGCTAATACCGGATCTGATCCCATCGTGGTGATATTATTAATGACGACAGGTACGAGCCCCCAGTGAAGTCCAAATATAACGAGAACTTGCCAACCTCCACCAATAAGAACCCCTGCAATGATTGGACTTAAGTCGTAAACTAAAACGGTTATTTGACCAATGATTTGACTGGCCCATGTGGCAATCGGACCAATGACAATAAATGTGACAGGAACGACCACAAGGAGCGTGAAGAAAGGTACTAAAAATGTTTTGACAACATCAGGAATGACTTTTCTAAATCCTCTTTCCACTTTCGATGAAAAATACGTGGCAAGGATAATCGGTATAACGGAGGAGGCGTAATTCATTAATATAACCGGTATACCTAAGAAAGTAACATGAACAGGCGATTCAAAAAGTGTCCCTGTAAACAATGTGTATAACGGTTCCGTCTCCATTAAGGGACCGATCGTTGGATACACGAGCGATGCCCCAATAGCAATACCGATAAACGGGGCGCCGCCAAACTTTTTACTCGCAGTATAACCTAAAAATATCGGAAAGAAATAAAAGAGGGAATCCCCTACAATAGCAAGTATTTGATAGGTTCCCATCGAAGGATCTAACCAACCAATTTCATTAAATAGGGCGTTAAACCCTTTAATCATCCCTGTTGCAGCAAGCACTCCTAAAATTGGGGTGAAAATACTGGCAATGATGTCGATGAAACGATTAAATAAATTTGTATCCTGATTATCATCTTGATCACTCGCCTGTCCTGCAAACCCGCCGATCTCTACGACTGCTTTATACACATCAGGGACATGGTTACCGATGACAACTTGGTATTGACCACCACTTTTCATGACAGTCACGATACCATCCATATTTTTCAATTCTTCTGTTTGGGCTTTTCCTTCATCTTTTAATTTAAACCGAAGTCTCGTAATACAATGAACGACACTCGTAACATTTTCTTTTCCACCTACCTTATCAATAATATCCCTTGCTAATTGTTCATATTTCATAGCCATATCTCCCTACTTTCATCAATTGTCATAACCCAAAATAAAGCAAGCACTCTCTGTCTATTTAAAGTGCTCACTTCCAGTTTTGTTTATTCCTCACATCATGCTCCTATGGAAATGACTCTCTTACTTATTCGACTATTTAAATACGCAAAAACCGTCAACATTTCAACGTTGACGGTCTCCTGTTTCAAGCGTGATACAATACGTCGTTCAAGATACATCTCGTGGTAGCTCTCCTGAGTAAAGTGGCTTTATAACGACGTTAAAACAACTCTTCCAAAAAGGGCTACGCTCATAGCCAATTGATTAAACATACAAGACGAGGTACACTTTTTATATCACGTATTAAGTAGGTGCAGGGATGAATCATCGACAAAATGAACTACTTAAGCTTTTACTTATGAAAGAACAAAAAACGATCCAAATTAAAGAGTTGGCTAAACAAGTGGGATGTGCGGAAAAAACAGTACGTAATGATCTGGATCGCTTGGCGTCCTACTTACAAGAACACTTCAAGGCTTCTCTCATCCGTAAGCCCGGTCTCGGTATTGATATCCAAATTAGTCAAAACGAACGACTGAAGCTGTTAAACACCCTCTTATTAAACGAACCGAAAAAGCAAGACGAACGCGTGTTGGAAATGACGTATGACGTATTAACGAGCGAAAAAGCGAAAACTTTACAGGAGTGGGCCGACCGCTACTACGTGTCAAAGGCAGTCATTAAATCTGATTTAATTACCATCACGAGCTGGCTTCAAAAGTTTCATTTAAATCTCGTGTCCAAACAACGCCTAGGCCATGTAGTCGAAGGGACGGAATTACATAAGCGAAACGCCTTAGCCCGTTTACCCGAGCTCATTCCAAATGCCTCACAATCGAACGTCATATTGGATTTATTTATGCCTTATGAAATCACGCTTGTCAGAAAAGCACTAGAGGACATGCAGAGTTCCTCCTCCCTTCGTTTCGCCGATGGTGTGCTTGAAAATTTAGAAGTACACACGCTTATCATGATTAAGCGAATACGCCAGCAAGCGACAGTATTTGTTCAAGAATCTGAAAAGTCAGCGGTTTATCAGTATAAAGAATACGGCTATGCACAAGCGTTTTTCCGTCAGCTCGAATCAGCGTTTCGCCTCAGATTTCCAGAGGAAGAGCTTGTTTACTTTACGTGGCATTTAATTAGCAGTAAACGCCTTGATGACGATTTGGCAAACAGCCTCCACTTCAATGATGACGTGTCAAACACAGTACTAGCTCTTATTACAAAAATGTCACAACTAACGCTCACACAGTTTGAAGATGATGAGATTCTTGCTAATGGACTTGCTTTGCATATGCACTCTGTCATAAACCGGATTAAATTCGGCTTTCCAATCACGAACCCGCTACTCCAACAAATTAAACAGATGTATCCGTACATGTTTAATATGGTGATTTTAACATTTGAAGAGCTTAAAACGACACATGAACTAGATATTCCCGAACATGAAGCGGCCTACATCGTCCTTCATTTCCAAGCGGCTATCGAGCGAATGGCTGGGAAACGTGATGCTAAAAAAAGGGTCCTCATCGTCTGTCATATGGGTGTTGGCATGTCACATTTACTAGAAGCAAAGCTTGCGCAGAGTTATGACGGAATTGACGTAGTAGCGTGTGTCGGACAAGCAGATATGCCGGAGTATCTCAAACAACACGATGTGGATTTTATTATCTCCACGGTCCCTATCGATATCCCATTGGTAGATCACATCGTTATTTCACCGCTATTTAATCAGCAGGATAAACAGGCATTGAATCAGTTCATAGAGCAGCTCAATAAAGCACCTGAAGATGTCGCAGGTCACCATGTGATCATTCGCTCTACTGCTGAAGACCTTGTCTTTTTTAACGTGACTAAGGACCATCGATACCAAGTGGTCGAAATGCTTGCTACTGCCTTATTTAATAAAGGCTATGTTCAGCGTGACTTTATTCATAATGCCGTTAACCGTGAGCGAAAATCAGCCACAGGTGTTGGCGGTGGCATTGCCATCCCCCATGGTGACCCGGCATTCATCCGTACGTCTGCCCTGGCGATAGCCATTATTAAAAAGCCAATGGCGTGGGGAAACGAAGACGTCTCACTCGTATTCATGCTCGCCTTGGCAAAAGAAAACCAGCAGACACACCGAGCCATCATCGCTAACATCGCCTCACTCAGTGAAGCGCCTTTAGTCGTTCATAAACTGACAGCGGCCAACGATTTTGACATGTTTACATCCATATTAGAAGAACACTCGTCATAACTGTGGGCGTCTCTCCCACTGAGAGGTAGTTACGCGAATCAGAACACTAGCGTCCATTATCTCTCACCTCACTAGATTTATCTCTGCTCTCTATTTTGTTGCGGGCGTTTTACGGACGGTTATCTGTCATAAATGATTCTTCGGCTAACATCTTAGTCCACTGCTGCCACTTACGTCATAGTGCGCTCATTACCAACACCGTCCCTATGTTTTACAGGAAAAAGAGATTGTAAGCGCTAATAAATTCATTTTTACTGTCACTTCCGGTAAAAACAAAAAATTTAAAACCTGTGTTCCTCCATTAAGATATAAGTAAGCGATAACATAACTAGTTTTAATAGAGGAGGAAATAGCGATGGGAAAAATATTGGCTGTTACGGCTTGTCCAGTTGGTATTGCACATACGTATATGGCGTCTGAAAACTTGCAAAAAGCAGGGGAAGCTCTAGGCGTCGATATTAAAGTTGAGACGCAAGGTTCCATTGGGGTGGAGAACGCGTTAACGGATCAGGAAATTGCTGAGGCAGACGGGATCATTATAGCCGCAGATAAAGAGGTGTCAAAGGAACGGTTCGTTGGTAAAAAAGTGATTGTCACAGGAGTTCAGGAAGGGATTCGGCAACCAGAAAAACTCATTAAGCGGATTCAAAATGGCGATGCCCCTGTGTATAAAGCAGAATTGGCCACTTCCCAAGCGTCAGGAGAAAAGCAGCGCAAGGAAAATCCGATTTACCGTCACTTAATGAATGGCGTCTCGTACATGGTCCCTTTCATCGTCGTCGGTGGTTTGTTAATTGCACTGGCCTTGACGCTTGGCGGAGAACAAACACCAGGTGGCCTCGTCATTCCAGAAGATTCGATATGGAAACAAGTTGAAAGTCTTGGTGCTACATCCTTTATGTTTATGATTCCTATTTTAGCCGGGTTTATTGCTGTGAGTATCGCAGATCGCCCTGGACTTGTTCCAGGAATGATCGGCGGTTATATTGCCGCAACTGGGGACTTTTATGGAAGTGAAGCAGGAGCTGGTTTTATCGGGGGGATCCTCGCAGGCTTTTTAGCAGGATACGTCGCGTTAGCCATTAAAAAGATAAAAGTGCCAAAGTCTGTTCAACCTGTTATGCCAATTATTTTTATTCCAATCATTTCAAGTGTCATTATCGGTTTATTATTCATTTATGTGATCGGTGCTCCGGTTGCCCAAGTGTTTGAATCATTGACATTATGGCTCGCCAGCATGCAAGGCGGTAGTTCGATCGTGTTAGCACTTATTCTTGGTGCCATGATTGCGGTGGATATGGGTGGTCCATTTAATAAAGTGGCTTTTCTATTCGGCGCAGCGATGATTGCTGAAGGTAATTATAGTATTATGGGACCGATTGCCGTGGCAATTTGTATTCCACCGCTCGGTTTAGGTCTCGCTACATTTATTAACAAGCGAAAATTCAGTGCCACAGAGCGAGAAGCTGGTAAAGCCTCGTTTACGATGGGATTCTTCGGGATTACTGAAGGAGCCATCCCGTTCGCCGCTCAAGACCCGTTACGTGTTATTCCGAGCATTGTGACCGGTTCCATGGTGGGCTCTGTGATTGCGATGATGGCTAATGTTGGTGACAGGGTGGCGCACGGAGGTCCGATTGTTGCGGTATTAGGAGCCGTAGACAATGTCTTGATGTTCTTTGTTGCCGCGATTATCGGGGTTCTTGTGACGGCGTTTATGGTAACTGCATTGAAAAAAGATGTGGATGCTTTACCTCAAACAACAAGTGCAAGTCTGAATGGCACAAAGCAGACGCAGGCCCCGACTAAAAGCAAAGTGACTCCGTCTCATTCACAGGTGCAAAAACTGACGGACATTACGAATTTACAGTTGATTGATAGTGATTTAATAGGTAGTACACGGGATGAAGTGATCACGTCATTAATTAATAAATTAGATGAAGCCGATGTTCTCTCATCAGCTGACGATTTTCAAAAGGCAATCCTTCGCCGCGAAGAACAAAGCTCCACAGGGCTTGGCATGAATATCGCCATCCCTCACGGAAAATCCGCTGCTGTGAAACGACCTGCTATCGCTTTCGGTATTAACCGTACCGGTGTTAATTGGCAAAGTCCTGATGGCAGTGAAGCAAAATTAATTTTTATGATTGCCGTTCCTGAAGAAGCAGCAGGCGATGAACACTTAAAAATTTTACAAATGCTGTCCCGCAAGCTCATGGACGAGCAATTTAGAGAACAGCTTCTTGCAGTCACTTCAGCAGAAGAAGCTTATGACTTGCTCGATACCATTCACTAACCAATCGTTAGGGGGTCCTTTACAAGTCCCATTAGCCAGCTTAAGAGAGCCTTTTGCTCCCTTTAAGATGAACCTTCAATCAGTGGGAGGGTTCTTCCCTCTCACACTGATTGGTAGTTGAGTCAATCAGGACATTACCGTCCGTTAGCTACTGCCTAAATACATTGAGCTCTACCCCTTATTTTGAGCAGGGAGCTTTACGGACAGTTATCTATGAAAAATTCTTTAGTATGGAGGTTTTACAAGATGTATACGACTGAACCACTATTTTTACAACCGGTCTTTCAAGAAAGAATTTGGGGAGGCTCAAAGTTAAAAGATGAATTTGATTATGACATTCCTTCGTCACAAACAGGAGAAGCTTGGGTCGTTTCGGCTCACCCCCATGGGCCGAGCGTTATTAAAAATGGCCCTCTTGCCGGGAAAACGTTAGCTGACGCCTGGAAAGATCATGGCAATTTATTTAATAAAAAAGCTGATAATGATGAAGCCTACCCCCTCCTCGTTAAAATACTTGATGCAGCAGATGATCTATCAGTTCAAGTTCACCCTAATGATTCATTTGCACGAGATGTAGAAGGCGTACCTTATGGCAAAACTGAATGTTGGTATGTGCTGAGTGCTGAAGAAGGAGCAGAGCTTGTGCTAGGCCATCAAGCTCAGTCAAAAGAGCAATTAGCAAACATGATGGATGATGGGGAGTGGGATAACTTATTACGCCGCGTTAACGTAAAAGCCGGCGATTTCGTGTATGTTCCAAGCGGTACGATCCATGCTATTGGTAAAGGGATCGTCATTCTTGAAACACAACAGAGTTCCGATATTACCTATCGCGTGTACGATTACGATCGGAAGGATGCATCTGGTCAAAGACGGGAGTTGCATTTGGAGCGAGCGAAAGATGTGACAACTGCGCCACACGCAGCTGCAGATGTTGTTCAAACAGAAACTATTCATGGGGGATTAACAGAGAAAAGACTTGTGCAAGAACACTATTTTACGGTTTACCACTGGCAGTTAGCCGGTGAAGCACAACGTCGGTTAGAACAAGATTATTTGCAAGTGAGCGTCATTGAAGGCACTGCTCAGTTATCAATCGGCTCCAATACGTTTACCATTGCCAAAGGCAGCCATTTCGTCATACCAGCTGGCGTCCGAGAATACCACCTTTCAGGTAATGCAGAAATGATTGTCTCTCACCCTTAAAATAAGGTGTCCCCACAGTGATATTCGTGGGGGCGCCTTTCTTTTGAATACGGAGTAACCTAGTAAATTGGTTACAGCGAAAAACTGCACCTCCAATTTGTTAAATGTGATCAACAATGGGGGTAGTTCAGTTAGTAAAGCGATTTCCACGTCTTCTAAGTGTGGCTATACTTAAAATCTTGTGACCAACACCACGACAATGACGGTTTATTGGTGGTTATGCTCCTGCTCTCGTGGAGGCTTTGCTTCCCGCTGTTTTTTTGAAATGATTGAATTTAATAACGTCCCTACCACTACCGCTCCAAAGATGACCAATAGAATGTCTAAACCTGTTTGAACAGGACCACCAAACGGGTACTCTCTCGTCGTTAAATGGCCAACGGCTAAAATGATAAATAAGATAACCATACCGATTTTCACAATAATCCTCCTCCTCTTCAGCTCGTTATAACTGCCATTACCGTTATGAGGCGGATTCAAACGTTTTACTTTCTGACTAGTTTCAAACATTTAATCTAATAAATAGCTTTGAGCTCCCCTCAGTCATTTATAAGCGCAGCTTTTTATTCCGTTTTTTCTGCTCGGCTTTTTTAATCGTCTCCCCAGGAGCGATTTCAAATAAGCGACTTTTTGGTTCATAAATTTTTTGGGAAGGCCAGAGGCCATGATGTCCAGAGAAAATGAAACTCGTTAAACAAATCACAAAAAAATAATCAATCCCTTTAGCATCAAACATTTCTACCGCTAGCAAAAATGCTGCAATTGGCGTATTAGCCCCTCCACAAAAAGTTGCAATGAGCCCAACACCCGCAAGGAAGGAGAGAGGAAAATCAACAAATTGATAGAGGGTATTCCCTAAAGTAGCACCGATAAAAAACAGCGGGATAGCTTCACCACCTACAAAACCTGTTCCTAGTGTCACCGCAGTAAAAATAAGTTTGGCAAGGAACGCAAAAGAAGGGACGTCCTGTTTAAACGATTGTTCAAGCATATCTAAACCACGGCCGTTATAGTCATAAGACCCAACAAGTATGGTGAGCAAAACGATGATTATGCCACCCACCAACGCCCGTATCATATGATTTTTCTTCGTTAGCTTCTCAGAAAAAGTGTGGATGCCGTGTCTAAGTTGGCAGTAAAACACACTGACAAGGCTAAAAAGAATGGCTAATAATATCACTTTGACAAAGGCGCCAATAGAGTGTTCTGGAACAGCCTGAATAATAAATGTTTCGTGCGTTACTCCCCACACGTTTTCAGTCACAAAATGACCGATAAAACTAGCTGTCATACACGGTATAAGCGCTTCATATTTCATCCTTCCTAAAGCGATCATCTCCATACCAAACACTGCTCCAGTAATCGGTGTCCCGAAAGCAGCTCCGAAGCCTGCACTTATACCACTCATCAGCAAAATTTTTGTATCAATTTTCGGTACTTTGAAATAGGTGTTAACTGTCTGGGCCACACTTCCCCCCATTTGGATCGCTGCCCCTTCCCTTCCTGTGGAACCGCCGAACAATACAGTCAAAAATGTGCCAAAATAAACGAGGGGACCAAGCCTTTTCAACATAGGATGACGCCCATGCACCGCTTCAATAACAAGATTATTTCCTTTATATAATTCATTGCCACTCTTTGTACCAAGCACTATGTACATAAAGCCAAGGACAAAACCGGCTAAAGGCAGACAATAAATAAGCCACGAATTTTGCTCTCTCACTTCACCAAGCCAATCATTTGTTGTTAACAAAAATGCGGTTGTAGAACCAATGATTAAACCGATAAGCCCACCTAAAAACAGCCACTTTAATAAAGTTGCAATGAATGTTTTATTCAGGAACACGCCTCTCATTTCAAATGGTCCTCCGGTTGTTTTTTATGCTTATTCGTCACGACCTCTGAAAACAAATGGCTTGAGGCAGGCTTATTTTTCTTTGGAAGATCGTGATCTACCTGAGGCAACGCTACACGAAGGGCATCTATAAGCTGTTGAATATCTTCTTTTGTTGCCGGTTCCTTTTCAGGCTTAAACATATAGCCTAATTGCCCATTAGATTCGATGGTCGCCCATTGAACATCATGGATATTTTTAATGCCTTGCTGTCTCAATCGCACTTCAAGCATATCTACAGTCAACCTTAATTTTTTTAAATTTTGTTCAACAATACGCCCATTTTCTATGACAATTATTGCTTTACTATAGAAAAAACTCTCGAGCGTATCATTTTTCATCACTAAATATTCAATAAATAGAAGGGTAAGGACTAGCAACAACGTAATGATTAATGTGATCCAAATATTTCGATCGCCAACAGGCTGAATAATTAACGACCCAACCGCAATCATTAACACAGTTTGTGCCACCGTTAATTGCGAAATGGACTTTCTTCCAGCAAGTCTCAAAATAAGCACGCCGCCGAATACAATGACGACTGCTTTCCATATGAAATGTAAGTCCATATTGAGCCCCCTATCTCCAAAATACATTATTTTATTTTTTACGATAATGGATGATTTATGTAAAAATGATTGAGATAGGAAAAGACAGCTAGTCGAAAACGAATAAGACCATCACTAAAACTGGACGAAATTCTCGTATTCTTCCTTCATTAGAAAAGAATTTAAAAGCTTCTTATTCCTCTTACATATCTGATATAGAGACTAATGATGCTCCGTAAACTTTCATGGATAATCCCTGTCCTGAAGCTTAGTTTCCCTCTAGTTTCATTTATTACAATCAAACTCTCATAGCCGCTATTTTGCGATCATTGTTATTTTGTAACGTTACCTCATTTATATTTAGAGGCTCTGAACAAGAAAATCCCCCTATGGTAATAGCTAGGGGGAATTCGTGTGTTAAAATTAGTTTTTTATCAGTTTATCAGCAAATTCGGCAAGAATGTCACAATTCCAGGAAATATAATAATCAGTAGAATAGCCACGAGATAAATAAATACAAAGATAAGAATATGCCTCATCATTTTTAATACATTCGTGCCGGCGACCTTCGCTGCAAGAAGACTTGATAATCCATAGGGAGGTGTGACAGTTCCTAAACGAATGGCCATTACGGTAACGATTCCTGCTACCACAGGATCAATTTGAAGACCTTGCATAACTGGCAACAGCAGCGGCACAAAGATAAGCATCGCCGAATTGGGTTCCATAAATGTGCCTAAAAAAACATATAGCATGGTCAGCATTAATAAAAATAACAGCGGGCTAAAATTATTTTCCAATAAGAAATCAATCAATGGCTGCATCGCTTGGTAGTAAGTTAAAACCCAAGATAACAGTGCAGCTGCCGCAATTAAAATATAAATTGTTGCTGAATCTATAACGGCTTTCCGCGTTACCGCCATGTATTCTCTAACATTTCGTTGTTTGCGAATAAAGAATGCGACGATAAAGACATAGATAACGGCAATACTAGCTGCCTCAGTTGCTGTAAAAACGCCAGACATAATCCCAACAATGACAATTAAAAATAAACTTAATGGGAAAATCCCCTTCTTTAAGGCAACAATTTTTGATAGTTTTTCATCTTCTGCTAAGCCAATTTCTTTATTATCTATGGCCCCAACATCATTTTTAGCCGCATAAAGATACGCATAAATCATCTGAGTAATTCCAATTAAAATACCAGGCACAATCCCTGCAATAAATAATGCAGCGACTGACGTTTGAGCTAGTGCGCCATAAACAATGAGTAATATACTCGGCGGGATGATCGAGCCAATTGTCGATGAAGCGGCAGTAACTGTTGCTGCAAATTCCCTACTATACCCCGCCTTTATCATGGCAGGAATGAGAATTCGTCCTAATGACGCAACATCAGCAACCGATGACCCCGATATCGCACCAAAAAAAATACTTGTTATAATATTCATATGCGCTAGACTTCCTTTGAACTTGCCTACTAATGCTTTTGAAATATATATTAAGTCATCCGTCACTTTCGTTAAGTTCATTAAAGCTCCAGCAAAAATAAATAAAGGAATTGCTAGCAAGGTAAAGCTTGAGAATGATTCAATCATAATGGAACTCACTTGTGTTAAACTGACAAGTGGCTCTAGCAAAATAGGAACTGATGAGGCAATGATAATACTGAAGGCAACGGGTACGCCTAATAGTAAACAAACAAAAAAGATAGCAATAATGGAAAGCAGTATCACTGTTTCTTCACCCCTTTTCTACTAAACACATTTTTAAACTGTTCGAGGTGAAAATACGACATGAACAGCGAACCAACTAAAAAGGCTGAATAATAGTAAATAAGGGATGGAGGAGATGATAGAAACCGGATAGAAACCAATTCACTTCGTGACAAACCAGAATTAAACGCAGCCACCCCTATGAAAATTAAAATACTGATAGCAAAGAGAACTAACACATAGACAATCATATTTTTTATACGTACGTGACTATCACTCATATAATCTGATAAGATGTCAATCTCTAAATGTAGTTTTTCTTTTACAGCAATAGCAGACCCCATAAAAACAAGCCACATAATAGAAAATTTACGGACTACTTCAATTTCAGGAATAGAATAAGAAAATACATATCGGGCAATAACACCTATAAAAAGGGATAGAGCTAACGTTATTAGCATCGCAATGCTTATGGCACTAGCCACTTTGCTTATCAACTCTTTTAGCTTCTTCATTCTTAATCACACCCCCATATTCAAAGAAGACAGGGAAGGTATAGCGGCTCCATCAACAAGTTTTGGAGCCGTTCCTTCCTAGCAAAAAATTTAGTTAAAAATATCTTCTACAATATCAAGAACATCGTGTTCTTCTGCTATCTCTTCCATTTGAAGTCGTGATTTTTCAATGAATTCTTCACGGTCTGGGTCAGTAAATGTAACACCAAATTCGTCAATTAATACGTCCATACTTTCGTCTGCCTGTTCAAATGCTTTCGCAATGTATTCTGGTTGTATAATGTCAGCTGCCTGCTGGATTGCTTCTTTATGCTCATCACTCAAGGACTCATAGCGGTCATTATTCATGACAATAAACCCTAATGTGAGGTTGTGCTGGGTACGTGCTACATACTCTCCAACTTCCCCGAAGCGTTGCTCAATCATAGCGTCTAGACTGTTTTGCGAGCCTTCAGCAACGCCAGTTTGAAGAGCCGAATACACTTCATTAAAGTCAATTGTCGTTGGATTTGCTCCTAAATTTCTCCACCATTCCATTTCCGCAGAACTGCCTCCACTTCTCATAGCTCGTCCTTCCAAATCAGATGCAGTTTCAATAGGAAATGTACTAATAATATTTCGTTCTAGACCACCTGCAAACATGACATTTTTCAGGCCTGGACTTTCTATAAGTAGATCTTCAAAATAGGAAAGCTTTCCATCACTATTCACGATTGTTTCATAATGTTCTTGATCTTCAAAAAGGTAATTTGTACTTAAAATATCAAAGACGGGATTGTGCTCAGCAAACCATCCTGTATCAGAATAAATCATGTCAATATCTCCGGAGATAACAGATTGGTAAAGGCTAGAAGCATTGCCCACCGTTCCCCCGGTATGGACAGTAAACGTAATTTGCCCATCACTTTGGTTTTCAATCTCTTCTGTAAACGCTACCAAAGTTTCCGCCAACAAAGAATCACTTGGATTAATTGTAGCTGCTACTAATTCAATACTCTCTCCACTGTTAGTTTCATTCTGACTATTGCTGTTATTGCTATTTGTTCCATTCGCATTACCGCACGCTGTCAACACAAGTATCAATGCAACCGCACTAGAGACACCAACCAACTTTTTCAGGGAATTCATTTTCATTTTTCATTCCTCCTTGTAGGTTTTAATTTTAGCGATAAAGAACTTGTTCATCGACAATTACATGTTGAATATACTGCCGTAAATACGTAAATGTTATATGAATTTTTCCTTCTCTGTCCTGTTTAATAGAAGGATACGAAAATTCTGGTTCGCTGTTTATATCTTGACTTTCTATAACCGATTTCACATGCTTCCATGTCAAGCCTTCATCCTCAGAGACGGCAATGGAAAGAGGGTTTCTAACCACACCCCAAATGGCATCTGACTGATTCTCTTTATTAACACCGACTTTATCCATGTCACTTGGATCAAACCATGGTGGCCTATTTTCCTTTGGTGGGCGCTCTTCAGCATTTATATTGTTAAATACCATCACAAGTTGTCCTCTGGACAGCTTTGTCGCTTGAATAGAAGCATTGTTATTAGGGAGGTGTGTAGGAGATGGCTTGCTCCACGTAAAACCTAAATCATTGGACACCGTCCGATAAATCTTATCCGCTTTACGACTTCTGAAAAAACCAACGAGCCGTTGACCTTCTAAATGCACTAGCGACAAGTGAACAAGACCTTCACTTCCTTCAATTTTAGTCTCTTCCCATGTGTTACCGTTATCTTTAGACCTTTTTACGACACTATAATCATTTCCTAAAAACCCATTCGTTGATTTCAGACAATAATACGCTGGTAAAATAATGTCATTATTTTCAGTAATAACGGGCGGATTTCGGACAAACGTTCCCGGTTTATCAAATAAATCTTTAACCTTACTCCATGTCACCCCTTCATCATCTGACACGCTATATCTGACAACGGAAGAATCCTGATGCACCGCATACTGTGCCGTATAGATTAACCAAATTTGCCCATTAGGATTTTTAAATAGAATAGGATTTTGCTCGGATCTTGTTGAATCGTCAGAAACAGCTTGAGGTGGATGCCATGTTCGGTTCTCTTTAGAAAATGTTGATACCATAACCGTAATATCCGCCTTACCTTCTTTAGAGCCGCCGAACCAAGTACAGAGTAAATCACCACTGTCTAGTTCCAACAGGTTAGAGGCATGATTATGTGGATAGAGAATAGGTATCTTATACTGTTCATCAATAAATGTTCCAAGCATAGTAGCCCTCCTTAATTCATATAGGTTCCGCCATTAATGTTGATGGTTTCCCCTGTGATAAAGCCTGATAAATCAGAAGCGAGAAATAATGCTGCACCTGCTATATCTTTCGGTTTTCCTAAGCGCTTCAACGGCACCTTAGTTAGTACATTTTTTCGATATTCATCATGCCATTGTTGAACCATTTCTGTCTCAATAGGCCCTGGTGAGAGCCCATTTACCACAATATTATAAGGCGCCATTTCTAAAGCAAGATGCTTAGTTAAATAATCCACAGCTGCTTTTGAGGCGCCATACGAGGGTGCTGCATTCGGGTGGCCAGATTTTGCCGCAGTAGAGCTGATGTTAATGATTTTTCCTTGCTTTTGTTTGATCATATATAGGAGTACTGCTCGTGAAAAATACAAATTACCATTTAAATTAGTATCAATGACACGTTTCCAATCATTAATAGCCATATCAAGCGTTGAAGAGCGTTGATTGACACCGGCATTGTTCACTAAAATATCTACCCGCTGGAACTGGTTTATTGCTTCTTGGACCACTTTCTCCGCCGTTTCTTCTTCTCTTACATCGCCAGACATGGCAATACATTCAACACCTTTTAGACTTATATCTTCATAAAGTGCCTGTAGACGGGCATGGTTAGTTCCTGTCATGACTATCTTAGCCCCATTTTCTGCATAGGTTCTTGCGATTTCCCGTCCAATACCCCGGGTTGCTCCTGTGATAACGGCTACTTTGTCTTTTAACATCATACCCGCCCTTTCTTCGCGTTTATTCTATGCATGAACCTAATTCCTTAGGGGCCATCTCAGCAGCTATTTTAAGTGCCTCAATCATACTCCTTGCATCAGCTTTTTGTTTTCCTGCAATATCAAAGGCTGTACCGTGATCCACGGATGTACGGATGACGCCACCACGAAGGCCAACGGTAATATTAACCCCCTCTTCCAATCCCAATACTTTAATAGGAACATGCCCTTGATCATGGTAGCAGGCAACAACGATATCGAAATCTCCTTTTACAGCTCGATAGAATAGGGTATCTGCCGGATAAGGACCAGAAACTGAAATACCCTCTTGTTGCGCTTTTGTTATACCAGGGACTAATTTTGTTTCCTCTTCACCATGACCAAATAATCCGTTTTCACCTGCATGTGGATTGATTCCGCACACAGCAATTTTTGGTGACGTATACCCTGCTTTTCTTAAAGCTGTATCAGCTAAACGTATTACTTGATAGGTGCGCTCTTCTGTAATTGATTCGATAGCATCCAACAAGCCAAGATGGGTTGTCAAATGGATGACTTTTAATTTAGGTGAGCTAAGCATCATTGAATATGTCTTTGTGTTCGTAAGTTCTGCTAAAATTTCAGTGTGGCCTGGGTAAATATGTCCTCCTTTATGCAGGGCTTCTTTATTTAACGGTGCCGTAGAAACACCATGTATTTTAAACGTCTTTGCTAACTCAATAGCTTTTTCTAAATAACGAAAAGCTGCATTTCCAGCATCGCCAGACACACGACCGTAAGGAAGATCTGCTGGTAATAGATCTAAGTCAATACAATCAATGCTACCATACTGAAAGTGAGCGTCATCCACATCTCCTATCGTATTGATCTTTAAATCAATCTCTAATAATTGAAGTTCCCTTTGAAGGATTTTCTCATCACCGATAACAAATGGCCGACAGCGTTCATAAATGGCTTCATCACGGAAGGCTTTACAAATAATTTCTGGACCTACTCCTGTGCAATCCCCCATCGTTACTGCAATAATCGGTTTCATTTTGCTCCTCCTTCCCGTTAAGGTAATAGTTTTTGATAAATGCTCTTTATATCATCAATTGTCAGTTCCTTTGGATTATTATTTAATAATCGCGTCACCTTGGAAGCAGCCACCGCTAATTCATCTAAATCCTCATTTGTGACACCGAAATCTGCTATATTTTGAGGAATATTTAGCTTTGCAGTCCAAGTTTCAATAAGCTCTACGACGTCTCTAGCTACCTTCTCTTTTGGTTTCCCTTCAATTGATAACCCCATAGGTTCAGCAACTAAATTTAAGCGGTCTATGATGGCATTCATGTTAACATTCATAACGTGTGGCAGTAACATGGAATTAGCTTCTCCATGAGGAATATGATATTTCCCTCCGAGTGGATAAGCCAATGCATGCACTGCAGCTGTACCAGCGGCTGTTAAAGCCATTCCTCCATACATAGAGCCAACTAACATTTTCTCCCTTGCTTCTATAGAAGAGCCATTTTCATAAGCAATTAAAATACTAGATGAAATGAGTCGAATAGACTCCAATGCAAACATATCGCTAAATGGATTTGCTTTATTAGAAATAAAGGACTCTAAAGAATGGGTAAAAGCATCCATACCTGTGGCCGCTGTTATGGACTTAGGTAAGCTCAAGGTTAATGATGGATCAAGGACAACTAAGTTTGGAAGTAGATACTGACTGACTATCCCGACCTTTAGCTCCTCATCAGGAAGTGTTACGATAGCATTTGGTGTCACTTCCGAGCCTGTACCAGATGTTGTTGGGATTAATATGGTTGGAACACCTGGCTTTTCGACTTGATTAGTCCCGAGCATGTTCTCAACTGAAAGGGAGTTTGTCATAAGAACAGCAAGAATTTTCGTAGCATCTAGTACACTACCTCCACCAATACCGATCACCACATCATATCGTTCACCTTGAATATTCTCATAAACTTCTTCTATATTATCAATTGTCGGTTCCGGTAATATGTCAATATTCACGTCCACTTTTGCTCCCATAGTAAGCAGCTGATCTTCAATGATATGAGTAAATCCTAGATCTTGAATAGCTCCTTGGGTAACGATAAGAGCGTGACCAATCGAGTCCGATAGTCCTCCAAGAGGTTCTTTAAGATCTTTTATTACATGAGACCCTAACATAATGTGTTTCGCCGTTTGAAAATGAGCTTGCTTCTTCATGACTACACCAACTTTCTCATTTTTGCCAATATTTTGATAATACTTGTCGTAACTGTTCTTCAACTTCTTGACTGACGTCACGAATGGGATGTATTGGCGCCCCTACTTTTATTCCCTGGACTTCCAGTGCTTTTTTTATCACTGCTGGAATGGTACCTTTTGAAAAAAGGGCTCTAATAGGAGCTAATTTTTCTTGGGCCTGACGTGCTTTGTCCCTTTCACCTTGTTTCCAATACTCATAAATGTTATTAACAACGCTTGGTACAATATTTGCAGTAGCGGCTACAGCCCCTGTACCTCCCGCTTCTAAAGTATCGAGAATGAGAGAGTCGGTTCCAGCGAGTACGACAAATTCCTCCTCTGCTGTTACCCGGATATAGTTCTCGATGAGCTCAAACTGTCCGCTACTATCTTTAATCCCGACGATGTTTTTTTCCCTCGCTAATTCACATACTGTTTCCGGTTCCAATGTCACACCCGTCTTTTTAGGGATGTTATACATGAGAAGCGGAAGTTCTACCGCTTTAGCTATTGCGCGATAATGATCAATCAATTCATCTTGAGTCGGCTGGATAAAGTAAGGTGTGATAATAGACAAAACGTCTGCACCAGCTTCTTTTAATACTTTGCTCAACTCTATGACTTCCTTTGTGCTGTTGCTACCGGCGCCAACAATCAGAGGAACTGCACCATTTACTTCCGTTGCCACCGTTTTTGTAAATGCTACTTTTTCTTCAGTGGTGAGCATATGAAATTCACCATTTGTGCCGAGAATAAATAATCCAGCTGCTCCCTTGCCAAGTAATTCACGTGTCAATTGCACCGTTACAGAGTGATTAATGCGTTGGTCTTCGGTGATGGGCGTTACCATTGCTGGAATAATGCCATGTATCATTGTCTATTTCCCTCCTAGCGCCAGATAAGCATGGACCAATGAATGTTCTTCGCCGAACCCTCCAGCTTTTGTAATTGTTAATAGCTCATATTTCCCTTCCAATACTCCAACCGGAACACCTTCTTCAATCACATCTATAAGATGGAATTGATCACATCCAATGTGTTCAGCTACCCTTTTAGCTGTATCACCACCTGTAAGGATCGCCCGACCAATGGATATGCTCTCCATTAATTGTTTCACTAAAATACCTATGCTGCTCGATATCATGTAACTTAATTCTGCGTTAGTGATTTTTTTCTCTTTAGCAAGCTTTTGAACGCCTCGTCTAGTCTCAGTATCAGCCATAGTATATAAAGCCACATTTTGTTCACTTCTATACGCCATCATCGCTCGTTGATACGCTTTTTCCAGTTCTTTTTTTTTCGAATCCTCTGACTTCAGAAGATTGGCGGTAAGAATATCTATTCCTACGATTGATGTTTCTTCAAGTAAATAGTCTAATTGCTTTCTCGTCATATCGTGTACGCTTCCTACGCCGATTAAAATAGGTCCTTGGCCAAAATTAAGTTTATTTTTAGGTACGTCTGCTCCCTTGGATAAATACATAGCGAGTTGCTCGGCCATTCCAGCAGATCCACACCAAACAAATGGTTCAATATAATGAAGGAAAGAATGAAAAAGTGTATGGAGGTCCTCACGATTGGCAGAATCACACACGATAATTTCCACATTATCTTGTCTTAGCTCATGAATTTTTTCTTGAACATGACTCTTGCCATTTGAAAGGTCATCAATTGTAATTGAGCCAATTTTTCTATCCGATGTTTCTTCGATGATTGTTTGGACAGCTGAGCTTTTAATAGGGGTACTTACATCGTTAGCAAAATAGGTTTTTTCTAATAAATGATTTCCAACATAAATATTCCCATTTCTTATTATGCGATGATTGTCTGGATATCCAGGTGCCATTACAATGAATTTTGCATCACTATGGTTCAAAATAGCATCCAATTCGACACCAATATTCCCTCTCATGGTTGAATCAACTTTTTTATAAATCCACTTCATATCATATGATTTTACTGCTTCAAGTGCCTGTTTCACCTTTTCATAAGCTTCATGATAGGGTGATGAACGACTGTCCGTATCCAATACGAGTATGTCTATATCCTTATCTATCAATGCCTCTTTATTTATAAGCACTTTTGTCTGAAGATGTCTTCGTGCAAATTGCACCCCTGTGTCATTTGCACCTGTTAAGTCATCTGCAATGATTAAGACTTCCATCTCATCACCTCCCGCCAAATAGAAAACGCTTTCAATGTAATTTCATCTTAAGGGGAGGTAAAAAAAATTTCAACTAATTAGCTGAAAAAAATATATTATTAAATTTAAATAAGTATTTTGTTTTATTTTGCAACAAAAAACCTCAATAACTTATTGAGGTTTTATCGATCTATTCATTTTTCGCCACAATGTCGAACGATTCATTCCTAATCGCTTCGCTGTTTTTGATTGATTTTCACCTTCTTGTCTATACACTTCTTTAATCACATCTCGTTCAATCCCTTCCATCGTTTGCTGAAGATTAATAGGTACAAAGGTTCCGTTTCCATATGAAGGTTCATTTTGTACTTCTTTTAACGTTTGCTCTACGTGTTTGATATAAACATCCGAGGATCGTTGAACAAGTCGTTTAACAACCTTCCTTAGTTCAATCATATTACCATACCAAGGGTAGTTCAGCAGCTTCACCATAGCCTCCTTTTCAAGTCCAATCACCTGTTTTCCATATAACTCATTGAAGTAGAGAATAAAGGTATGAATATAATGCTCTAATTTTTCTTCACGGGAACGCAAAGGAGGAAAAAACAGTTCAAACTGTTTAATCATTTTTTTCAAATTCTGCTGAAAACGTTCGGTAACTTCAATGAATCGTTCCTCCCCTCCCACCATCGAAAATACCGATTGAAAGGAGCCATGCTCAATAGCTTCTGCTAGTCTTTTTTGCTGCGTTGATGTTAGCTTTTCTAAAAAACAAAAATGCACTATATCTTGCTCATTAAACTCACCTAAAAAAGTCATCACGCGATTGAAAGTACTTGTACTGGGATGATTAAAACTAATTTCTGTAATCGTCCCCTGTTTAAAACGTGGGCTCTCCCATAAAATTCGGAGAAGCATTCGCTTTCCAGTCCCTCGTTCACCTACAATCGTAAAAGGGTTGTTGTTAGACGTTTGAATAATGGTGTTTATTGCGTCATGATAAAGGGCGTCAGATGCAATTAACTGAGGGATATTTTCCATATTTGAATCGTAGAAAATGACTTCAGCTTCTGATTTATCAAAGGCGTCACTTCTTTCAAATTCAATAAAATTATAAACCGTCAGTGCTGAGTTGCTTACTCGGCCAATATTCATACGATATGGTTGGCGAAATGGACTGTCACTAACAAAAAAAGTAATTGGATAATCGTGCATTTCTTGCTTTAAAGCAATCGAAATATTTGGGTGAAGCGCTAAAAAATTTGACTGCTGAATACTTGAAAATTGTTTCCTTAACGCTGTATTTGCAAAAATCACTTCTCCATCTTCTGCTAAGAGAGTTACAGGATTCGTCAATTGATTTAATAAACGATCAAATAGTTCTGCTCTTGATGAATACTTTGATATTTCATATTTCAATCGTTTAGCTTTATTAAATGCTTCGTATACTGACTCTTTTCCAGATGTAATCAAAACACCTTGTACACCAAGGGCAGTGGCGTTTTTTACTGTTACTGCATCCCCAACAATAATTTGTATCCCTTGTTCTTTAAGCTCTTTTAAGGTGTCGATAACTTCTGATTCTTCCTTAACAACTCTGTACTCAACATCGACATTAATTACTGACGAAACCGCTTCAAAGCTATAAATTACATTTTTAAAGCCGACCATTCCAATTTTTGCATGATAACTCTTTAGTAACGTCAATATACGGAGAATATCATAGCCGGATATATCAATATCTATAACAGGAATGGCTGTGCTTTCTCGCAACACTTTCGCTGTTCCACCTCTACTAATAATGACATCAAAGGATTCCTTTGACCTTTTATACTCATTCAGTAAACGCTTACTTTCGTCCAAATCAGCAACATGTATGCTAATTGTAAACTCCCATAGTTCATGTTCCATAGACTTAATTAATTCTGCTAACCCTTTATACGGCGCAATTAATAAAACCTTCATTCAAGCAACCTCCCTAAGGTGCTATTAAATAAAATCTACTTTTAAAAGTTACTTGAATTTTACAACGAAACAGTTGAATTATGCAAATAAATATAAAATTTACAATTATATATTTTTAAAATATCTATAATGTATTAAAACGCAACACTTCTTTCTTGTCTACTGATACATATTACGTCATTTAACTGGTCCTTTTAATTTACCTCAACTCTTTTCAGCTGCAGTTCATTGTTATTAAATTTCTGCCTAATAATTAAAGGTTCTAGTGGACTATATCGATGTAAAACATTTTTCTACTACTTTATACTGTTTAGCTTAGAGAGTCTTCAACTCGTTGACAATCAAACGTATTTTTTCGCTCCTGTATAATTTACAGTTTCGCACTTCTTATCAAAACTGTCGCATTGATATGAACACCCTTTGGTCCACCTATATACATAAAAACAATGGTGATACCAGCTTATGAAGAAAATAAAATAAGCCACGCGTGTTGTTAACAAACAGGCTGTGGGGCAATGATTAAGGCGATTTTAGAACGAACATGTTGTTCATGAGATCTGTCCCTTCATCTGGTCATCCAGCTGCTCTTATGCTTATCCGTCACCACTTCTTAAAAAGCTATAAGTCATCAATAGATGAAGAAGACTACTAGCTAAAAACGAACAAAAGATTAATTTAAATATTTTTCCATTTTAATAGTTTTTACATAACTTATAACTAATGACCTTTTATAAAAATAGAACTATATACTTATCAATATTTTCCAAACATTGACGATATTACAAATGGAAGGAGGAGTGGATAAAACAAGGACTAAAGACCTTGGAAAAGAGGTAACAGAGACGTTAAAGCTCATTTTATTAAAAACCTGTTATCATTTTTTCAGTCGGTTAATACGTGCAGTTCTAAGAGATCCATTGGTTGTAAAAGGTTTTCACTTCTACTGAGTAAACAGTATTAGGTGTTACGTTTTAAAAAATTTATGAAAATGAGGGATATCAATGAAGCTATTAAGACTTTTAGTCGTAGTTGCCCTGACTCTTATTTTGACTAGTCCTAGTTTGTCAGTACACGCCAATGAAAATCAAAAACTAGCACATTTAGAAACTGACACTACCGTATTTGATGCCTTTAGTGACGTAAGCGAAAATCCTACGTTGACGAAAGATACAGATATCGATACCTTGCTAAAAGCTGCTCCTGAACTAAGCACACACGATGCGTCAACTCAAAATGACCCTTATGAGCCAAATGATACAATAGACACAGCCGCTTCTATACCTTATGGTTCAACGATTCGTGCCAATATTAGTAGAGAAGATGATATCGACTGGTATCGGGTCCACTTAACTGCGGGAACAGATGTGGCTTTTCTGTTAAAAGACATTCCTAGTGGCACGGACTACGATCTCTATGTATTCGATCCAAACTTAAATTATGCAGTCTCAGAAAATCCCGGAAATCAAGACGAAAAGTTATACCTTTCAGTTCAAACAACAGGCACTTGGTATGTAGCTGTAGTCCCTTATGAAGGCTTTAATCCCGATGAAGATTACAGCTTATACGTGGGCAATGCATGGCGAAATGGCAGCTATTCAACCCCTACCTCCATGACCTTCAACTATAACGCCACGAATGTTGGAAGGATGCTTCCTCATCAAACATTAGACTTATCAAACCAACCGACGATTCCAGATACAGCGCTTGTGACAAGTATTACATTTTATACGGCCAGCTCTTCTGGTAATTGGGGGAATCAAGTGAAACACATTTATTCCTATCAAACTGGACGTTGGTATGAAACATTCGTAGGGCTAAACTATGTCCTCGATCTGCCAAATAACCTTGTGTTAAAACAGCAATGGCCGATCACCACAAGTGTGGAGAGACTTTTTACGTCAACAGCCAGCTATAGGCCAGGGATAAACTTCGCTTATCGTTATCTCATTGACTGACAGGATCATATTATGGTTTCAGCTTGAGGGGAGACATTAGAAAGTTAATTCGAACTTTCTCTCTCATACAGTCGTATGTCGCTGCTACCAACAGTGAAAATGAACATCCCAAATCTCAAACAGTTAGAAATATAGAAAGCACTTTCACCAAGATGAGTTGAGGCGCTAAAAGGCATGGAACGCTTTAACTAAAATCGGGGATAAATACTTGTTACCCTTTCTATATTTATGGCTAAGACATTGAAAATGGCGCCAAATTAAAGCGCCTTATCCGGCAAAAATATGTATTTACTAGGTTTCTTTCATGTGAGTCACACGGCTCACATGAAAGAAACTTTTTATATTATACGTTTTAGTTACTCAGAGAGAAGGTTCGGGATTGATTTATTTTGTATTTTTTCAATTTAATGGTTTAATAGTGTATACTATAGAAAACGAGTTAATGAGGAAAGTTAACGCCTAAACTTAGTCCTGCTCCCACTTCATAGTTCTTACTAGTTAAGCTAACATAATGACGTTCTAAGTGACACTACATAAGACCCCAACCTATAAAAAGAAGGAAAAGACTCACCAGTGAGAAGGACTTATGAGTATTAATATGACGGTTAAACTAAGCTCCAACCTACACATAAATTAAATAAGGAGAGGTTGAACAATGAAAAAAGTTTCGGTGGATATTGAAAGTAAACGATTAAACACTCCTCCCCCTGTAAGTGAACGAATCCTTTCACCTGATTTAGCTCGCGGTACGATGCTTTTACTTATCCTCTTAGCCCATGCTCCTTTGTTATTGTTTGGCACCTCTGCAACTGGGTTTGCACTCATTATAAGGCCTGAAGGGACGACAACTTTGGACAAAATCATCAACTTTGTCAGTTACTTAGTCGTAGATAATCGTGCCAGACCGATGTTTGCCGTCTTATTTGGGTTTGGTATGGCTTTGATCGTGGAACGCCAGCTAACAAAGGGACAAACCGTTAAAGGAACAAAACGATTATTACACCGGCGGGCATGGCTATTAATCCTTTTTGGTTTTGTAAATTCTGTCATTATCGGCGGCCATGATATCCTTGCCATTTATGGCACCGGAGCCCTTCTACTAGGCTGGCTATTGTTTCGATCAGACCATGCGATGAACTGGACGCTGTTATCCTTAACGTTCTTTTTTGTCTTTTTAATGCCCATCGTATGGGTGTACTTTGCTCATGCAGGGGAGCCATTTTACAATATCACTGCCATGACGAGTTATATGGATATTGTACAAGATCGCTTCTCATCATTTTTCCTCACCCCAATCGCTCACTTTCTGATGCCTATATTAATCCCTATTATTACCGGAGTATGGGCAGCACGAAAAAAGCTCTTCACAGAGCCCGAACGCCATCGGCAATTACTTCTTTCCATCGCTGTGGTAGGTATTACGCTCTCATTCATCGGGGCCCTTCCCTACGCTATCAGCTCCGCTTTTGCCCTGGATATTCATCCAACTATTGGCGGTGTTGTGTATGCGGTGCACATGTTAACGGGATTAGCTGGAGGATGTGGCTATGCTGCCATTTTCGCCCTACTTGGACCTGCTCTTAACCCTAATAAACTAGCTATTCGCGCAATAGCTGCATTAGGAAAACGTTCTCTCACATTTTACATTTATAATGAAGCTATGTTAGTTTTCCTCCTCTCTCCAGTTGCACTTGGTTTAGGCGGTTTGTTAAACAGTACAGGTATCACAATCTTGGCCGTCATCATTTGGCTTTCCGCTGTCTGTTTAGCATTCATGTTAGAAAAAAGAGCCTTGAGTGGTCCTCTGGAAACCGTGTTCCGGCGAATGATCTATTCAAATAGAAAGAAACCAGCTTTACAACAAAAACATGGTTAATTGAAGTAGTAGTATATTTATGCACCCAAAACAGATTCCCCTTTTCTGGGATATGGCATTTTCATAGATCGCTCTCATTGACTTTTCTTATTTAGGCTGGCAATCATTAGTTAAATAGAAAGGTTTTCCAATCTGTGTTAGACTATTACGTAGATACACCTTAGGAGGCCTAACACAAATGGAGATATTTATTGCTATAGCCATCATCGTTTCTATCTTATCTATTGACGGTAAACTAAAAAAGAACAATGCCAATCAAGAGGAAATTATTGCCCTTTTAAAGGAAATGAAAAATAAGTGACCTAAGTAAATGGAAGCTTGAAAAAACGAATTCATTGATATTGACCTTTATCATGGGCAAAGTATTGAAGATGATACTGTCCCCCTGTACATTTTGCACAGTCACACTTGAACTTTCACGAATAGCATAGAAGTAACTGATATGTTAAGGTGTGATTACTGTGGGAGTAGATGACCAGAAGCTTTTAGTTGGTGCGTGGTTAAATGCTATTGGAACGATTATTTCTGCTGCTGCCGAAGTAAGAACTCTAGCCGGATTTGATGATATTAACAACAAGCTTGTGAGCATCGGAGAAGGATTACAAGCAGTAGGGACATCTATCGCTGGGACAGTGGCAGAAGACAACCCGTTAAATTTTGCAGGAGACTGGATTGACGGTGCTGGTGCTGCCCTTGCCTCAATTGCGGCGTATTTGCAAGACATTGATGAGGAAAATGGTGTAGAGAACCTCCGACTTGAAGCATTAGGGGATGCTTTTCAATCAATGGGAGCTGCCATGAGTGCGTTAGGTGATTATTCTACCGGAGAATATGACTATGCTCTTGGTAACACCTTGGAAAGCTTAGGTGCAGGGTTGGAAAGTATTGGTACCACTTACGAAATTAGAGGACTGGAAGGTGGCCAGGCTATCACCACTATCGGGGCAATCATCCAAGCTACTGGGGCTAATTACAATGCCCTTCTCTTATCGAAAGAAACATTAGAAAATCGCGAACATAACCCTATTTAAATATAGTCTATTTTCTATTACTGGGCCCCTAACGCAAGAAAGACCTCACTCAGTGGTATGTCATGTTTATTAAATGATTTTAACGTACTTCCGAAAGGAGCCTCTCCCTTTTCTGCGAAAGGCGTAGTTCAAAAATTACCTCTTTTGTCCTTTTCACCTAATTAAAAAGACAATTAACTTAATGAAAACGCTTTACTTATTCGCGTTTTCATATTACGATATGTATGTAGACCAATTGGTATATTTTTTTCAAGGAAGGACTCTACTAGTATGAAACGAAATTCACGTGAAGATATGATTAAGGCAACAGCGTATTTACTTCAATCTAAAGGATATTTTGGAACTGGTTTAAATGACATTATTAAACTTAGCGGTGCACCAAAAGGGTCGATATATTATCATTTCCCTAATGGGAAAGAACAATTAGCAAAAGAAGCTATTGAGTGGACGAAACATAGTGTATCTCAGTTTATTGCAGAAAAATTAAAGGACTATTCTGATCCTACTGAAGCTATTCAACATTATATTTTAGATAGTGCTGAACGATTTGAGAAAGATAGTTATTTTCAAGGAGTTCCTATCACAGCCATTGTCCTAGAAACTTCTGACGTAAGTGAAGAGTTAAGGGAAGCATGCCGCAGTGTATTTGACGCATGGCATCACATTTTTGCCGACAAGCTTCTCAATTATGGTTATGAGCCCCGCGCAGCTTATGAGATTGCCATGACAGTAAATGCCATGATTCAAGGAGCATTAGTGATTTGCTTAACGAGAAATGACAGTACGCCTCTAAAAATTGTGGCAGAAGTTATCCCGCCGTTACTGAAAACTTAATCTAGCTTTCATAACGGCGTATAAATTGCACTTATTATGTAGACCGGTCTATTTCAAGAAAGGAGGACAGGACATTCTGAACCACCGTTTTTTAAGATATAAAAGGCAAAAAATTTAACTTGGAGGGATTGCCATGCATGCTATTAATGACATTTATCAGGCGAAAGAGTATATAAGAGGATTAACTAAACATAAACCTGAAATTGGTATCATACTAGGGTCTGGTCTCGGTGACTTGGCTGATGACATTGAGGAAGCTGTCATTATTCCATATGAAGATATTCCTTATTTTAGCAAGTCAGATGCCCAAGGTCATGCTAATCAATTAGTCATTGGGAAATTAAAAGGAAAAACCATTGTAGCTATGAAAGGAAGATACCATTATTATGAAGGTTATACATTAGATGAAGTCACATTTCCGATTCGTGTCATGAAGGCCCTAGGAATTGAGACATTGATTGTCACCAATGCTTGTGGAGCAGTGAATACGTCGTTTAGTCCTGGGGATCTTATGCTCATAACAGATCACATTAATCTTGTTGGTGTGAATCCACTTATAGGAAAGAACAATGAAGAGCTAGGACCAAGATTTCCTGATGTCTCACAAGTATATAACAAAGAGTTAAGAAACATGAGTAAGGAAATTGCAAAGGAACAAGGTATTACATTGCGAGAAGGCGTTTACGGCTGGTGGAGTGGGCCTGTATATGAAACCCCCGCTGAAATTAGAATGATTCGAACATTAGGAGGCGATGCGATTGGCATGTCCACTGTTCCTGAAACTACTGTAGCTGTTCATGCAGGCCTTAAAGTTTTAGGTATTTCGTGTTTAACGAATATGGCATGTGGCATTTTGGATCAACCATTAAGTCATCAAGAAGTCATTGAGGTAGCCGGTCAAGCAAAGAGTAAATTCATTCGCTTCATAACAGAAGTGGTCCAGAAAATTTAGTATTTGATATGTCGTTCAGCTGCTAATTCGGAACCATCAGCAGCTGAACCTAGACCTACGAATATCTGAATTTTCATAATAATCAAAAAGGATGGTGGCTTATGACTATATTATGGGGTTTATTTGGGTGTAGTATCATTATTCTCATCTCCATTTTAATGTTGGAAAATAAGAAACGCATTAATGTCCGCGCTGTCACAATTGGTTTTATCTTACAGGTCATTTTCGGTATTTTAGTTTTGAGATGGGACGTTGGGCAAAATGCTATTCAAGTAGCTTCTGATGGCGTTAATAGTCTGATAGGATATGGAAATGAAGGGCTAACTTTCGTATTTGGTCCCTTAGCAGATCGTAGTGGAGATGTAGGTGTTTTCGCAGTCACTGTTTTAGGAATGATTATCTTCTTAACCGTTTTAATTGCCTTGCTTTATTATTTTGGTATTATGCAGCACGTTGTTCGTTTTATAGGAGGATTTATCTCAAAGCTCATGCAAACCTCTTACGCTGAATCAGTGGCTGCCGCTGCTAATATTTTTATAGGCAATACGCAAGCACCTCTTGTTGTTAAGCCATATATAGCCACTATGTCACGGTCACAAATCTTCTCAGTTATGGTAGGGGGACTTGCTTCTGTCTCTGGTGCTGTGTTAATGGGGCTAGCAGCTATGGGAATCCCCATCCAATACCTTCTATCAGCAGCGGTCATGTCAGCTCCTGCCGGATTAATGATTGCTAAGTTTGTTATTCCAGAAACTGAGGAAATCGATAATGAAGAATGGAAGCAAAGTGATGACACTATGTCAAAAGCTAAAGAAGATACAAATTTAATTGACGTGATCTTTGTAAACTCAAAGGAAGGCTTGCATTATGCCGTGAATGTAGGGCTCATGCTCATTATGTTTATTAGTTTAATTGCTTTAGCAAATGGCATACTAGGTTTTGGTGGCTCTCTTGTGGGACTAGAAAACCTTTCATTAGAACTTATTTTAGGCTACCTTTTCGCTCCCATTGCCTTTTTAATTGGCATTCCTGCAAGCGAAGCCGTTATAGCTGGTAATCTTCTCGCACAAAAAATGCTATTAAATGAATTTGTGGCATTTGCCTCTTTTTCCACAGGTTTAGAAAACTTTTCAGAACGTTCAATAGCTATCTTAACGTTTGCCTTAAGCGGCTTTGCTAATTTTGGTGCCGCTGGTAGTATTGTAGGAATGCTATCTAGAATGGTCCCTAAGCGCAAACAGGAAGTTCAACAATTGGCAGTAAAAGCACTCATTGCTGCTACATTGGCCAATTTACTAAATGGTGCTATCGTGATGATTATACTCTAGCTCATTAAAAGACTAACTAAAAAGGATGAGGGTTATGCAGGAAATAATACTTGCGTTAATTGCTGGCCTAATCGTCGGCATCGTCTTTACATGGATTAAACTCCCTATACCATCACCACCTGCCTTGCCAGGTGTTATCGGCATTTTAGGCATCTATTTAGGACATAAGATGATGAATTATGTCAGTGCCTTTTTATCATAAGGGTGTTAAACATGAAAGAGGCGGGACAAAAACCGCCTCTTTTGTTTATTTTCTTTGAAAAGATTCTATAATCCCCCATACAAAAAAAGCAATTCCAAACACTAAAGCAATAACAGTAGCAACAATTAAACCGTTCGGGACATAAGACATATACCTTGAGAATTCTTCCTTGTGCCACTCAGAAGCACCGATTGCTCCAAATGCACCACAGATAAATTGTGTTGCATAAAGAATTGAAGCCATAAATAAAAACGCTATCCCTATAATTGTTTTGTTCATAATTTCCGTTTCCCCTTTACCGAATATTGTCAGAACTTAACTACACGATATTGACGTTCGACCCATTTTTTTGGATAAACGTATTTTGTAGCAGATGCTTTTCCTCGTCGATCGTATTTTTGTTCTTGCTTAACTTTATATGTTTTATATACATGTCTGTATTCTAATCTGTATTTTCCACTAGGGTATGAATGTGTTGAATAGCTGACAGTTCTTGACCAACTTTTACCTATGTCAAATCCTACATATGAACTTAACACTTTTTCCGTTACTGTTAGTGAACCAGAAAAAGTGTTCGAAACGGATTTTGTATGAGAAGCAGTCAAAACACCGCCACTTAAAGTAGAGGCACCAGCATATTTCCACCCACTGTATGTATGGCCAGTATAGGATTTACTAACAGCATACCATTTTTTAGATCGAGGAGCGAATGGCGTTATTTCCGAACCTTTGTTGATATTTTCGACAAGTTCACTCTCTTTGCCTTGAAAATCATGAAAAGGAACATTATCATCCATTAATTCCTCATCAGGAACTGTTTCTCTATAAAAATCTACAACGGTTTCACCTTCACTTAAGTCATCATATAAAAAATCATTACTAGCTTCTTCTGCACTTACCTCGGTATTAAAACATAGAGCAAATACAACGGCTATTAGTCCGAATAAAATCAGTACTTTTTTCATGTTTTTCCTCCAATATTATATTTTTACAGAAATTACGAATAATATTAGACTATCTATCTTATTCTTATTAGTCAATAGAATTCCAGAAAATTTTTTTCATTAATCTAAAGAAGTGAAAACTTATCTGGAATTATAAAACTAGAAAGCCCAAAGCCCAAATCAATAGAAAAGCTCCTAATCCTAATTTAAGGAGTAATTGGTTGCAAACCTCAAACTCTAATGTAATAATATAATGAACACTCTATCTAAAGGTGATGTTAAATGAGCAAAAAGAGACAAGATTTAATAAACCACGCAGAGAGATTATTCTATGAAAATGGGTTTCATTCCGTAGGGCTTAAAAAAATTATAACTGAAGCAGATGTTGCGTTAATGACTATGTACAACCACTTTACCTCTAAAGAAGAACTCATATTAGAAGTACTAAAGTATCGGGAATTAAGGTACTTTTCTCTTTTAAAAGAACTAGTAGAAAAAAATACAAATTCTAAAACAACTGCTCTGTTATTAGCTGAGGGACATATGACTTGGATACGCAACCATAAAAATGGCTGTATGTTTTTAAGAGCTAAAGAAGAATACCCATCCGAGGAAAGTGAGATTAACCAATATGTTATCACTCATAAAAAATCACTACTCACTTTTTTAAAGAATTATAATCTTAATCATCAAGAAGCAATACGATTAACCATATCATTGGAAGGCGCAACTTCACTTTCTGAAGTTCTACCTGTAGAAGAAGTCTCCCAAGAGTTAATGTTTACCGTTAACAATTTATTTTTAAAGTAAATTCAATATAAATTTACTTTTTTTATTCTAAAATTATAGTTATCGTTCTATCTATTTTTAGGTGGTGAGAAAATGTGGGTAATTGTATTACCTGGTATAGCTATGATTGGTGTGACCTATGCCTTTGCAAGATTTAATTTTGGACTATTCTTGCCAAATATATCATCATCCCTTGGAATAACAGCAACTGAAGCAGGAATCGCAAGTTCAGCTGCCTATATTGCTTTTACACTAGCTTTACTAACTTCCTCATATATGATTAGTAAATTCAATGAAAAAAGAGTTATTCAATTTGCTGGAATAAGTGCGACTATCGGTTTACTTGGAATTGCGTTTTCTTACGAATTCAATCTTCTAGTTTGTAGTACATTTATTGCAGGGTTAGGTAGTGGTTGGGCTTCTCCAGCTTTTAGTCAAGTTGCAAAAAACTCATTGAGTGAAAAAGATAGTGATAGGGGAAATACGTGGATTAATACTGGAACCAGCTTCGGACTTATTTTATCTGGTCCCGTGGCTCTTTTATTTACTGAACAATGGAGGCTTTCCTTTATTCTCTTTGCATTCATCACAGTGCTAGTACTAATATGGAATACTATCAGTATACCTCTGAAAGAGAATTCATTTTCTGAACAAAATTTATTCAAAAAGTCCATACTAAAAAAAGCAAAGTTTTTATTAATTGCATCCTTAATAAGTGGATTTTGCTCATCAATTTTTTGGACATTTTCTAGAACCTATTTACAAGTCAGTTACAACATGAATAGTCATGAAAGTGTCTCCTTTTGGGTTTTAATGGGGGCATCAGGAATCGTGGGAGGGATAGCTGGAGGTGCTATCCATAAGGTTGGTCTAAGTTTTTCCTATCGCACTGTTCTTATAGCAATGTCAATTGCTACAGCTATAATCACAACCTCTAATATATTGGCTATTTATCTTTCAGCTATTTTATTTGGCATATCATATACATTTTTGACAGGAACTTTGATTGTTTGGGGCACACGTATTTTTAAGTTCATGCCATCAATTGGAGTTAGTTTAGCCTTTCTATCGTTAGGTATTGGACAATCGGTTGGTTCTGCAATTGCTGGGGATATGATAACTATGACTTCATATGCTTTTAGCTTCATTTTATATTCAGCTATTTCTTTTATTGGGCTGCTAGTACCCATTAAATTGAAAGATATTTAAAGGGCATTCCTTTATATACATCGGAATGCCCTTTTATAATAGTATATCATCACATACTATTGTATAAAAAAGCTGATTATCTTTTACAAGACGAGCTTTTTACATTGGAAAATCATCCTTCACAATGAATTAATAACTTTAGACCATTTTATCAACTCTTGATAAAATAAACTCCCCATTACTTGAATAAGCTTTTTTATCTTACGCTTAACATTTCATTTAAAAACCCTTAGGGTAACAGGGACTTAAATGTTGGATTATCTCGAAACATCTGATAATTGGTTGGCCATGAAGTGTGCCACATCGACTTCGGTATAATCACTCTGATCGCCTATGATGAGGTGGGTAAGGACACTATAGTAAAGGGCAAAACGGATCATGTCAGCCGTAGCCTCTCCACGCATCATCCCATGTAAGATCCCAGCAGCAAAGCTGTCTCCTCCACCTACTCTATCAATCACGTCAAAACTAATGGGGTCCGCTGAATAGAGTTTTCCGTCGGTAAAGTAATAACCGTTTAGCCGATGCTTCCCTGACGAGAGAATTTCCCGACGTGTTGATGACGCTGTCGTGACACCATAGTCATCAGACAACTTGTGATAAAAACTTTCAAGCTGTGCTTCATAGTGATCACCTTCGATTTTCCACCCAAACAGCCACGCGAAATCTTTCCAGCCGGCAAAGACATGGTCCACATAAGGGAGAATTTCCTTATAAGCTTTTGCCGCTTCTTCAGCAGGCCATAGTTTACTACGGTAGTTAAAGTCAAAGCTCACCTTTACTCCTGCCGATTGTGCCGCCTTAACAGCTGCTAACACAACGTGATGCATGGACTCAGACAAGGCTGACGTAATTCCCGTGATGTGTAACCAATCTTTGCCGAAAAAAAGTGATGGCCAATCGACCTCTTGATCAGCAAGACGCAACACAGACGTATGGGAACGATCATAAACAACATTCGCCGCTTTCAGGGAGACACCCGGCTCCAAATAATACGACCCGATTCTTCCTCCCTTACGAATGATGGTATCCGTCTCAACCCCTGCTTTCTGAAGATGCAGGATCATCGCTTTCGCAATAGGATGACGCTCCGGCAATGCAGTGAAATAACTAACTTCGTGCCCTAAATGGCTAAGACCAATAGCCACATTCGCCTCTGCACCTCCGTAAAAAACATTGTAGCTATCTGTCTGGGAAACTGGCTTACCATCAGCTGGTTGCAGGCGCATTAACATCTCACCAAATGTCAGAACACGGCTCACGATGATCGCCCTCCAACAGCGGAAACAAACCGTTCTGCCTCTTCGGTAACCGCTGCATAATCCCCTGTCTTCGCTCCCTTTGTAATCTCCCCACCAACACCAGTCATGACAGCACCAGCTTGGAGCCATTCGCTCACATTATCAAGGGTGATACCTCCTGTTGGCATGATATTCAAGTGTGGCAGCGGTCCTTTTACATTACTTATAAAGCTAGGGGCATATGATTGGCCTGGGAATAATTTAACCACCTGGGCGCCGTATTCAAGCGCTGTCACCATTTCTGTAATCGTCATGCAACCTGGGAGATACGGAATCTGGTATCTGTTACAAAGTAATGCCGTTTCCCGATCAAAGGTGGGGCTCACGATAAAACGGGCGCCAGCTACAATCGCAATCCGTGCTGTTTCGGCGTCAAGGACTGTCCCCGCCCCAACGATGGCATCGTCGTATTGCTCGATTAAAGTTTTCATTACTTCATCTGCCCCGTTGACCGTGAACGTGACTTCAAGGACCCGGATGCCTCCCAAGTAGCAGGCATCAGCTGTTTTAAGCGCTTGTTCAGTGGAATTACCACGAATCACAACAGCAAGCTTATGATCGATCATGTCATTTAATACGTGAAACACCTGCATCGAATCACTCTCCTCTTAAACACCGGAATAGGCAGAAAATCCGCCATCGATAGGAACGACAATGCCATTAACAAAGCTTGATGACTGATCAACCAGCCAAAGAAGGGTCCCTAAAAGCTCTTCAGGTTCACCGAAGCGGCCCTGCGGCGTCTGACTGAGGATTTTTTCAGCCCGCTCAGTGTAGCTGCCATCCTCATTCTTTAACAACGCCTCATTTTGCGCCGTTAAGAAAAAGCCTGGTGCAATGGCATTAACGCGAATACCAACTTCGGCAAAATAGGTGGAGAGCCACTGCGTAAAGTTACTGATTGCCGCCTTCGCACCACTATAAGCTGGAATTTTCGTCAATGGACGAAAAGCATTCATCGATGAGATATTAATAATGGAGGCATTCGTTTTCCCTGCCATATCCTGAGCAAACACTTGTGTAGGTAGAAGAGTTCCAATAAAATTTAATTTAAAGAGCCATTCTACTGAGCTTGGATCGAGATCAAAGAAGGTTTGCTCAAGTTCATTCGTGATATTTTCTACCTTTAATTTTTCGTCAGTTGTTGTTGCCTTTGGATGATTTCCGCCGGCACCGTTAATCAAAATATCACATGTCCCGAATGTCTTAGTTATCTCTGCACGTGCTTTTTCCAACGCTTCTCTATTCAATACATCCACAATAAAGCCAGCTGCATGACCACCTGCTCGATTAATCTCACTCACTACCTTCTCATTGGCATTCTCATCTAGAGCAAGGATGGCCACTTTAGCACCAAGCTCTGCCAGTGCCTTACTCATAACGGACCCGAGAATACCCGATCCTCCGGTGATGACAACGACTTTATCCTTTACATCAACTTTAAACGGAACTGTCATCCTCAAGTCACCTGCCTTTTCTCTGACTTCGTTGCATGAATAATGCCATTAAGATACGTTGCACCAAGCGCCCGATCATACAAGCCATACCCTGGACGACCAGTTTCTCCCCAGATCATCCGTCCATGGTCGGGACGAATCGGTCCTTCATACCCATCAGCAAGTAGTTTTTGAATAACCCCGACCATATCGAGAGACCCGTCGTTAATCGAGTGTGACGTTTCCTGGAATGACAATTCACCTGTCCATTTCACATTACGGGCATGAACAAAATGAATACGTCCCTTCGCTGCTTCAACAATTTCCACTAAATTATTTGCAGGATCAGCCCCATACGAACCCGTACAGAAAGTAATACCGTTATTTTTCACGTTGACCGATGACAGCAATTTCTTCACGCTGTCTACATTTTTCACAACACGTGGTAAGCCAAAGATTCCCCATGGTGGATCGTCAGGATGAATCGCCATTAATACGTCTTCCTCCGCGGCAACTGGTATGATCTGTTCAAGGAAATAGATCAAGTTATCGAATAGTTGCTCTTCTGAAATATCTTGGTAAGCATCGATGATTTTCTGAAGCTGGTCGGTCTGATAGGAAAGATCCCAGCCTGGAAGTGTCAGTTCACCACTTAACGGATCGAGGTCCTTAACGGTTTTTTCGTCATATTTCAAAGAGTTAGAACCATCTGGAAGTGGCGCATCCAATTCCGAACGGGTCCAGTCGAACACTGGCATGAAGTTGTAACAAATGGTCCGCACGTTAGCCTTTGCGAGGTTACGGATCGTTTGCTTGTAATTTTCGATCCATTGATCCCGTGTTTCAAGCCCCATTTTAATGTCTTCATGCACCGGAACACTCTCAATAACATTAAGCTTCATATTATGCGCTTCAATTTTCTCTTTAAGGGCGATAATTCTTTCATACGGCCAAACCTCACCTGCGGGAATATCATAAATAGCCGAGACAATCCCTTTCATATCAGGAATTTGACGTATTTTATCAAGGGTTACCGGATCATCATCTCCGTACCAGCGAAAACTCATTTCCATACTATCACTCCTATATGGTAGATTAATATCTTTAATTCACAATCCAAAATAGCGTTTTGCATTGCCATAACAAATGCTTTCCACATAGTCACCAAGCAGCTCCATATCGTATGGAATCTTTCCTTCCTCTACCCATTGTCCGAGAAGTTGGCAGAGAATCCGCCTGAAATACTCGTGTCGTGTAAAGGAAAGCATGCTGCGTGAATCGGTCAGCATTCCGACAAAGTGTTTTAACAAACCGACGCTAGCTAACGTCTTCATCTGGTCAACCATGCCATCATAATGATCATTAAACCACCAAGCTGTGCCAAACTGGACTTTTCCAGGAACGTCCGAATCCTGAAAATTACCAGCTGTCGTAGCAAGTAAAATATTATCTCGGGGATTTAACGTGTAAAGAATGGTTTTTGGTAAGAAACCTTTGCTTGCAAAGGTGTCAAGCATCTGATTAAGGGGATTCGCCACAGGGGCGTCACCGATTGAATCAAATCCAGCATCCGCACCTACCTTGTCATACATAGCTGAATAATTATTTCGAAGTGGACCAATGTGAAACTGCATCACCCAATGCCTCTTATAGTAGCCTTTAGCTAATTGTGTAAGCGTGTGCGTTTTATATTTTCTCACTTCGCTAGGCGACAGCTCTTCACCATTCAATCGCTTATTAAATATAGCCGTTACTTCCTCAGTCGTCGTCTCTTCATAATACATCTCATTAATTCCATGGTCAGAGGCACGACAACCGGCTTCCTCAAACACATCCATCCGCTTTTCAAGGGCTAAGAGAAACGCCGAGTAATCTTTAATCACAATGTGTGCTGCTTCTTCAAGAGCCTTCAGCCAGTCCGTAAAACCGTCTGCTTCGATTAACAAACCCTTATCTGGCCTAAAGGACGGAGCCACCACAACACTATAACCTTCCTCTTTAAGTTTCCGATGGTATTTAAGGCTATCGACTGGGTCATCTGTCGTACCGACAAATTCCACTTGTTGCATCTCGAGCATTTTGCGTGCCGTTAATCCTTCATGTTTGAGAGCCTTATTCGTGAGGGCAAATACCTCATCCCCTGTCTTTTCGGACAGCAACCCATCATAAGCAAAGAATCGTTTCAATTCTAGGTGGGTCCAGTGGTAAAGGGGGTTCCCCAATGTATTTGGAACGGTCTGAGCCCAAGCGTCAAACTTCTCCTTTGAAGAGGCATCCCCTGTAATCACCCGTTCATCGATACCATTCGCCCGCATCGCACGCCATTTATAATGGTCTCCCTCAAGCCACAACTCAGAAATCGAATCATACTGGCGGTCATAATAGATATCCGCTGCACTGAGATGATTATGGAAATCAATGATCGGCATTGCTTTTGCATAGTGATGATAAAGCTCTACAGACACAGGGTTTGTCAGCAAAAAATCTTCCGTAATCATCTTCTCACCTACTTTACTCTAAATCTCGTTTAATCGTACCTGCCTCTTCGGCCTCCTGACCATTGATGAACACTTGTCGTCCGTTACGGTTATTGAAGGTGAAGTGAAGTTTCTGTAAGGCCGGTGTGTAGTGACCATCAACCATATAATGAAGATTCACCGTCTCAGGCGTTTCCTCCACTTTTAATTGGAAGTAACAATAGTCCCCATCCTGATATTTCTGGGTTAAACCGTCATCATCATAAAAACGTCGTTCAAATGATGTATGCCCATTCGTTAAATTAATCGTAAATTCACGGTCAACCTCCTCAGCACCAAAACCGCCATCATGAGCTAAGACCGCTAATGGCAAAATCGAGCCTTCTTTCATGAAAAATAACGGCTGATCCATTGGAAGCTCGACATTTACATAACTTCCACCACGATATGACTTTCCGGTCAGGTAATAAATCCAAGAGGTCCCCTCTGGCAGATAGACGGATTTCTGTGTCATGTCTTTTTCCGTTGCAGTCACAACGAGAACATCGTCACCTAATAAAAACTCATCGCTCTCCTTATAGGCCTCTTCATCATCTTCATAATTGAAGAATAAAGGCTTTACCAACGGTTCATTATTTTCTGAAGCCTGATGAAGCAAGTCATAAATATATGGAATGAGTCGCGCTCTAAATGTCATCAGTCCCGACACATCGCTAAGATACTCTTTATACATCCAAGGAACATTAACGGTTTTGTCATCGTTCCAGGAGTGGATCGTGAATCGCGGGTGGAAAATGCCGTTTTGGATCCAGCGGACAAATAGTTCAGGTTCAGGTGCGTCACCGGCAAAGCCGCCCACATCATGGCCAAAATTGTAGATGCCTGACAAACTTAGGCCAACACCTGTGCGAATATTGTACTTCAGCGTCTCCCAGCTTGTTCGGTTATCGCCCGTCCACGTTTGTGCATAACGTTGCATTCCTGGACAACCAGAGCGTGAAATCAAGTAAGGACGTTCACTTGAGGTAAACTCCTTTTGCGCTTCAAGAGAAGCCTTCATCATAAGCAATGTCATGACAGGCCGGTATTCGCGAATAGAGCGCTCCTGTCCAAATCCATGAATTCGTGCACGATTATCCCAAATTTCATACTCGTTGTTGTCATTCCACGTTGAAGAAATGCCATAGCTGAGGAGTTGCTCCTTAACTTTTGTTTTCCACCAGTCAATCGTTGCCGGATTGGTAAAATCGAGATAGGATCCTCTTTCATCCCAAAATTGAATCAGTTCAGGCTCATCCTCTTTCGCTTGTTTGATAAATAACTCTTTCTCTTTCCCCTCTTCATAGAGAGGGTGGTCAATCAACATGGCCGGTTTAATATTGGCACAGAGTCGAACACCGGCATCCACAAAATCTTGAAACAGCTTTTTGGGATCAGGAAATTTATCGCGATTCCAGTTAAACACATATCGTTTATCACCAATGGATGTGTAGCCTGACGAGAGCTGAAAAGAGTCACATGGAATATCGTATGTCTGACAATCATGAATAAATTGATAGAGCTGATCTTGAGCATCATCCGCATCCGTATAGGTCATAGTCGAGCCTGAATAGCCAAGGCTCCATTTAGGCCCCATAATGGTCTTACCCGTGAGCCACCCATACTGTTTCAACACATCTCTTAGACTCGTACCGGAAATGAAATAGTAATCAAGATCACCACCTTCTGCATGATAATAGCGATAATAACCATGGTAGTTATCCATTTCATTGCCCATATCAAACGTACTCGTTGATAAATTATCATACAGTATCCCGTAGGTTGACTCGTTTTTCACCATATAAAATGGAATGTGCTTGTAAAGGGGATCTGTATGCTGTGGGTCATATCCCATCGGGTCAAAATTTTTCATACGATAGCGTCTGCCGTACCGGTTGAGATCTCCAGTTTTTTCACCGAGACCGTAATAGCGGTCTGACGAACTGCGAGACATATAATGGTACACGCCGTCTCCAAGATCACCTTTGTGATTATACGAGACAGTATCACGATCAGCCGCCACCTGGACCCAGTTATCATGCTTTTTCTCAAACCAGGTCAGCTTCAGTTCAGACAGACGAATGACAACTTTCAGCTTTTCTGTTTCCAGCGCCAATTCATCTCCATCCTGACAAGCCGAATAGTCAGGCAAGCTGAAAGGACTCACATCCAGACGGTCTCTCCCTTCAAACGGTACATCTTCAAGTCCTGGGGCAATCATCCATGTTTCAGGGGTGGTTAGCTCATCTCCAGTTGTCATAAGAACTCTAAAGACAGTGTCTTCAAGAACCATGACCTGAAGTGTTTTATTCACCTCCTTAAGGTGGACCGATACTATATGATCCTGCTTATTTACGACGGCCTTATCCGTCGTCACAATCGTTTTATCCACTTGAGCGGCCTCCTTACATTAAGCCAAATAATTTAGGAATAAATAAACTGATTTCCGGAATGTAAACGATAAAGAGGAGAGTAATAATCAGAACAACAAACATTTTTAACAGTGGTCTGATCACATCCTCTATTGGGACATCACCGACACTACACCCGATAAACAACGCACTTCCAACCGGCGGTGTCATAATCCCAATTGCGAGGTTAAACACCATCATAATCCCGAAGTGAACCGGATCAACCCCCATCTGTGTAGCAATTGGCAAGAAGATCGGTGTGAAAATAAGAACGGCTGGTGTCAGATCCATAAAGGTACCTATTATGAGTAAGACGACCATCATAATAAGAAGGACAATCACCTTTTCATCAGATACACTAAGAATGAGTTGACTGATCGCTGCCGGAATACCAGTCACTGCCATCGCCCATGACATGATCGATGATGCACCTACAAGAAATAGTACGATTCCCGTCATAACGATTGATTCTTTCATAATGATCGGAATATGGCGCCATGTTAGTGATTTATAAACGAGCGAGAGGACGAGTGAATAAAGTACGGCAACAGCAGCCCCCTCAGTGGCAGTGAAAACACCGGCGACAATTCCGCCTATTACGATGAAGATAAGCATTAAACTCGGCAAAGCCTGTAGTACAACTTGGACGCCTTCTTTAAAGGTCGGCTTCGGTGAAACAGGGTACTTTTCTTTTTTAGCGATAATATAAGCGACGATCATTACAGCTAACCCCATCATAATCCCTGGCAGATACCCGGCCATAAACAAGGCACTGATAGACGTTCCGCCACTAACTAACGAGTAAATAATGAGGACACCACTTGGCGGGATCAATAATCCGGCTGGTGATGATGCAATATTCACCGCTGCAGAGTAGGCTTTATTGTAGCCTTCCTTTTTCTGTAATGGCGCCATCACACTACCGATAGCAGCGGCAGAAGCAACTGCTGATCCTGAGATTGAGCCAAATAACATATTTCCCACAACGTTTGTATGCGCAAGGGACCCAGGCAAACGACCAGCAAGTAGCTTGGCCAGATTCACTAACCTCAGGGCAATTCCCCCGTTATTCATAATACTCCCTGACAAGATAAAGAAAATGACGGCAAGTAGGGCAAAACTGTTAATTCCCCCGACCATTTTTTGGGCGGCTGTAAACATGATAATATCCGTCGGCAAGGCCAGAAAGACCGTAGCAACTGAGGCGATACCAATACTAATCGAAATAGGTACGCCTATTGCGAGAAAGATGAAGAATGTAACAAATAATAATAATGATGCTTGTAGGGCCATTTCCATCGTTTACACCTCCCGGTCATCTGGAGAACCCAGGACAGCTATGTCTTCATTTTCTTCAACCTTGTATCCCTTTGAACGCTCCATTATATTGATCAATTGATAAAAAATCATCAGCACGCCTGAAATCGGTAAAATGGCATAAATAACACCCATTGGCCAGCGAAGAATCGGTGACAGCTGTCCCATCGTCGAGTCTACAATGGCATATCCTCCGCGAACGAGAATCGTAAAAATAAAGATGATCACAATGACATCAATGACGATTTGTAAGCTCACACCTTTTTTACCGGTGAGTTTGTTTTTCAGAAAAACAATGGCTAAATGTTGATTACTACCAAATGCATAGGTGGCACCAAGAAAGGCTACCCAGATTAATAGAAAACGAAGCAACTCTTCAGTAAAAGTACTCGGTGCACCGAGCACATAACGGCTGAACACCTGCCAGATAGCTCCGAATACAAGAATCGTTGTCAGTATGGACGCAATAATCATAACCATATAATTCAGCGTGGATTTAAATCGTGCTAAGGCTCTTACCATTAGCCTCATTCCTTTTCTGTTTCTTTATTTCCCAAACGCCCTTTATATCCCTTCATTTACCGGTGGCTAATAACGCTGCCACCGGTAATTACCAGACGACGTAAAATCTAGTTCGATCATGGCCATGACACTTATTTCAGTATCGCAATCTTAGAAAGCGCTTACTTCAAAAAGCTAGATAACCTATCTTAACGCTTCAAACGCATCTAATAACGTTGCAATCTTTTCATCTTCACGGTACTTCTCATGGACTGGTTGGACAGCTTCAAAGAATGCCTCCTGCTCTGGATAATAGAATTCTACACCCATTTCTTCAGCTTCCTCCATTGCTTCATCAATGGCATCAGCCCACACCTCAATCTGATACTCTGTTGAACGGGCAGCGGCATCACTTAAGATGTCCTGTTGATCAGAGGACAGACCGTTCCAAGTACTACTGCTCATCACAAGCATGTCTGGAATACGCGTATGCTCATCGAATGAGAACGCTTTTGCCACTTCGCCATGTTGGCCTGTTGTCAATGCTGTTGGATTACTCTCGGCACCATCCACAACGCCTTGTTGAAGTGCTGTATAAATTTCACCATAAGGCATTGGTGTCGGCGCTCCACCCATTGCCTCCAACATATCAATCTGAGTCTGACTATCCATCACGCGAATTCTCAATCCTTGAAGATCATCTGGATGCATAATCGGTGTGTCACGTGTATAAAAGCTTCGTGCTCCAGAATCATACCAAGTTAACCCGATAAAACCTTCGTCCTCAGTATCCATATAGAGATCCTGAACAGCCTCAGATGCCATTGATTCGAAAAAATGATCTTCGTCAGCAAAGACATACGGTAAACTAAACGCTGAATAAGCCGATGAGAAGTTCTCTAGTGCTCCTGCACTCACCTTCGTCATGTCAACGCCTCCGACTTGAACTTGCTCAAGCACTTCACGCTCATCACCTAGAACAGCGTTAGGAAAAATCTCGATGGTCATGGCTCCACCTGATTCCTCCTCAACAATCTCGGCAAAATTCGCTAAACCAAGGTGAACAGGATGATCCTCAGCCAAATTGTGACCTAATCTGAAAGACTCGCTTTCTACGTTTGCTGTATTGTTATTACCATTGTTTTCTTCAGTAGCATTGTTGCCACCATCTGTGTTTGCGCTTTCATTTTCGTCATTGACATTATCATTACCGCAGGCTGCAAGCACTATAAGTGTCGATAAGGATAACGCTGTGAGCAAAGACTTTTTCATACTATTTCCCCCTTTAATTTTAATTGTTAGTCCACTTAACTAACTATTGATTTAGATTATAGCAAGGGTTATAATTAAAAGCAACCGCTTTCAAATTTTTAATTTTTATTTCTTACAATTTCATGAACTGAGGGGACTAAACAATGGAAGTTAAAGCATCAAAATTCATTAAAGATAAAAACAGGAAAAAGATTTTGGAAGAAATTGTTCGAAATCGACGTATTTCCCGTTCGGAACTTTCAAAGATTACGACACTGAATAAAGTGACCACCTCCGCCCAGGTTAAATCGTTACTGGACGATGGACTCATCTCCGAAGAAAAAGTGGTGCATGCTACAACCTCAGGTAGGCGCCCGTTGAAACTGACGTTAATTGCCCAGTCTGCCTATTTCTTAGGAATAGACATCGATACCCATCACATTAACTTTCTCTTAAGTGATCTAAACGGCTATCCCATTCATAATGACATCGTCGCTATTAACGATAACGACTTTGATTCTGTTATGAAAACCTGTCTCACCCATATTAAGAAATATCAGGAGTTGGAAATTATCAAAGCATCACAGTACGGGCTTGCTAACATTGTTTTCGGTGTCCATGGGATTGTCTCAAAAGATGAAAAAATCGCCTTCATCCCCCAGCACCAATGGTCCAACTGTTCGATTAAAGCTTACTTCAAAGACATTCTTGATGTTCGGGTCATTACTGAAAACAGTACGAACCTTTGTGCCTATGCTGAATACACGTTCCAAAAGGAAACAGACAACTTAATCTCAATTAGTACGTATTCTGGCATTGGACTGGGCCTTGTAAATAATAATGATATTTTCAAAGGATTTCATGGATTTGCTGGGGAAGTGGGCCATATGATTATTGAAAAAAATGGCCTTCAATGCAATTGTGGTAATAGGGGATGCTGGGAGCTTTATGCCTCGGAAAAAGCATTGCTAGCACGTGTTGGGAAAGGACAGAAAAAAGGACAAGTGACCCTGTCAGAGCTTGAAGAGCTTTACAAATCAGAAGACGACCTTACCATCACAGCCGTTCAGGAACATCTCGATAACCTCGCCATTGGTCTGAACAATATTCTCAATATATACAACCCGGAGTCAATCGTTATTAACAGCGGTTTAACAACCATCATAGATGATCTTGAGGCCGCTTTAATCGAGCGCCTCCAGTCAAAAATGAACAATTACAGCACTCTAAAAGTCTCCCATGTCGGCAAAAGTGCTTGTGTCATCGGCGCTTGCGCCTTAGGTATCCGTGATTTCCTTAATATTGATGACCTTTACATCGATAGCTCTCAATACGATGAGATCATGGCGAACTCACTGCAAATGATTGAGTGAACACTTCCTCATTGGAGGCTTACTTGTATGATAAAGCTGACAACGAAAATGGGATAAACAGCATCTGCGTTGAAGCACTCAGAGCGCCTTCCAATCAATGGGGTCGCTCTGAGTTGCTTTATTTAGCTGGTCATTTAGACAGCCATTGCACTGGGTGCTAGTTTTAAAGCTTAGGGGTAAATGTTTACGTTTTGAGGCCACGGACAGCAAGAGATGGGTAGTTATTAAGCTATCGAAGCTGTCAAACAATGGACAAAATATAACGCCTCTACTTTAACTTATTAGAACTAAGATAATCGTCATAATAAACGCCTGGGCACCTGTTATCCCTAAATCATTTTTCCAATACGTTTTTGCAAAAGGACGCCGCTTCCCTCCTAATAAGCTAAACCCCCTCGCAATTAAAAAACCACATAACCAGATGGAAAAAAACACAATAAAAAATCCGATGATATCACCTTCTCCTTTCAAATAATGGTCTCTGCTACAGACGGACGCTTTCCCGAGGGCTTGTCTTCAGCTAACTTTTGCGAAAAAATCACCTGCAAAAGTGGATCTTCAGACTGCGCTTCATCCTCCGGGAGTCGCCGTCTTTCACAGTGAACAAACATTAGAGAACCAACACCGCTTGTTTATTTGTGTGAAAACGCCAATATAAAATGGATTCATTTAGTTTAACAAATCATTGATTAACTAGAGAGAACTGTGTATGATTTATTTACTTTTTCTTATAATGTTGTTAATTTTATCTATAATTTTCTTATCTAAAGGACTTAATATCCATCTTAAAAGACTCAAAATCAAGCCTATAATAGCTATAAACAGTAAAATAGTAAATCCCCATTCTATGCTTTGCAACATACCCCTCCTTGCATATCCAATAGATTCATGATAATTTTTACATATTATCAATCATATAGAAACGTTTTATTTATCTTTAGTGGTCTACTCTTAATGTTAACAAAATTACCTGTTAGCTTGCATATAGAAAATAAAGAAGGCGATGTCTCTTCAGACAATGGGATTACTCAAAACAACATCGTTGAAGCCCTTGAATATTGTAAGCTTAACTATGAAGACATAAACAAAGAAGACATTCCCAACCAACCAGAAGCAACTACCGTAGAAGAATTTGAAGAAATAATTGAACAAGTTGAAAAAACGCAAATGCTCGATCACATGATAGCATTCATGATATTAACCAGATACAAAGAAAAGAGGGGTACTATGCTGTCTACTGAAGGAACGGAATTTTTAACAAAGCTCAGAGAAAAACTTGCATCTGTCGGAAAGAACAATGGGGACATTAATAATAGAATCGATGAAATGGAAAGGCGTTTAATAGAAGCTGAAGCTCATGGAAAATCTGTGGATGACGTCATTGGAAACCCACAAAGCCAACTAATTAAAGATTTGAAATCAGAAATGACAGGTGCCATAAAGGGCATTTTTAAGGTTATAGCGATGCTTTTTATCTTAATGATAACCTTCTTCGTTTACTTCACTGCTATCAGAGGGTCTTTTCAATTACATCTTTATCATATTGGAACAATAGCTGGTACGGGAATTATCTTATATATCATTTATTGTATTTTTCTGTACAATATTAATTCTCTTTTCATCAAAAACAAAGCCAAATACATATTCATATCCCTGATTTCCGTATTATTTATGATTGCCATCACAATCATTACTCTCATATATTTAAATGTGAATCAAACAACGATTTCACCCGCTACACCGACGCAAAACACGTTGATATTGATGACATGCATCATCATATTTATACATTCTTGTCTATTTTTCAAATCAACATTATTATTGGGCATTATTCTTTTAACTTCAATTGCTCCCGTCATAGCAACTTATTATCCTAATTTGAGAGCCCCGCTTGAGATTCACCCTGCTCTCATATGGATCCCTTTAGTCATTGGCTGCATCGCTTTATTTTCGTTTATTATATGGTGTGCGGTAGATGATAGATTTAAAGGAACATTACCCAGAAAGATTATTGATAAATTATCTCAGTAAAATTTGATTTAGGAAAAGATTATGGCACTTTGAGGAAGCACAATAGGTGTAAAATATGAAGGAAAAGGAGTTACGGGTGGATGCTGATTTTGACCTGAATTAAGGTGGTTCATTTTTCAATAATCGTTATTTTAAAAGCGCCAGAAATAGGAGGTTTAGAGAATCCGACTGGTGGTTTAAAATTCACCTTGAGTTTTTGAGTTTCCTTAAATTCATGTTTATTTATATTATTCCCCTCAGTATCAATAATCTCGGCATCCTTCGTATTTAAATATATCTTTTCATATTCATGAAATATTAACTTATTGCTTTCTAAATGCAAGAATTCACCTTCATCCAATGGATTGACCTCTCTGACATAATAATATTCCGGTTTTATAAATTCATATAGTAAAAAGGACACTCACCCAAACGCTTTGGGATGAGTGCCTCTCTGTATTTTATTTACTGGGTTTTGTCCCAGCCCCTTTTCCTGAACTCTATTTAACTGGTGGATTATTATTTTTCATCCAACGAAAATATTAGCCACGATTAGCATTACAAGCGCTGTGCCCCAAGCTAAAGTCGTTGGTACTGACCAGACAAGCATTTGTTCTTTTACGTTTTTGATTCCCATCATTCTGTTAACTACCCAGAACAGGCTGTCATTAAAATAAGAGAAGATCATCGCCCCTAGAGTAGCCGCTTGTGCTGCTAGCACCATATTGACATCCATTCCAACGAGAATTGGGGCTGATATAGAGGCAGCTGTAATCATCGATACTGTGCCTGAACCTTGAATGAGCCGGACAATCGTTGCGATAAAGAAAGGAAGCAGCACCGGTGGCAGGGCTGTAGCAGCAATTTGCTCGGCAATATAGTCTCCGCTCCCGCTTACACGCAGTACTTCTCCAAGTGCCCCACCGGCCCCAGTGACCAATAGAATAATACCTGCTGTCTTAATCCCTTCCTCCATGCGATCGATCGCTTCAGCTTGTTTGATTTTACCGAATAATCCGTAAATTGCAAAAATTAAGCCGATGGCAACAGCAATTACTGGAGATCCGAAGAACTGAATGTACTCGACAGTTGTCCCTTCCAAGCCAAGAGCGCCTACAGTCGTGTTAGCGAAAATTAACATAATCGGAATAACAATCGGCGCAACTGAACGGGCCAGTGAAGGCAAGTTCTTACTTTCCTGAAGCTCATAGTATTCATCGAGAGTGGACGGCATGTCAGGACGGTGATAATCAAGGCCGTCTTCCGTAGGTAGCTGGTAAATCCTCTTTCCGATCCATTTTGCGTAATAGACGCCAACGACAATAATCGGACCGGCAAAAATAAGTCCCCATAATAACATAAGTCCAACATCAACATTAAATATACCTGCCACACCTAACGGACCAGGAGTTGGTGGTACAGCATGGTGAGTAGCAGCTAATCCAACACCGAGTGCAACACCAAGTCCTACGACTGATTTTCCAGTTTTCGTTGAAAGCGCTTTAATAAGTGGCATTAAAATAACAAAGGCAGAGTCAACGAATATTGGGATAGAAACAATATAACCAGCTAAGGCCATTGCCCATTCTTCTTTTTTCTTTCCAAGCCATTTTATAAATGCATAGGCCATTCGTTCGGCCGCTCCCGAGACTTCGAGTATTCGCCCCATCATAACCCCTAAACCGATAACGATCCCAATGGTGCTCAATGTATTTCCGAACCCCTGTGTAATGGCGGTCACCACATCAGGGGCTGGCATGCCCCCGATGATCCCTGTGACTGACGCAGAAATCAATAGTGCAAGAAAAGCGTGAATTTTTGTTTTTAAAACTAGTACAATTAGCAGAAAAACCCCGATGACTAAACCTAATATCATTTGTGCTCCTGAAACTTCCATTATTGCCCCCCTTAGCTATATACCTTATTTTACCGTGTAAAGTGTGGTGCGTATTTTGCTGAAAGCTTAATGCATTCTTCCATGCTGACAGAGCTAGCAATGCCTTTTCCGGCAATATCAAAAGCAGTACCATGGTCTACAGAAGTACGCAGGAACGGTAAGCCGTTTGTAATAGAAATTGTTTTTTCAAAGTCTGTCATTTTCGCTGCAATATGCCCCTGATCATGATAAAGAGACAGAACGGCATCGTATTTCCCTTGAAGAGCCTGATGGAAGACAGAGTCTGCTGGTACTGGGCCAACCGCTTCTATCCCATCTGCCACAGCTCTTTCGATGCCTGGGCTAATTTCATCCACTTCTTCACGGCCAAATAATCCGTTTTCCCCACTGTGAGGATTAAGGCCGGCAACAGCAAATTTACGGCTTTCCACGCCTAAACGTTGAAGTGCGTCGTCGCACCGTTTCAAGTAATCGTGGACACGGTCGGCTGTCATTTGTGCAATCGCATCTTTAAGAGACAAGTGCCGGGTTAAAAAGAAGATTCTCATATTTCTAACCTCAAACATTGTTAACGGATCGTCTGTATCAGTCATTGAGGCAAGCATTTCAGTATGTCCGATATGTGGAACATCTGCGGCTTTTAGTGATTCTTTATTAATCGGTGTTGTAGCGATAACATCTGCCGTCCCGTCGTTTGCCAGCTCCACTGCTTTTTGAATATATTCAAAAGCAGCTTGGCCGCACTGGGCCTGGACCTCTCCATACTGGAATTCGTCAAGGTTAACGTTATCCATTGACAAAACATCGATTGTGCCAAATTCAAACGTTGCTTCGTCCACAGACCTTACTTCATTCATTGTAAGGTCAAGATTCATAATTCCTGCGGCCTTCTCTAAAATAGCCGTATTTCCGATCACAATGGGGTTGCCTGATTCAAACACCTCTTTTTTCGCTAACGCTGCTACTGTAATTTCCGGTCCGATTCCTGCTGGATCTCCCATTGGAATTGCAATTACAGGTGTTTTAGCCATAAGTCATTTCTCCTTTATATGTGTATTTATCTCAGATAACCGTCCGTGACATTCTCGTCTCAAAATAGAGAGGAGAACCAAATCTATTGAGGCAACGGACGCTAATAATCCTGCTTCACTCAACTACCAATCATTTCCTCCCGCTGATTGAAGGGACGTTTTATATCTCATTAAGTTGAAAGTGTTTCTCACTTACAGCGACGGTTAAAACTTAGTCTGTAGAAACTTGATGCTGTCATAAATCGCTTTTTTATCCCCTACCATACCTCCTTTTGTGATAATAGGGAGGCCGTCGAAATAACCGCCAATCATTTTCCCATAAGCGGCAAGAGGCAGAACTTCGTCAAGAAGCTCAATACCGCTTGCTCGGCTCACAGAGCAAAGGGATGCTGTGACATCACCACCACTGGAGAAGCAGCCTTTAAACATGGCACTTTCATCCTCCAGCACCTGTCGACTAATCTTAGCAAGCCCATCGGTAATCCTTTTTGCGAGTGCCTGTTCACTGGCCTTTTCCTGTTTCGCCTTTTCTTCCAGATTCAGCAGGGAATGCCCGGGGAGATGAGTTGTTAAAATAAGAACTTCCTGTTTTTTATCAGCAAGAACGGCTTCTGTAGCCCGCTGAATTTCCTCATCCCAGCTGCTTGTGTAGCTGGCAAGTTTATCAGGGTCCACATAGACGGGTTCAGCGTTTAGCTTGCCTGTAAGGTAGCTAAGCTGCTGTCCTGTTAGCTTAGTGGCGCTTCCTACAGCTACGAGAATTCTTTCCTGTTTTGCCTGCTGGCGCATAACCGCCTTTGAGTAAGCAGCCGTTAGCGGTCCTGGATCGGCAGAAATGATACATCTATCAAGCCGGCACATGGCTTCTGCAATAACTTCGATCTGATCGTTGGTAGTAGCATCACAGACAACGATCCTGCAGCCTTCCGAGAATGAGGCATCGATAGATTTACTTAACTCGTCAGCCCCTTTTAATACTTCCTGAAGGCCTAAAAAGCCAACCTTATTATCAGACTGTATTTCCGTTAAGGCAGGGATATAAGATTGTGTTAATGGCTGAACCGGATCATTAGCGACGTCTGTCTGTTGAAGAGGAACGCCATCAACGATCAAATATCCGCCAATAACAATTCTCCCTGAGTCAGGAAAGGAAGGAACGATAACGGCAACCGCTTCTTCCCCTAGCTGCTCCAGCATTGTATCAATTTCTGTACCGATATTGCCTCTGTAAGTGCTGTCGATTCGTTTTGAAAAAAGTTTAGCTCCCCAACGCTTAAACTGGTCGATTGCCTGGATCGTACGAGACCGGGCAACGTGTTTTGTCTGGTAACGGCTGTCCGTATCGACAATGACAGCATCATAGTTGATTTCTTCAGGAAAGGGGGCCCCTTGTACCATTGTGGCAGATTTAAATCCTTGTTTACTCAATCGGACCCCGGTAGCATTCGCACCAGTTAGATCATCTGCGATAACTCCTATTCTCATTGGCATTACCTTCCTTCTGTGATGGTACCCTTATGACTGTATCGTGGTATGTTTCTGCCTCTTTCATAGACACATTGTCATTTGTGATGATTCCCTGTAATGTTTCCAGTCCGCACACGGAAGCGAACGAGCTTTTACCGAATTTACTATGGTCAGCAACTAGCCAGGTCGTTTCTGCCGAATGTACCATCAGTCGTTTAATCTTAGCTTTTTCCAGGGTCGGCGCGGTAATTCCGGCAGCGGGATGTAATGCGTGCGCCCCTAGGAACAGAAGGTCCACATGAATGCTCTCCAGCAGGCTCTCTGTGTGTGGTCCAAACATAGCCCCAACTTGGTTTTGCAGCTCACCACCTGTAATGATCGTATGTACTGACGTGTTTAGGAACTCGGCAGCGATTAAAATATCATTTGTTATCACTGTTAAATTTGATCTGTTTTTCAGCACGCGGGCGATTTCATGAGTGGTCGTGCCTGAATCAAGAATAATCGTATCTCCAGGTCTCACAATAGTTGCCGCATAGGCAGCGATTGCTTTCTTCTCCGGGAGCTGCTGTTTTTCTTTATTTTCATAGGATGTTTCGTCAATAATCCCTTTTGCAGGTACCGCGCCTCCGTGAGTACGGATCAGTTTATTCTCCTTTTCAAGGTGCATTAAGTCCCTGCGGATCGTCATGGCGGAAACGCCGAGCATTTTTTCCAGATCCTCAATATCCATTTTTCCTTTTTCCAGCACTTCTTCTTCAATTAACTTTCTTCTTTCGTTTATGTTCATTTTTTTCACCCTTCTGTTTAAAACAAACATAATATATTTTATATTATGCTGTTTATGTTCGTTTATGTCAAATATTTTTTTATATTTGATCGTTTTTATCATTGTAACGTAATTTGTGTCGTTGTTATAGGGGGAAAAGGGAAGGCATTTGAACGTCTTATAACATAGGGGTGCCGTAATGGCTGACAAAAGCTTGGCAACGTGGCCTGCGATAGGTAAAGTGTGATTGTGTGGAGGGTCTTCATGGATTAAGGCCGACTGCCTTACTTGAATGAAAAAATGGGGAGTCTAGCCTTTAAGGCGTACACATATCAGTTTATTATTTGCATCTAGTTCTTCCATCAAAGATGTACAAGCTTGGTTCCACCATACGAATATTCAAATTACGATGGCATTTACACTCATGTGGCCGATGAAGGCTAATTGTGACCAAAATGTCGGTGAGGGGCTAAGATAAGGTTCATAATGAAATAAGGTTCGCACTTACGGCGGCGAACTTGAGGAAGTCCGCCATTACAGATCCCCCCCATCACCTAATCAAACAAAACGCTTCTGACTATCATTTTTGATAATCAGAAGCGTTTTTTACTCTTTAGAAACCGTTATAATTTTTATGATTAATTTGCTTTTTTAACCCATTCAGCTATTGTCACTGTACGCTTCGCTTGATGTTTAACAGCTGCTTCAACATCCTCAACCATCTTGCCATCTTGACCTACTGTGACGCTAACGCCGTATGGATTTCCTCCAGACGTGAATTGAACTGGGTCAGTGTAACCAGGCGATGCAATTAAGGCGCCCCAATGATGCATTGTCGTGTAAAGACCTAAGATAGTTGCTTCTTGACCACCGTGAGGATTTTGAGCGGAACTCATGGCACTAACAACTTTGTTTACAAGCTTTCCGTTAAACCATAAACCACCTGTTGTATCTAAAAATTGTTTCATTTGTGCCGGCATATTTCCAAAACGTGTTGGTACACTGAAAATAATCGCGTCTGCCCATTCAAGATCATCTAGCGTAACTTCAGGTACATCTTTCGTTGATTCAACATGTGCTTTCCAGTCTTCGTTTGCATCGATCACTGATTGTGGCGCAAGTTCAGGTACTTTTAATACTTTCACTTCAGCACCATGTTCTTTCGCACCTTCTTCAGCCCATTTGGCTAATTGATGATTAGTTCCACCCATGCTGTAATAAATAACTGCTAATTTAACATTTGACATTTCATTCGACTCCTTTGTTTTTCCAAATATTTTTTCCAAAATCCCCATAATACTAAATCACCCTTCTATTAATAGAATAAGTTTATAAGAACCACCTCCACTGAAGATGACCCTCTTCAATGTACACATGTTCTTTATCCTGTCATTTCAAAACACGCCATTTACCTCTAATTCATTTTTCTCTTTTTCGAGATATTTAAGCTGATTCTACAAAGGATTTTAATTGATGTTTATTCTTAAAGACTAATTGATCTAAAGAAGACAACTTACTACCATTTAACACTAGATGTGCTGCAACAACTAGTAATACTAAATCAAAAGCATAACCATTTAAAAAGCCACCTTCTAAATTAACTGTAAAAATAGCGCCAATCATGATGAGTCCCATCAATGCAGCTGCAATGCGTGTTCCTAAGCCTAAAATGAGCGCAATACCACCAACTAATTCAATGATAGCCACAACATACGCAAGTCCTCCAGGTAAACCAATACTGTCAAACCACCCTACTGTATTTTCTATACCTCCTTGAAACTTTGCAGCACCATTTCCTAAAAATACAAGCCCTAACACCACTCGCAATAATAAATTTCCAATTTCGTTTTTGTTTGACATCACTTTCTCCCTCCGAATTTCCGATTTTATATTTCTGTTTAGTATATTACCATTTAATATATTACGAATTCAAGACTTTTAAAAAATCAATTTTATTACCTGCATAAAAACCTTCATTCTCTTACGGATGACCTACAATTGTTGTTATGTAGGTCCATTGTTAATTTGTCATGCACCCATTATTTTCACTTTTAAATGTATGTTACAAATTCACTAACAGGCTTTCGATAACCGCGTGGTTTCCTACTCTCAACCTTTTCTTTACCGATTGTTATCATCATAGCTACTTCGTAATGATCACTTAAATGTAAAACTTCTTTAACCCCCTTTGGATCAAATCCTATCATCGGACAAGTATCCCAGCCTTTTTCTTTCGCCGCTAGCATAAATAACATGGCTGACAAGGAGGCATTCCTTATTGCTTCATCTCGTTGGAACCCTTGACCTCTAGACTCATAAAAAGAAACTGTATCATTAACCATATGATCATATTCTTGCTTATTTACCATTCCTAACATCTTCAGACCTTCGTAGATATCTGAAGCTTGTTCAAAAGCTTTTTTATCTCCCAAAACGATGATTACCGCTGAAGCACTCAATACTTTATGTTGTCCGTATGCAGCTTCTTGTAACCTTTCTTTAACTTCTGGATCTAACACTGTGACATAGTTTGTATGCTGAAGATTAAAAGCTGAAGGTCCTAATTTAACTAAATCAAAGATTTCATTTAATTCTATTTTCGTAATTGGAACGTCAGGTAAAAAGTTACTAGCTGAACGTCTTTCTTCTATCAACTGGATAAACTCAGACATATTTTACTCCCCTCTAGTTACGACCCCCACTAACAAAGGTATCGGAATAATAATTAATTAGTATATTATGAATTCGAGATATATTGCTAAAAAAAATTATAATTCGATGCTCTGGGCATGGAATCCTAATTTTTTTAATTGCTCAATGACCATCATTTTTTCTTTTTCATCTAATCCACTACATATTTCCTCAATTGCATCACGATGCTTTGGAAAAATGTCATTCATTACATCTGTTCCCGCTTCTGTTATTGCTGCATATGTGATGCGACGGTCTTTTGGGCAGGGCTTTCTATCAATAAATCTTTTCTTTTCTAATTTATCTACGACATATGTGATACTACTACTGGCAATCAAAACTTTTTCACCAATTTTTTGTATTGGTTGATCCCCTTTACTGTATAACAATTCAAGAACCGCAAATTCCGTTGGGTTTAATCCAAAACTTTTGATATTTTCCTCAACACGCTTTTTTACGGATTGTAAAGCACGGTTCAACACAATAAATAACTTTAAAGACAAATTTTCCTCTATATGTTTGTTGTCTTGAATTTCCACAATCATCATTCCTCATGAAATTATCTCGAATTCGAAATAATTGTACAATACATTATTTCATTGTGTCAAGTTAATAGGCGAAAATAAATTGCTGACGTTTTAGTGTTACACTTAATCGAGTTGAATGACCTAGAACTACAACCTGTCATACTTTGTGGAACTTAACTTCCAAAATCATACTTTATAAAATAATTTATGTATTTGAATCGATTTCATAAATCATGGTTTTATCGTTATTTCTGAACGTTATGGCCCATTTTCACTAAAAATGGACGCTTTCCGGGGGCTTGTCTTCAACTCATTCTGCCTTTGCAAAGCTCAGTTAGAATGGATTTTCAGCCTTCGCTTCCTCCCACAGGAGTCGCCATCTTTCGTTCCAATTTTTCGTTTCTAAGTAACAAACATTTTAGCAATTATGGGTGAATTCTTTTTCACACAAGAAACTTCTGAAATCAAATAAGACAAACCTTATTTTAAACCCTCAGCAAAGGTAGAATATCGCTTTCCGGGGGAAATAAGGGCTCCTCGTCCCTCCAGATTTAAAGACAGACATTAAGATGATCATATCTGTACTACACACGGCGTTAGCAGTATTTCTGTACGCAGGAGTTACCGCATATACTAAAGCAAAACGCTGAGAATCTAGCGACATTCAGAGCATTATCCAAGATTATTGAGCAGCTTTCATGTGAGCGTGGATGATAGCATTGACACGAGTGTACTAGGAAACGTTGTGCTCAGGCGCATTTTGAGCCTTATCTAACTATACGCCAGTAGAATTCAGGAGTATGGCAGTCCTAAGTGTTTTTTCATCTTGTTTTTCTAAGTCCGTTCAGTTGAACATAATAAAAATAGTTACTATCAATTTAATTCAAATCAACAGTAACTCAAGGGGCTTGCATATAAAATTCACTCAAACTCTTAATAATAGATTATGTTTTTTTATTCAATAGGTTTTGAGTTGTCTTTTCTTACTAATTTTCTAATCAAATAAATCAATCCCGCGACAGCTAATAATGTAATAATACCTCCCGGGAGTCCAAAGCTTGATAGCATAATTGTAGACCCTCCTTTATTTTTTATTTCGGATTGATTGTAAAGGTACCACCAGAATACTCAACAGTTACAGTGCACCATGTTGAAGCATAAGCTACTATAGCACTATATCTATTCATTGAGTTCAAACTATTATTTTTACCAGAGGCGGAAATGGTGAATTAACTATACAGCATATGAACTAGTGAGAAACGGAAATTTGCTCTTAATTTCTTCTGCGCTTAGCTTTGATAGTCCTTTTTGGTACGCTTCTTTTTCTGAGATAGTATCAGCACTACTTGTACTTCTAGAAGATAAACTTAAAATTACAGCAAGCCATAAAAATTAATAGTTTTTTAGCTTTACGCTGTCCGCTCCACCATTTGATTTAACTAAGGAATCCTATTAATTTTATTATAAGATAGCTCACTATGTATTTAGTCTCTTTCTACATTATTACACAAAATGTCAATAGATAGAAACATATTGGGATGGAGAGGCCTCTTAATCAAGAAACACTTCTTAGCATTTTCACTCACAGCTTTAATGAATCCTTCTATCACTTTGTTGTTTGCTACTGGTACTTCCATCAGAGATGTACAAGCTCGGCTCCGCCATACGGATGGATACCAATTATCATCAAAAATACAGTTGATTAGTCAGAGAATAAATACAGATTAAATAAAAAAACATTATTATTCAAAGAAAATATGTAATCCTTATTATAGCTGATGCAGACACTGATAAGAATATTCTAAAAGTCCAACCTGACTTTTTTATAACTTAAATTCATATCGACTATACCCACTCTACTTAAGGGTTCGGAATATGAAGAAACATCGTTGATTTTAAAGGTTTTCCAATAAATATAAAACACTATCTTTCAGCAAATTTAAATAAAAAATGCCATGAATGCAAACTATTTTTTCTTATTATTTATAAAATGCTATCTTTTTAAAGACGTTTCTAAATGAAGCATCTTTTATTTTAAATACTCATGACACAAATCATGATTAAATATAATACAGTGTTATAGAAGATTGACCATACTCCATCGGACTAGTACAACTAACCAGTTATTATCATTAAATAATTGTAAATGTTTAACTCAAAATAATTAATTAGTATTTATTTTATTGAGATAATGACATTATCAATATTTCATGATGGGGGGGGGCTATTATGAAGATAGATAAAATTAAATTAAAGGGCTTTAAAAAGTTTAAAGAAATAGATATTGATTTCAATTACAGAGAATGAAGTTGAGAAATCAACTATTCTTCGTGCAATTGACATTGTATTAAACAAACTAACTTCCTTTATGCAGATAATTCTGTACATAAATTCATTAAATTACAATTGACAGAAGATTTTTATACTCATCAAACAGGTATTAAAATTGTCTATGAATTTAATACAGATTTTACTAGTGAGGTAAATTTAGAAGAAATTGCCGATAATAGAATTGTTCCTAATGAATACTACAAAGCAACATGGAACACTTTTCAAGGAAAAAATTACAAAAGACGTATGTCTCCTATCAAAATGATATATTTAGATAACTCAACATTTAAAACATGATATTTTCGGTAATTACGCTAGGCAGAGCTACAACGCTAACATTGAAAAGAAAGATCATATAAGTATATCCTCTTTAAACAAATCTTGTCTAAGTTTCGTGAAGAATTCGATCATTTATTAACACTTCGAGAAAACTTGTGTTTGCATGTTTTTTGTTTCCTTTAAGATAACCATTATATATGACAATAACCCAATTTTATAGTATAATATTGTATTAATTGGAAGAAAGGATGCGTTTTATATTGGAAATTAGTTTATTAAGTACTATTATCACTACAATAGCTGCAATTTTTACAATTATTCAAATTACTAAGGAGCTTATTAAGCCTAGATCTTCGGCTTTACTCATACAAGAAAATGCTAGTGGAGATAACATTTATATTGATAACTCCACATCAATAAGCACCTCTACCACTATAAATAATCCTCCTATTGAGAACTATAGAAATTATGGCTTTGAAAGCAATGTTTTAAGGGTAGGTCTTGGCTTACTAGTAACTAGTATTTTGCTAAGTATTTATTCCTTAACTTATGAGTTTATTTCTTTGATTTGTTTTTTATTTCTAAGTATAAATATTTACAAGGATACTATTGTCCCTTTTGAAAATAAGCGGATTAAATTTCAATGGGTACTTCAGAAAATTACATATATTATCATGGTTTTTATTCTCTTCTTTATTCCCAAATCAGTAGTAGAGGTTATTGACCAAGTACCAGCCTTACACTTCGAATCTTTCGAAAGCTTATTGAACTCTCTAATTTTCAACATTAAGTTTACTTGGAAACTATATAATGATTCGATGTTAATTGTCCTAAGTGTAATTTGCCGTGTCCTAGTATCTCTTGGACTTATTTATTACTTCGTCGTCTCGATGGTAAGTAAACGAAAGATACATGAGGCTTATAACCTAAAAAGCTCTATCACTTTTATTATCATGATTTTATTAATAATTATAGGTTCAAATGTAGAGTACTTTTGGAATTTAGCAGAACCTTTAAGACATAATATAGAAATGTGGTTTAATCCACCTCAATAAAATCAATTGTCCGCTTATTCGCTAAATCGAGATACCACCGACGATCAAGTTTACCCGGTATCTCTTTTTTTGTTATGTCATCATTTTTAATAAAACAACGTTCGGGGCAATAAGCTATTTTTCGTTAGAACCCTTTTTTACTTTTCATTTCTTTATCGCTTTTATTAGTTGAAGCAAACACGCGAAATACCCTTTCATTTATTCGCTTCCTTCCATATCTTTCATAGTCATACTTGCTACTGATTTTCACGATCTTTTGAAACTTAATTAGTTCTTTGCAATTGAAAATCGTTTTTTCCCAATCGATTCCGTGAACGGTAAGCCCGAACTATAAAAAATAAGCGCTCCTTACGGAACGCATGGGAAATAGCCGTATTTTTCAATTTTTTTGAATATACGGCTTCGTTTATTTACTGCATGCTACTTGAATCATTTTGGACCAAAGGCATGTACTGATTTAAAATATCAGGTTTTTGATGGATATCGCTATTCGGTAAATCGGTCAAAAGTGTCTTTATGTATTCGTAGAAATCGATACCGTTACTTTTGGCCTATTCCGCGATACTCAAACAGATCGCATTTGCCTTTGCGCCAGCTTCACTGACCGAAAAAAGCCAGTTTTTTCTGCCTAGAACATTAGGGCGTATGGCGTTTTCGGCTGGATTATTATCGATCTCAATGCGACCGTCGTTCAAGAAAACTTTGAGGCCATTTGCTCGATTCAATGTGTATTCAGCTGCCTTGGTGAGGGCATTTTTTCCAAAGAAAGGTGATTTTTCAACCCACTTAAGAAGAAAATTTTCAACGATTGGCTTCGAGTATTTTTGACGCTTTTTCCTACGTTTACTGGAGATGAGTGTTTAAACGTCCTTTCTAGTTGATATAACTCATCACAATACTTGACATCGATTCGGCCATGTTTACTGTCATATTTTAACCAATAGCGCCCAACAATTGGCGAAGGTAATGCCGCCAATTATATCATAGGCAGAGTAACCATCACAAAATGATCTTTCCAGAATAACCCTCTATGAAAGACCGAACTCGTGATAGGGGGCTTTGGAAAAGAATCATGGTGGGGCCTTGGCTTGCACACTTCGATAGACCCTGTTATAGGCGTTAGATTGACCTGATTTCCCATCAAAACGACGGATAATTTGTGAATAGGTTTCGTCGACATGTAAGACAGATTTAGACATCATCTTCTCTTTCATTCGCTCGTAAATCGGTAATAGCCAGTCATGTACTGCACGAATAACCTAGTTAGAAAGGTTTTTATCATTTGTATTTAGTCCGTAACGTTCCCATTCATTGACCTGACGATAAAGTGGTAAGTATAGCGCAAATTTATCATGGATGACTTTGGCCAGTACGCTAGGCTTGCGATGCTACGTTGAATAGCTGGCTGTGACGCTTTCCCACGTTTTATTTGTGCCGACTTTTACAGTGTTTACATTCATATGCATGCTCAATGTGCTGCACTTTCTTCATTTTTGCAGGAATAAATGCAGCCTCTTCACGGGCAACACTATGACCAATTTCAAACATATGATTTTGGCAACAGTCACATACGATGTTTTCTGGATTATAATAGGATAGGGAGTCGCCACAGGATGTACTTCGTTATTACTTTAACCAAGGCTAATTGAATAAGATTTTTGAATTCTAAATGATGTAACCTTTTGGCTCCACTTTTGTCACGACCTACATTCCTACATAATTCTTCCATCGTCTAAATATTGAATCGCAATTGAAATTAAAGATAGACAACGTTTATAAAAGTAATCACTGTGCCGGTTATCTTCGATGTTAATTTTAGTGGTTTCATGATGACGAATCCTGAATTTATTACCAATTTGTGTAAGTTCTTGAAACTCTTTTTCAAACATTGTTCTGTAGGATTCTTCATGATTACTCATATCATCCACTATTCTTTTAACAGAATTTTTTTATCTAGAGTCGGAGAGTAATAAGTTTTCAGTCGTTCTAAAGCATCCCATAACTTCTCGACAGCAATTTTTAAATTACCTTCCTCATAATAATTAGCTGCTTCTTGAAGTAACTCTTTAAGACCTACCTCATGAACAGGGATATGAATATCGTATTTTATTTGACTAATAAATTTACTTTCCATTTTTCCATCAGTTAGCTTCAAAGAAATATTAATTAATTTCAATATTTGATTAAGCTTTATTTCAAAGTCCGTATCCTTATTGTATTTAGCAAACATCTCAATTACATCTAAAACGCAATACGGCGACCCATAACATACAAAATTTTCTAAACTATCAGTTTTTATATACTCTTGGTTTTCATTATAGCATTTAGGTTCATAAAACTGCTTAATCTCATTAAAAACTTCGTCACTGACTCTCGTATTGTAATTCCAGCCTGTTTCATCGGTTATCTGATATACATTATCATTTTTTTTCAAAAAATGATAAATTTGCTTTCGCGCATGACGTTTAATAGAGAATACTATTTTTCGATCTTTTATTGCCTGTTTATTACGTTGTGAAAAAGGAATAAATAATTTGTTCTCATCAGACTCAAAAATTCTCCATCCATATTCTTCACGATTTGATATCCTTCTAATTGGATAAAGCTCATATCCATCGTTTTGTAAAAGCTTGTTAACTTCATCAAAAAAATCTTTCCAATAACCTTTTTCATCTCTAACAACAGGATGGAATATTTCACAAATAAATCTTAAATACACTTCATCGCTTCCTTCTTTTAACTGGAAACGTTCATCTTCGAATACCCAACAAAATGGATAGTCATCATTATTTATAGTATGTTGCCAGATATCTTCTTTAGCATCTTGAAATCTTGGGTCAGTAGTTGGAAGACTAGTTAAGTCATAAATTCTTTCAAGAAACTCAAGTTCTTCCAATCGACCAAAATAAGGATAAAACAGCTTTTCTTCAAACCAAGAAATTCTTTCAATGCCATTTTGAAACAAGTCTAAGATATCACGTCTAGTTATTTCAGTAATCCTATTCATTTTTTTACCACCTTTTTAAAACAAACATAAAAGTACTCTATCAAACCAAATACATTTCTAGTTGAAATTAGAGATATTACAACTCTTCATGTATCCATATAATAACGGCTATATAGAAGGTATAAATAATACACAAAAGTTATTAAAAGTATGGCTGAAGGGATAGAGAGTTTTGAAAGGCTACGAAAGAAAATCCTGTGGAAACAAGTGGTTAGAACTCAAGCGAATCAACCCACTTAAGTTCTAAGACTCAGATTGGAAAAATCTACATCACAACTTTTGACAGAGGGCCTGAAATCTGAATAATAAACACTATTATATGTTTCTTGACCAGAATGAGGTCAAGAAATATTTGTTACTTTACCTGTTCTTGAAGGACTTCTTTTAGCAATTCGATCGCACTTTCTTCTGTCGGATCGTTTGTGCCGAGTTCACCACGGAAGGCTTTTGCAAGTATAGATGCCTTCAGATCCTCAATTGAAGTTACACTTTTCAAAATAGACATTGAGCTCTCTTCTTTTCTAACGAGATTTTCAATTTTATTTATCTTTTTCTTTAAGACATCCATAGGTGGTAGTATAATTTCGTGTGACTTGAGTTTTTCAAACTCAATACTATTAACAGTTGTACCAGACTTAGAATAATTATGTAATAAATTTTTCTCATTACCCTTTACGTACCACATGAGATATTTATTTACTATTTCATCGCCGGAATCAAAAACTTTCAAGTCTTGGTTCACTGCACACTCTGTAAGTAAAAATCCCACAGGGAGTGTTCTTTGCAAAATACCGCTTCTAACAACCATTACTACAGAACCTTTTTTAGCCAGTTTCGCTGATGAGTTTTCTAACCCTTCTTTAGTTATATAATCTTGTGTTCCAGAAATATATGTCTTTTTCATATCTTTAGCTGAAATCCACGGTATATCTCCATTCCAGTAATCATCTTTCGATTTACTAGGAGTTCCACCACCAAAAATATTAAATAACTCTTTTATTTTTATAGTTTTCCAGCTTTCTTCGGTTTTATTCTTATTCGCCTGCTCATCTAAAGTAGCTTTAATAAGGGTAGCTCGACGAAGTTCAAAGGTTTCCTTTGCTTCATCAATCAACCGCTTTGCTTCGTCAACTTTATTTAAAAGACTTTCCACTTTGTCAGCAATTCGTTTTTGTTCATTTAATGGCGGTAATACTAAAGGAGATGGATTTAAAGTTCTCCCTGATATTACAGGTTGAGCAGAAGAACTACTATATTTTTTTAAATCGTAATACGACAACATCCAATGAAGAAAATGTTCATCAAATATGCCACTGTTATATTTAACGATGAATGCATTATCAGTAATCCATGCTTTTGAAGGTGTTTTATGTACACTGCCACAATAGAATCCTACTCTACCTATAACAATCGTAGGAGAATCCACATTCCATTCTGAATGAAATCCAGTCACACCATTACCACCATATACCGGTATAATGCCGTCTTCATCCATTTGTTTTTTTGTTAATGACTTCCCAGACGCAATAGATAATACACTGCCAAATTTAACCCAAACCCAATTCCCTGGCACTTCATACGGCTGCTCTTCCTCAGGCACCAACGCTTCCTCCAACAATTCCTCTACTGTCTTCTGCTTCTTAACCTTCCTACTCATCACTACCCACCCCAGATGATTCAGCTACTTTCAGGACATCTGCTTTCGATTGGTTATAGCTTGTCCCTCCTTCAACCTCTCGAAGCTCTGCTACAACTTCATTCAACAATCCAACTGCTTGCTCTAACTTGGCAATCGCTTCTTCTGCTGAATCAATAGGGTCCGGTAAGTTTTCATAAGCTGATAAGGACTCATCTGCAATAAGTCCAATATCTAAGCTGTTATCCTTCTTTTGTATCTCTTCACGAGTAAAGACGTTAAAGCGTTCATCCTTTATACTTGATCTGTCCTCTGCTTCATACGCTGTTACAAATGCTTCAAAATGCTTTTCTGTTAATGGTGTACGTTTACCGAATTTAGGCATATTCGTTCGAAGATCATACACCCACACGTCTTTTGTATTGTCCTTGTCAGTGACACCACGGGTAAAGAACAACACATTCGTTTTAACACCTTGTGCATAAAAGATTCCAGTAGGTAATCGTACGATCGTGTGTAAGTTACACTTGTTCATTAAGTCTTCACGAATTTTCGCACCAATACCACCTTCAAACAGTACGTTATCTGGCAAAACAACAGCAGCTCGTGCTTGTCCATCTGGTTTTAACGCACGATAAATATGCTGTAAGAAGTTTAGCTGTTTGTTCGTTGATGTGAATGTTAAGTCATCACGAGTTGGCCGTTCACCGCCTTGTTTTGTTCCGAATGGCGGGTTAGTCAGAATCACATCATAATTTTTCAAGCTTTTACCCATTTCAGATAACGTATCACCCAATGTAATGTCACCTTGAATGTCATGTAACATGGCATTCATTAAGGCAAGGCGATGGGTATCCTTTACAAGCTCCACGCCCGAAAATGCTTGATGTTTTTGGAATTCCGCTTCTTTTTCACCTAGATCAAAATAATCATCCGTTTGTTCACGGACGTGGCGATCAGCGGCGATCATGAATCCGAACGTCCCTGCTGCCGGGTCATGACACCGTTCTCCAGCTTGTGGATTGACAAGTTTAACGATCACATCAATCAGAACACGTGGCGTGAAGTATTGGCCCGCTCCTGATTTTGTTTCACTTGCATTCTTTTCTAATAGACCCTCATAAAGGTCACCTAAACCTTCTTCTTTTGCACTATACCAATCAAGTTCATCAATGGAACGGACAATTTTTTCAAGGTTTTTCGGCTCATCAATATTCGTCTTGGCATTCGTATAGATTTGCTTAAAAAGCGCATTATCGTCATTACCTAAATCAATTAAAAGCTTTTGGTAATGGGTTTTCAGTTCAATGCCATGACGTGTTACGAGGGATTCCCAACGATAGTCTACCGGGATTGCCCCTTCATTGTTAGTTTCTTTCATCATTTTGAGAAAGAGTAAATACGTTAATTCTGTTACGTATTGATGATACGTAATCCCGTCATCACGTAAGACGTTACATAAGTTCCATAATTTCTGTACAATTTGTTGGTTACCCATATTTTAAGCTTGCTCCTTTTCATCATTAACATAGAGTGCATAGTTGATCTTACACACAATATCGTCCAGTTGTCCATCAAAGATCTTATTCAGTTGCTTATAGCCACCACGACTCTTAAATGGTTCCACATCAAATGCTTGTTCCGGGTCTGGATCGAGAACGGATTCTTTTAATAACTGCTTTTCTATTCTCTCCAGCCATGATTTTTGTATTTTCGGCCATGCTTTCATGCCATAGATTTTTTTCATGGCATTTTTAATGCGCTCTTCATGATCAATTAATGGATCACCTAGGGCTTGTTGACGGATAAAGCTAATAATATCGGCAGCAATGTCCTCATTTTTTGCATCTCGCCATGCTGTTTGTAGGCTTTTTTCCGTAAACCCTTTTTGGTCTAGGGCAATGCGCAGCTCACGTAGTTGGTTACGGGTAAGCTCCTTTGGTCTTGTACACACAATTTGCAAAGCAGGGATGATGTTCATGTTGTCTTCTATAAACTGGTTAAAGCTTTGTAAATAGTCTTCTGGTTTTTCTGCCTTACCGTATCCGCGCGTGACCTCTTTCACTTCATCTTCATGGGTTGAGATATATTGCAGGACAGGTCTCCCTCTATTCTCGTCAAGGTACTGCAGGATAGTTTGATGAGTTGTTAGCTTTTCTATGACTTTTTCCGGCTCTGATTGTTTCACCCAATCGACGAATTCGTTAATGGTTTGGCCACCAGACAGCACTTTAAAGTCTTCATGATCTTTTTCTTCCCAACGCTGTTTTTTCCGTTGGATTTTAGCAATAAGCTCATCTTTATGCTGCTCTTGTTGCTGTTTATCTTCAAGCTGTTCTAGTTCCTCCGCGATTTGTTGGACGGTCACTTTAGGACTTTTAACGACCGGTTTCATTGATGTATACGGTTTAAGTGACTCGTAAATGCCAACTGCGTCATATATAGAGAAATGATCTTTGCCGATGTCATCTTGCCTTCTCGTGGCACGACCTAACATTTGCTCATAAAGAATACGAGAACGGACTCTTCTTAGAAAGACGATGTTTGTAATTGACGGCACATCGACACCAGTTGTCAGTAGATCAACCGTTACGACGATATTCGGTAATCGTTCATTTTTAAACAGTTTAATCGCTTGTGATGGGTTCTTAATTGAACCGGTGATTTTCATGACGGCATTATCATCAATTGGGCCATGAATCTCTTCTAATTCTTCTGTAAAAATCCGCACAACCATATCAGCATGATCATCTGTCGCTGCGAAAATTAACGTTTTTCCAAGTCCAGTAGGATCAATATAGTTAGCTAATTCAGCTAAAATGACCCGATTAAAATTTTCAGTGATAACCATTTTATTAAATTGCGTCACTTCTAAATTCACTTCGTCCTCAAGCAATGCCGTTTCTATCTCACCGGTTTGAGTGTTATATACATCTACCGTTTCACCTTCAGACCATGAAATACCCGTTTTCTTTAAGACTGTCTCAAATTGATAAGGGGGCTCATGATCAATAAGATACCCATCGACAACAGCTTCACGATAGGAGTACGTAAAGACAGGCTCACCAAAGATATCAACCGTGTGTAGGGCTGGTGTAGCGGTTAAGCCAATTTTGGTCGCATCGAAATACTCTAACACTTGGCGATATTTACTGACGTAATCTTGATGGTCCCTAAACAACGCTTCAACCTCAGACATGTCTTTATCTAATGTGTACCCTCGGTGTGCTTCATCCACAATAATACAATCATATTGATCAACGGTAGGCGTGTCAGCATCATGTTCAGAATAGAACAACCGTTTTAGCATGCCTTGTACCGTTCCAATGTGAACTTTTGTTTCTGGGTTTGGTTTTATATCTTGTAACGATTGCAGTTCAAAAATTTCCGTAAATGACAGGAAGTTCTCTAGCTTGGAGTCTTTAAAAGCCGCTTCTGCTTGTTCTCCTAAGGCAGACCGGTCCACTAAAAATAAAATCCGCTTAAAACGATTATGTTTGATTAACCGATAAACAAGGCCAATCGCCATTCTCGTTTTACCTGTCCCTGTTGCCATGGCAAGTAAGATGGCGCGTTGCTCGCGTTCAATTGCTTTTTCAACGGCCTTGATTGCCTTCTCTTGATAAGGTCTTAAATTCAAATAAGCCAACGTTTCATCATGGAGCTTTTTATTAGCTCGATCTGCGTCTAACGTCAACAGCTCTTTAAGACCTTGTGGTGAATACCAGGCTTGAAGAGGACGGGGATGATTAGTTGGTTTTCTCGCATCTAAAAACCATACCCCTGATTTCTCTGCAAACTGTTGTCTGTATGGCTGACCATTGGTTGCGAATAAAAATGGCACAAAATAGTCACCATACGGCTCATAAATCACCTCATCTTCTACTTTTTTGACTAACCGCGCATAGTCTTTCGCTTGTTCAATATCAGAAGGAATGTTTTTAAGTTGTCTTTTCGCTTCGACGATCCCGATAAATTCGAGACCAACAAATAAAGCATAATCGGCAAACCCTTTTTTTAGTGGCCATTCAGCAATCGCTAAATTTTTACCCTTTTCAGGCCGTGTGCCTTTTCCATACCGAATCCGTTCTGAGTCTGCTTCCCATCCAGCATCACGGAGCTGTTCATCAATTTTTATACGGGTTTCCTCTTCGGTTAAATTCAAATGGCTACCGTATTTTCTAGAATGCTTCTTTCTTTCTAACTTATCTTTATCTGGTACAGCTAATTGTGCGTGTCGGAGCTTTTCAAGTTCGCTCTCCAGTTTGGCTACTTTCTCATCATAGGTAGCCGAGAGTTTTTTAAGCTCTTCCTCATCTACTTTATGGGTTGGAGTAGGTTCCTTGTACGTTGGTTCTACGAAGTCCCAAGCGCCATAAACTTGCATGAACCAAACGGCAAGGCGATATGCCATATGTAATAGTGCCTGTCCTTCTTTTTCAGTACCATATCCTTCATGCATCGCCTTATTCCCTTTTTTACGAATGATCTCAAGAATATCAATCAAATCTTCCGTAATCAGGTCTTCTCTTCTTAATGCACTTATTCTATCAGTTTGTTTCGTATCATATGTTTCTTTAATCTCTTCGTAAGCTAGGACATACTTCGTTAACGTCTCAGCAAATACGCGAAGTTTCATCAAGGTTGTGTTGGGATCATTAAATACGTTACTCTCTGCTGTCTCACCTAAGTTCGCTAAGATCTCCCATTTATCAGAAAGAAAATGAAAATTACTGTTACCCATAATACACCCCCTACTTTTATCACGATATCCCAAATTATATCATATAACTTTTTTACTATTAATAGGGACTCCTGCTTTCTATTGGGACTTCATTATTAAGGGTCTATGGGCGATCTCTCTCGATCAATAGACAAAAGAAAGTGATTTACGTTAACCATTTCCTTTTGCCTTTCATCATGGCCCTCATCTTTCCGAGAAGTTAAGCTCATGGTCTTCCTACCGCAATGTTTGTTCTAGATAGATCGGTATCTTTTTATAATTATTTTTTCATCTCGAAAAACCCCGGTAAACCCCCACAGGTAAGTGTAACCACTTTCCTCTCGTAGTTCCTGACCGTTGCCCCGAGATTTTGCGTCCGGCTTCCTTCAGATTCTAGATCACCCTAGACACCCTTGCCATTCGCTAACAGTTCCCACTGCCAAGCCTGTAGTGGACTTTCGCCACTTAGCTGTTAGACATGCCGGCACACATCAAAATAAACCCCGACCTTCTTAGGCGTTTTTTTCTTGCTAGAAAAGTATATTATCAAGCTACAAGGCAGCTAAAAGCCGTTGGTAAAAAACGCTTTGACGCATTACCCCGGGTATTCGAACATCTTATTAACCAGAGCAATGATAAAGATTGAGTAGGGGTTCACGTCCCCTACTCTTTTTTTATCCATTGACTAATAGTCTCTTACATGACCTTTATGTGCGAATGACTAACGACCTATATCATGCGCATCCCCTTAATATAAATACGTCTATTTCCTTATTTAACCTGCGTTCTCTTTCCATTATTATGTAGAGAAGACTACATAATTTAATAGAAAGCGAGCGGCTATTCTATGACTACGAAACAATTAGATGTAGATAAGGTTCATGAAGCGATTGATACAACGATTCAGGCGCTAAACGAAAAAGAAGATCAACTGCGCGAGATGGAAATCGCCCTTACTAATTTTGTGAACTTAGAAGCTGAGTTTAGAGGACAGGGTGGACAAGCTATTCGCGATTTCTATGCTACGTGTCACATCCCTTTCATTCAATTGTTAAGACTGTTCTCAGAAGATTATGAACACATCCTCCAGCAGATCAAACAATCTTTAGACTTTGTGGAACCAGCACCAGGCGGATTTATCGATCAAGCGTTTATAGAAAACGACGTCCAAGACGGGCTTGATCGGGTCAGTCAAACGGCCATGGCATTAACAGATTCGGCAAATGAGACACTAAGAAGTATTCAAGATATTATCTCTATCCCTCTTATTGATGATAGCGATGTCCAGCAGACCATTCATGTGGCTAAAAAGGAAGCCAATTCGGTTGTAGACAAAGTGTTGCAATTCGACCATACGGGTACCGTCTCGTTGCAGTCTATCAAGGACAACTTGAAGACATTAGGTAAGTACGTGATGGAAATGCATGAAGCCATGGGTGGCGGACATCTCAGCGTTAAAGATTTTTCAGTCGACCAACTCCATTACTTACCCACGCACAGTAAACTGACTGAGGTATTACAAGAGCGATCAACAGAGATTAAATCAACAGCTGATCCACGGGAGGAAGAACTGGTGATCCTCGAAGCTGAACGAGCAGCCATTGAAGCCGAGGAGCTAGCGCGACTCGAAGCAGAACAGGCTGCCATCGAGGCCGAGGAAGCACGCTTAGCTGAACAGCAAGCCTTGGAAGAAGTAGAAGAAGATAAATCGTGGTGGTCCAAAACAGTCTCAGCTGTCACGGATACGGTGGAGAAAACGATTGATACGGTTGGCAATGCGGCATCAAGTGCGTATAATTATGTCACAGAGAACCCCGCAGCCAGTCTTTCCGCCGTCGTTGATTTCGTGCCGGTCGTTGGTAATTTAAAAGCCGGTATCGAAGCTGCCACAGGATACGATCCTCTCACCGGTAGGCGCTTAGAGCCTTGGGAGCGTGCGGTAGCTGGTGGCGCTATTCTAGGCGGTGCGGCTGTAAAAGGCGCTTCAAAAGTTGCCAAGTTTGCGAAGAATACGGATAAGGTTGGGGATGTGGCCAGAGTGTCTACGGGTAATGCGCCAGTGCCTATTAAACAAGGTGGCGGTAGCAATCCTAAAGATTTTGTCAACCCACATTCTGAAAAACATATGTATGACCCAAGCAGACCATCTACTCCCAATAGGTCACAGTACGGGGAAAATGTAGATGTTTCCAAACTAAGGAAAGAAACAGTGGCTAATCCTGATAAAGCTTATTCAAACTGGCCCAATCCTAATAATCCAAACCCAAACAAAATAACTAAGTATTATAAGGAATTTGAAGGAAATATCAGTACACCTAATACACCGACTGGGAGTCATAGGGTATTTGATAACATAGGTAACCCAACTAGAAGCTCACATTTTCCTTATGTTCCAAGAAAATAAATATTAAGTAGGTGAGATACATGAGTAATTTGCTGTATCATGCATATTTGCCAGAAAATCACGATCATCATGTTTCGTTGGAAGAAATCATGAATGATGGCATTAAATCTTCTACTAAGTCAAACAATAGATATAGTAATGGTGGCATAGTGAAATTTGAGATAACAGAACTATTAAGACCTTCCAATACACCTGATTGGCTTAACTTTAAAGAAGCAATAGGTGTTGATATAACCAATCGTTTTTCCAAATCTTTTTGCTTTCCTATATTTACGGATAAAATCCTAGTATTTGATGGTGATATTTCTTTGTCGATCTATGATCAAGCATTTTATGAGGATTTGAAAGATTTTGATGAGGAAGCTTTTAATTTTGATACTGGAGAAACTATTGAACACTGGATTAAACTATACTGGGACAGTATGATGACACTTGAAGAGTATTTGATAAAGAAGCCTTATACAAAATCAGAATTGTTAATTTTTGAATCTATACCTAAAGACATAATTAAAATATGCGAAGAATAATTGTATAAAACTGGTGGATAAAGAACTGTCCTCTGTCTACTTGACTGGGGAAATAATAAAACGGATTAAGTGGCTTTAGCTCTATATTCCATAGGGCTAAGGCCATTTAGTCGTTTTTGATATCTATTATGATTGTAAAAATGGATGTAATCACCTATTGGCTAGAGATACTAGCGAACTTAGAAGAGTCTATAATCACATACCGAATTCTGCTTTAAAAGAACTTATTGAATTAAACAAAAAAATGTATCGAGAAATGAGGAAATAAAATGAATGATATTTTCGTTAAATCACTTTATGAGTCTATTGTTAAAGAGAATCTTCAACTGTACAAAGACATGTATGAAACAACAAATGTTACTTCTAAAACAGATGATTATTGGAGAAAAGCTATTGGTCTTTACGATAGTTTAACAGACGAAAATAAAGAGGCATTAATGAAGATAATTGAACAAACGATGATTGATAGTATTTCAAATATGCTAAGGGTAATTGATGGAAGTTCGACTTTGGAAAATTGTTCGTTAGAACCTAAATTACTGCTTGATTCTAAAGATACAAAAGGGGAACTCCAAGACTCGTTTTTAGAATTCATAGAAGAAATAGATAGTGATAGCTGATTGGATTTTTTATTTCAGAGATCTTCTTAAGCCTAAGCTACCGTGATACCCTTACGAGACATAGCGGACGCAAGAAAGATATACATGAAAGATGGCGTCTTCACATCTGAAAAGGAATATTCACTTAAGCAGGAAAAAGGATTAGAAGCTCCTGAGAGTTTATTTGAACAAGAAGATATAGATGTCTTTGATATTTATAGAAATTCAGTATTATAACCACAAGAAAAGAAGCGGCCACAGATCGTTCTTTTTTTATTTACATCATCACGAATAACCTGAAACACGTCTGTTTCAGGAAAAGGTCCGTCCTTCTCCCCCTTGGGTCAGTACAGCATTGAAAGATGGTTCTTTATATAATGGCGATCGCTCTATTATTCGTGGCGCAGTTTAGTAGATTTTCCGGAAAATCAAAATACGATATCGTATGCTGTACGCACTACATATCGTAGTGTAAGTAAAAAAATAAAAAGAGCAGGTGTTTTATCACCTTACCACTCAACCAATTGAAGAAATTATGTTTTCTTATGGATAATATTTTTTCTTGAATAAAGTACCTTGAGCATAATAACAAAATGTACAAACCATAAAATGATTAATATACCAATAACCGATTGTTTAAAAGCAGAATACTCCCCCCATCTTTGTAAATCTAGCACCATTATAATAAGAAAGACGCTTATTGAAGTTAATAATATAATAAGTTTCTGATTTTTCATAACTTACTCTCCCCCTGTAATTAAAATATTTCTTTTCAAGTATCCCTTTAGTTTATCATCATTTTCCAGTTATAGTTACAAAAAAAGAGCTGCAACATTGCAACCTGCAATTTTACTAACACTCTCCATTAGTTTGAGCAAATGTTTCACAAACTCCTTTGTAACTATTCATTTGGACAAAGTGTTAAATTACTTTAACCTTCATGAGGAACAGGTTAGTCCTTATTAACATGGATGAAACACCCCTTAAAAGCTACCTTCACTCTTCTCCCTGTTTGATGAATACGGACAGCCTAAAACGTATTCAACTATCGCATCCGTTTGTTAAAGATAATATTATTCTATATCACTTGTGTATTTTTCTGGTAACAGATCAATTGCATTACATTTAACTAATTCTCCATTGTAAAAAATAATTACATCAGTATCTTTTCCGTAGTCACTAATTAACTCCCGACACATACCACAAGGTGCGACAACCCAGCATTTTTCTATATCTTCGTGAGGATGAGGGTGAGCTACTGCTACAATAGTATCAAACTCGTGTTCACCTTCTGAAATGGACTTCCCGATTGCCATTGCTTCTCCACATACTGTAATTCTTCCAACGTTTGCTTCTACGTGAACAGCTGAAAAGATATTACCTGATGTGGTTCTAACCGCTGCACCAATGTGATGTCTTCCATACCTATAATTATTTTCAATAACTTTTTCTGCTTCTTTAATTAGTTCATAATCATTATTCTCAAGTGATCTTACTTTTAGCATAATTTTTCCCCCTGAAATATCTTTATAACTTTTCCCCCATTAGTTTAAATGCATTTCTTCACAAGCCCTGATTATTCATAACCTAATTTCAACATAAATAACCAAATCCCTTTGTAAAAAAAGGGGTCCAAATAACTTTATTAAGATTTAAAAGGGAAGAGGGAATTTTAAATTAAATTCCCTTTTGATTTTTTACTCTTCGGGAAAATATCTCTTAATTATTTCATTCGTTGTAGTCCCCTTTAGAACTAAACGAGAGACCAAAAAATATGCAGCTAAAATTCAGTTAGAAATCGATTCAAAGAGCATAAAAGCTCAATAGAATCATAAATTTGAAGAGGTCCAAAAAGACAGTTAGATTACTTAGTTAGCGATAAAGAAACAGAATGCCAAAAATATTATTCAACATTTTCTTGAATTAATTCAAACACAACCACCAAACCATACTTTTTTCCGCTTACTTGCTTATACTGAAGCAAGTAAAGGAGAGCTATTAGTTCTAAATTGATCTGATATTGATTTTATAGATAACTATAAATCGCTGCTCTTTAATAAAACGCTGTTTTTGGGCTCATAAGGGGGCTATTAGGATTGAGATGTACCTCTTCCACCAGCTGCCGTTCCCTTAGGTGAAATGTTTTCAATTTCCAGATAATCCTCCTGGGTTAGTTGAACTTGCAGAGCCCCTAGGTTTTCTCTTATTCTTTCCGCTTTTCTAGTGCCAGGGATTGGTACAATTTGATCCCCTTGACCAAGCAACCATGCCAAAGCAAGTTGAGCAGGGGAATAGCCTTTTTTACTAGCTAACTCTTGAATTTTAGTGACGACTTCTACGTTTTTGATAAAATTATCACCTTGAAACCGCTCATACTGACGTCGATAGTCATCCTCTGGTAAATCTTCAAATTTTTTAATCTGACCAGTTAAAAACCCCCGACCTAACGGGCTGTAAGGCACTAAACCTATTTCGAGTTCTTTTAATAATGGCAGAATCTCATCTTCTACTTCTCGGCTCCATAAAGAATATTCCGTTTCTACGGCTGATAGTGGATGAACCTTGTGCGCTCGTTTAATAATATCTGCAGGAGCTTCCGATAATCCAATATAACGGATTTTTCCTTCTTTAACTAGCTCGGATAAAGTGTCCACGGTTTCCTCAATGGCTGTATTAGGATCTAAACGATGCTGATAATAAAGATCTATATAATCTAATCCAAGGTTATACAAACTCGCATCCACTGATTTCTTAATGTATGCCCGATCACCCTTATAGCCTTGAGTATGTGTAATACCAAACTTTGTAGCGATAATTGCTTTCTCACGCCTATCCTTTAGCGCACGTCCAACTAATTTTTCGTTTACGCCAAATCGTTGCTCTGCATAATCACCATAAAGATCTGCTGTGTCAAACATGGTTACACCCATATCCAACGCTTCGTGAATGACACGTACGGATTCGTCGTCATTTGGCATGAGCATCGTACCAAGACCAAGTGCAGATACCTCTAATCCTTGTTTTCCAAGACTTCTTTTTGCAATGTTTTTATATGCCATTCTCTCGACCTCCATAAAAGTTATTGTATCTCTTTTGACTTATTGCTTTACGATTGAAGCAGGTATTTGTATGTCTGCAGGGCGAGTCACCCGTTCACCCATAATTGCAGTAAATTTTCGTGGCATAAATCGACTAGCTTGAGCGATCCAATAATTTTTGACGCCGTCTATGATGTAGCTCCGTTTTTTATCAATTCCTTTAAAACCAGCTTTCACGACCGATTCAGGAGTCCCATTAATTCCTCCTGGCATATTTTGTGTGCCGATAACATCGAAAAATTTCGTTTTTGTTGTTCCAGGGCACAGTGCCAAGACACTCACGCCAAGGTGTCTATTCTCTGCGAAAAGTGATTCGGTGAATGACAGAACAAATGCTTTTGTTGCTGCATAGGTAGCCATGTAAGGGATCGGTTGAAAAGAACTTAGCGAAGCAACATTAACAATAATCCCCGTCTTTTGTTGTTGCATGTATGGTAAGAACTGATGCGTCATACCAACAATCGTAGATATATTAAGGTTTATCATCTCTTGTTCCTGGTCGTTTCGGATCGTTTCAAAACGGCCATGAGTGCCAAATCCAGCATTGTTAATTAAAATATCAACGTTTAAATTGAGATCTTCAATTTGTTGTGCCAAAGATGCTACTGAATCCGCTTTCGATAAATCTGTTGGTAAAGGATATGTGCGAATTCGATAAGCACTGGATAACTCTATTGCCAATGCCTCTAACTTTTCTTTTGAGCGTGCCACTAAAATGACATCGCTCCCTTTAGACGCTAATTCCTTTGCGTATTGTTTTCCAATTCCGCCTGAGGCGCCCGTTACTAGTGCCACTTTTCCTTTGTAATCAAACAAATGAATGCCTCCTTTAAAAGTAAAGTTGAATAAACAAATATTAGAATGTTTATTCTAACAAAGAGTATAATACCTTTGGAAATAATGCAAGAGAAAACTTTCGACATCGTAGAAAATTACCGTTTTAAGCAATTTTATTAGTTTTTAAATAAAAACACTTAAATTGACTAATCTCTTGTTTGTGATAAAATATAGAATATACATTCCGATAAGAGGTGCAAAATGGGAAAACGAGAAGATATATTAACTGCAACATTAGATTTAATAACAGAAGAAGGTTTACAATCAGTGACATTTTCAAAAATCTTCACGAAAGCAAATGTTGGTTCAAGCACGTTCTATCATTATTTTAGTAATAAGGAGGACGTAGTGAGTGAGGTTTTTGTTAACGCACGGACGCATATGGGTGAATACATCCTAAAAGAGTATGATGATACTTTAACAACATACGAAAAAATGAAGGCAATATTGTTTAATATGGCCGAATTTGGATTTAGTCACCCTCAAGAAATGTTATTGATAGATAATTATTGTGATTCTCCTTTTATACCAGAAGAGATAAGAAAACAGCCGGTTCCTGCGGATGAAATTATCTTACAAATTATCGTAGAAGGGCAGAAGCACGGCATCGTACGTGACATGGATCCAATTTTTAGTTGTCATATTGTGATTGGCATTATCACATCGGTAATAAAAGGAGACTTAACGGGGAAATTTCGCCTGGATGAAAATAAAATTAAACAGACGGTTGAGATCTGTTGGAAGGCAATTAAAGTTTAACCTATAAAAAAGGGCATCCATGTATCTGACTTTATCAAGGATGATCTCGCTTATGATAAAGAAAAAGGAGAAGTGCTATGCCCTTTTTTGTAATGGCATGAATGTGAATAGCGAAAGTTGTCCCCAAGTGATTTACAGACGCTTGGCGGTTTTGTTCTCTCTACATTTTTCGTATTGTCCAATTTTCAAAAATAAGAGTCTCATTTAACATATTTAATCCCTTGACATAGAGTGTGCTCTAGCTGATAAGCTTAATTAAATTTAAATAGAAGAGTCAATTTCATCATTCTTCTTTCATTACAAAACTGGCCATTACAGCTCTTTTGTACCTTAGCAAAGTATTGAGCAACCCCTTCGCTGTAAAAGTAGAACCCCATAAAGGCTTGTTTGTCTTCAGTTAATGGAGGTTTTGCTTCCTTAAGGATTCACCTACTGTCATTACAAGTTAACTAATTATTCACGCTCGATTTCACTTAATTAATTAACGAAAATGACTCGGTTATTTTTAGTATTTCTCATGATGAAATTGATTCAGAAAGGAGGATGGCGTTTGAAAATTGGCCAACTCGCCAAAGAGACTGGATTATCAATTCACACACTTCGCTACTATGAAAAAGAGGGTATTCTCCCACCGGTTAAGCGTAATGAAAAGGGTATTCGCATTTATGATTACGAAGACGTTGAATGGATCAAATTTGCCCGTTGCCTTCGTGAGGCTGGAATGGGAATTACAGAAATGAAGAAATTTGCTCAATTAACCCAACAGGGGGAAAAATCAAAAAACGAGCGGATAAATCTGCTTAGACAACGAAACACTCACCTTCAAAATCAGATAAAAGAATTAACGCGCTACATGGAACTTATAAATCGCAAAATTGACCTATATTCTTTATCAACAGAAGATTAAAGAGGAGGGACTAATAATGAAAACGATATTGATTACTGGTACATCAGCAGGAATTGGAAGAGCTACAGCCTTACATTTTGCACAAAAAGGGTGGCATGTCATTGCAACGATGCGTTCTCCTGAAAAAGAGAAAGAGCTTACTAAGATTGAGAATATTTTTGTCACCGAGCTGGACGTTGAAATGAAAGAATCAATTGACAAAGCGATTGAGCAAGGAATTAAGACATTCGGTAATATTGATGTCATTGTAAACAATGCGGGATACAGCGCATTTGGAATATTCGAAGCTGCAACAGAAGAACAAATTCAAAGACAGTTTGACGTCAATGTTTTTGGTTTGATGCGAGTAACAAAAGCGATCCTCCCCCACTTCAGAAAAAATCATCAGGGCCTCATTATTAACATTACCTCTGAGGGAGGCAGAATTACCCTTCCACTGTTTTCACTTTACCATGCTACCAAATTTGCCATAAACGGATTTACGGAATCTTTAATGTACGAACTAGCTCCTCAAAATATTCGGGTAAAGATTATAGAACCAGGACCAACAAGAACTGAGTTTACAGGCAGGTCTATGGATACGCTTCAGAGTAATCAGCTGACCGAATATAGTGATTTCGAGCAAAAAGTCGGATCAGTTTATGAAAGCTTATTTGACCTTCAAGAAGTCCCACCTCCGAATATTGTTGCTGACTTGATTTACAAGGCAGCAAGTGATCCAACCAATCAACTGAGATACAATACTGGCTCAGATTTATTAATGGAACGTGAGGAAATGAAAGATGATGAATTTATAAATAAAATGAGTAAAAGATTTAATATTGAAATTCCGTAATTTTTCAAGCAAAAGCTAATACTCCGATTACATTTATTGGTACCAAGAAGAAAAGCGTACAGCTTTAACAAATCATCTTAATAGATAATTTACCTTTTTCCAATAAGTTTCTCTTTTTATTACGTAACTTTTACATTTCAAGGTGAATTACCTTTCTTCCTTATTCAAGAATATGGCCCTACTCATTAGGAAAGAGCGTAATTCTTTTTTTAGAAATACGCCCGATCGTAATATAAGGTCAGCCAGTTTTTTCTGGTTGACCTTTTGTTGCATAATAATTAAACAGATGCTGTATATTCGTTCTTTCCGAAAATTCAGGGACGTTTTCTTCTCTAAAGAGTTCTTTCTTGGTAAGGTGTGCCTTTCCCAAGCTCACAGTACTGCTTCAAGCTCAGCAAAAACATCGCCCAGTTGTAATTGCAAAACTTGTAACATGACGTAATTTCCTTCCACTGGGCATGGCTAAAATCAACCTTTGTGGTACCGTTAGATTCAGTTAATTCAAATGTGATCGTAGTCCCGATCCATTCCAGATCGGCATCAGCGTCCACGCATTCCCAGCTGACTCGCTTGTCCGGAACAAGCTCAATAACTTTCATTTTGGCTGTATCATTAGGACCAAAGCGAAACTCATTCACCTTTCCAACGACCGCTTCCACTTTCAGATCCTTTGTCCATACTTCAGACAAACCTTCCTTCGTTGTTAATGCTAAGTATACTTGATGGGCTGGTGTGTTTATTTTTTGCAATTGCTCAATACTTTCCATACGATTCAACCCCTCTTTCATATTATAATCCCTTTAAAATAACTAAAACTATACATTCGGTGAAAGTGTAACATATTTTAAGAGGCATGATTTATTAAATATTGCTATTAAGGCGATTTCATTATTCCACCAATGAATGCTTAATCGACTATATACCGAAGTCATACCGTTCAAGTATATCATTGTCTTGTCCGAGATTTTTCTTATAGTATGTTTCTATATTCACTTCCCAGTGCGGCAGTTAAAGGAGCTTAAAAAGTTGCCAAGTTTGCGAAGAATGCAGATAATGTTGGGGGTGTTGTCAAGACAACAAGTAATTTAAACAGAAAAGGAACACTAACAAAAGTTAAAGACTTGGCAGACCTCCCTCGTTCACAACAGCTTACTCGGCAATGGCGGGTAGGAGATGATATTACTAAAAAAGGATATGAGTCTAAAAATTATAATTATAGTACAAATAAGACGCATCATGGGCGTTACTATGATACGATACACCTCATGGTAAAAAAGTAGTAGTCGAGCATACAAATGACAAAATAGCTCATACACATGCTGGAAGACCCCATCCAGATGAAAATCAATGCAGGACAGAAAGCCGCAATGAAGAAATTAGGAGATAATTATAATTTAAATACTGCACCTGCAATTGATGTTCCAAAGAAGGTGGGGTACACCATTAAAGGACCTTATGGAATAATTTCAAGAAGTACAAAAGGAATAGATAATCCTAGACAGTTATTGGCTATAGATACTAGGGAGCTTAGAAGAGTCTATGATGACATACCAAAATTCTTCTTTAAAAGAACTTATTGAATTAAACAAAAAAATGTATCCAAAAATGAGGAAATAAAATGAATGATATTTTCGTTAAATCACTTTATGAGTCTATTGTTAAAGAGAATCTTCAACTGTACAAAGACACGTATGAAACAACAAATGTTACTTCTAAAACAGATGATTATTGGAGAAAAGCTATTGGTCTTTACGATAGTTTAACAGATGAAAATAAAGAGGCATTAATGAAGATAATTGAACAAACGATGATTGATAGTATTTCAAAGATGCTAGGGGTAATTGATGGCAGTTCGACTTTGGAAAATTGTTCGTTAGAACCTAAATTACTGCTTGATTCTAAAGATACAGAAGGGGAGCTCCAAGACTCGTTTTTAGAATTCATAGAAGAAATAGATAGTGATAAATAAATGGATTTTTTATTATAGAGGTCTTCATAATGAGCACATTTTAAATATTTAAATAGTTGAATTGAATTCGATTACCTTGATTGGCTTTATACCTTTCAAGGTTTATTTGTGATATTTGGGAACATGGTACTGATGATATGAAAAAAGTTATGGAGGTGATTAGTTAAGAAAGAGCAGTGGTTTAGGTGGTAGTGTTGTATCGAATCATATTTTAAAAGGTGTAGGTAAAATAAAATGGTGCATTAAAGAAGCCCCTGCGGACGACCTTGATAATGGATGGAGGTTTTTGTCTGATAGCGATACAGAGGAATTTCTTGCAGATGCATCAAATATGTCCATTTGTGACTGGGGAATTGTTGTTGAAATTGAGCCTGCAATTATGAGTATTTTTGATATGCCAGTTGGCACAGATATCACTTTAATAAGAGAAAACAATAAAATGTATTTTGTTCATACTGATTCGGGAGAAGAAGTCATTTTATAAAAAGATGGTCATTAAACCGAGAAATTAAAAAACCTCCCTGCTCCATAAGAGCAAAGAGGGCTGAACCTTTTGATATAAGGTTTATTAACGTTTTGAGAACTGAGGTGCACGACGTGCTGCTTTAAGACCGTATTTCTTACGCTCTTTCATACGTGCGTCACGTGTTAGGAAGCCTGCTTTTTTAAGTGGCTGACGGAAATCTGGGTCAGCTTTAAGAAGTGCACGGGCAACGCCGTGACGGATAGCGCCTGCCTGTCCTGTGTATCCACCGCCGTCAACGTTAACGAGCACATCGTATGTGCCTTCCGTTTGAGTTTCAACAAGTGGTTGTTTTACGATAACTTTTAATGTTTCAAGGTCAAAGTAGTCGTTGATGTCACGGTTGTTGATCACGATTTTACCGTCTCCAGGTACGAGACGAACACGTGCAACAGAGTTCTTACGACGACCTGTTCCGTAGTATTGAACTTGTGCCAAGAAAATTCCCTCCTTCTATATTAACCGCGTAATTCTAATGTTTCTGGCTTTTGAGCTTGGTGTGGGTGCTCGCTTCCAGCATAAACATTTAATTTCTTAGCCATTTGACGGCCAAGAGATCCTTTTGGAAGCATGCCTTTAATAGCAAGCTCGATTAAACGTTCTGGTTTACGGTCACGCATTTCACCTGCAGACATTGATTTCAATGAACCAGGGTAGCGGCTGTGACGGTAGTACATTTTGTCTTGAAGTTTGTTACCTGTTAAGTGAATCTTTTCAGCGTTAATCACGATGACGTGATCACCTGTGTCAATATGCGGCGTAAAAGTGGGCTTGTGCTTACCGCGAAGGATGCTCGCAACTTCAGAAGCTAGGCGTCCAAGTGCTTTACCTTCAGCGTCAACCACGAACCACTTGCGCTCCACGTCTTGTGGCTTTGCCATATATGTTGTACGCATTCGTTATTTCCCTCCTACTAGTCAAAAAACTATCCAAATCTAACTGTCATTTCAACGATCGATTCCGTACCCGGGGCTAGTGGGCATAAGAATACCATAGATCATCATATAATATATGAAGGGCCATGTCAACCTGAAAATACACCAGGTTTCGTTGTTATTGAATTTTTTTTACGTAATCAGCTAATATCTGTTCGTCATAAAACACTTGAGACAAATATAACCCGTGGGCAGGTGCGGTTTTTCCAGCCAGTGCCCGATTTTTCGCCGCCATAATCGTCTCTATTTCATCCCACTGACGTGTACCGCTTCCTACTTCTAACAATGTCCCCATTAACACGCGCACCATCTGATATAAAAAGCCGCTGCCAATGAACCTGAACGTCCAGTCATCGCCCTCTTTTGCGATGTCTATCAAATAAATCGTCCGCACTTTATCCACCACATCGGTTTTCGGGGATGAAAAGCTCGTAAAGTCATGTGTCCCAATAAATTGGCTGGCTGCCGCTTGCATGGCCGCCATATTAAGTGTCCTGTCAGTATGACAGATATAGCGTCGCTGAAACACATTATAGTCAGAGCTAGTCGAAAGCCGATAAATATATTCTTTCCCTACTGCATCGTAGCGAGCGTGAAATGACTGAGGAACATGCCTACACGTATGCACGTAAATGTCATCTGGCAGTAAACTATTTAAGGCCTTTGGCCAGCGGTCTTCAGGTATCGTTAATGGTGTATCAAAATGAACAGGCTGACGAATCCCGTGAACACCGGCATCCGTTCGTCCCGATGAGGTGGACGGCCAGCTTGGCGTTTTATGAATTGTCGCTAATGCCTTTTCGACCTCCCCTTGAACCGAGCGATCCTGGGGCTGTCTTTGATAACCATGAAAACGAGCCCCATCGTATGATAATGTTGCTAATACCCGTTGCATTGACTTTCACCTCTATCCTATCCATTGCAAAATAATCGTCATGAGTGAAAACAAGACGAAAACACTTATCACAAGCGTGTCTTGTCTCTTCCATACTAGTTGCCTGTATTTCGTTCGCCCCTTCCCGCCAGCATAACCTCTCGCTTCCATCGCTGTAGCTAAATCTTCTGCTCGTTTAAACGCTTGGACAAACAGTGGTATGAGGATCGGCACGATCGCTTTAAGACGCTGCCAAAGAGAGCCTTGAGAAAAGTTCGCTCCTCTTGCCATCTGGGCTTTTGCAATTTTAGATGTTTCTTCTAATAACGTGGGAATAAACCTTAATGCAATTGACATCATGAGCGCTAATTCATGAGTTGGTATCTTCATTTTTGCTAAAGGCTGCATAAGCCTCTCCATGCCGTCTGTTAAGTCTACAGGTGTTGTGGACAGTGTTAATAGCGTCGTCATAACAATGAGCAGAAGAAGACGGAATCCGATTAACGCCCCCGTGCTCACACCACCAGTATAGACCGTCATCCAACCAGCATCCCACAGCACCGTTCCTTCGTTTGTCATGATCAGGTGCAATATAAAAGTAAAAAGAATGATAATGGCAATAAATCGCATCCCTTTCATGTAAAAACGAAGGGGAATGTTAGCCAAAACAAACGCTGTAATGGTAAGTAGGCCTCCACTTATCAGGACAGCAGGATGCCTGCTAGCAAAAAGAAAGATGACGAACAGCATAACAGCTATTAACTTCGATCGTGGATCAAGACGGTGAATGACAGACTCTCTAGGGACAAACTGGCCAATAATCACATTATCAAACACGGCTCGCCACGTCCTTTCCTAAATAGGCGAGCAGTCGACTGACGGTGTCATCGAGCGTAAAGGCTTGTGTATCAATCTGTTCACCGCACTTGGCCTTAAGCAATGACAATAGCTTGACGGACTCTGGCACAGCCAACTTTAATGCTTCCAACTCGTCTGTTTTTGAGAAAACCTCTGCTGGCGTACCTTTCATATTGATACTCCCCTTATCCATGACGATAATGTCATCGGAATACAAGGCAGCATCCTCCATATGGTGGGTAACCAGGATGATACTTCGTTTCTCTTCTGCCTTAAACCATTCATAGAATAATTGCATCATCATCTGATGTGCTTCTGGATCAAGGCCTGCTGCTGGTTCATCGAGAATAAGTAGTTTCGGTTCAATGGC